>JAGVYU010000064.1 GCA_018303105.1 Candidatus Woesearchaeota archaeon | reverse complement strand
CTCCGAACGGATCATTCAATATTCCGGTTGAGAGATCATAGAACATGGAATTTATCGTGAGATCCCTCCTTTCTGCTGCTTCAATAGGAGTCAAGGCAGGATCAAACTCCATCTCAAAATCTTTATGTCCCTGGCCGGTTTTTGTTTCCCTCCGAGGGAGGTTAAAGTCATATTCATGATCAGCGGCGTATAGCTTCACGACGCCAAAGCATTTCCCCACATAGTTCGCGTTGCCATGCCTCTTGAGAATGTCAATCAAGGCGTCTAATCTAATTCCGCATACTTCGACGTCCCAATCTTTGACCTCACGGCCCTGAATCGCGTCAATGACCGCACCGCCAACGAGGAATGCTTTGCTCCCCACGCTCGCAAGATCTTTCACAACAGCGTCCAACGTAGCGGGCATTTCAAGCATGCATTTTCGTGTCCTCGTCCTATTTAAAAGAATTCATATACTAGAGCATATGCTTTATTTCATTCGCAATCTTCGCCAGGACAGCAACCGATTGGCGTTTTCTCGCGGGGATTTTTTCATATTTTGCAATCATCTCCCGTATTCCCAACGTGCAGGGGATGACATGGAAATGCATATGTACTTGCGACGCATGTTGGCCGTAGTTCTGAACGAGGATGCAGTCTTTTTTCGTGAGCTTTGTAATCCCCCTTACCATCTCCAAAGATAGATTTAGGAGTTGTTGTGCCTCTTTGGCAGAATCATGACATGGCCGTGGTTTATGGGCTCTATGTTCACGACGGCGAAAGCGTGCTTGTTGTGTTTGATGAGACGGAAGTTCTCCTCTCTCGCTTTGCAGAGTTCGCAATTTATCATTCATTTCCTCAACACCGCCTGCGCGGCAGCTAGTCTCGCGATCGGAACTCTGTACGGTGAGCAGCTTACGTAATCTAAACCTGTCCGATGGCAGAATTCCACAGAGCTCGGATCTCCCCCATGCTCGCCACAGATTCCGAGCTTTAAATCTTTTCTCGCGGATTTACCTTTCTTCACGGCCATTTCAATTAATTGTCCAACGCCAGTCTGGTCCAATACCTGAAAAGGATCTTTCTCAAGAATACCGAGCCCAATATAATGTGGAACAAAACTTCCCACATCATCCCTTGAGAAGCCAAGCGTCATCTGCGTGAGGTCATTCGTGCCGAAGCTGAAAAACTCGGCTTCCTCGGCGATCTCATCAGCAGTTAGCGCTCCCCTTGGAACCTCAATCATCGTGCCGATAAGATATCTCATCTTCGAGTTTGCCCTTCTCAGAATTTCATCAGCGGTTTTTTTCACGACATCGCGCTGATGCTTAAACTCGTTAATGTTTCCAACAAGTGGAATCATGATTTCCGGAACGAGACCATGGTCTTTCATAGCGAGCGCTGCTTCCATGATGGCTCGAGTCTGCATCTCTGTAATCTCCGGGTATGTGATGCCCAGTCTGCAACCCCTATGGCCGAGCATTGGATTCTGCTCATGCAAACTGGAGATTTTCGCCTTGATTTTCTCAACCGAAACATTCAATTCCTTTGCAATATCTTTAATCTCATCCTCCTCCTTCGGCAGGAATTCATGCAACGGCGGATCAAGGAGCCGAATCGTGACTGGTTTCCCCTTCATCGCTGAAAATAACCCTTTGAAATCAGATTTCTGATACGGTAAGAGCTTTGCGAGCGCCCTTTTCCGCTCGTCCACATTCTCCGCCAGAATCATCTCTCGCATTGCTTGTATTCTATCGCCTTCAAAAAACATGTGCTCGGTTCTGCACAAACCAATACCTTCAGCTCCAAACTTGATCGCGACTTGTGCATCTCTTGGAATGTCTGCGTTTGCCCTCACCTTCAGTCTCCGTACTTCATCTGCCCACCGCATGAGTGTAGCGAACTCTCCTGAGAGTTCAGGTTCTTTTGTGGGAATTTTCCCAATATACACCTCACCCGTGCTTCCGTCAAGTGTAATGTGCTCAAATTCCTTGATGCGCTTTCCCTTCACCTCAAAATATCCTGCTTCCTCGTCCACCTTGATATCAGCGCATCCAGCGATGCAGCATTTTCCCATCCCCCTCGCGACGACCGCGGCATGAGAAGTCATTCCACCTCTTGATGTCAGGATTCCTTCTGCAGCGTTGATCCCAATAAGGTCTTCAGGGCTTGTTTCCGTCCTGACGAGGATAACCTTTTTCCCTTTCGCCGCTTCTTCATGGGCGTTTTCCGCGTGAAAAATGACTTCGCCGACAGCTGCTCCCGGAGATGCTGGAAGACCTTTCGCAATCGGTTTGTGTTTTTTCTTGGCAATAGGATCAAGGTGATCGTGCAATAACTGATCTAGTGAGGACGCGGAGACTCTCATCATCGCCGTGTTTTTATCGATGAGTTTCTCAGCGACCATCTCAACCGCTATTCTGACCGCAGCTGCTGCCGTTCTTTTTCCATTTCTCGTCTGGAGGATATACAACACTCCTTCCTGAATCGTGAATTCCATATCCTGCATGTCTTTGTAATGCTTTTCAAGCTTTGTGCGGACATCGCAGAGCTGCTTATAGATTGCTGGATTCTGTTTTTGCAGCGTGTCAAGTGTTTGGGGAGTGCGGATTCCAGCAACAACATCCTCTCCCTGTGCGTTCATGAGGTATTCTCCGTAAAACCTGTTTTCACCCGTCGAAGGATCCCTTGTAAAGCAGACTCCCGTTCCTGAAGTTTCGCCCATATTTCCAAAGACCATCGCCTGAACATTTACCGCTGTTCCCAGAAGGCCTTTGATGTCATTGAGCTTACGATAGAGGATCGCGCGCTCGTTATTCCATGAATGAAATACCGCTTCAATCGCCATGAACAGCTGCTTTTTCGGGTCGCTCGGAAATTCTTTACCCGTCTTCTTTTTCACGAGCCCCTTATACTTGTCCGTGACGTCTTTGAGATCTTTTGCGTCAAGCTCCGTGTCATACTGCACGCCCTTTGTCTTCTTTTTCTGTTCGAGTATATGCTCAAAGTCATCATGATCTACTCCTAACACAACATCGCCAAACATGTGCACGAATCTCCTGTACGAATCGCGAACGAAACGCTCATTCCGCGTTTTCTTGATTAATCCATCTGCAACGGCATCATTCAATCCAAGATTAAGAATCGTGTCCATCATGCCGGGCATTGATGCCGCGGCTCCGGAGCGTACGGAAACAAGCAATGGATTTTGAGGATCTCCCAGTTTTAATCCCATTTTCTGCTCAAGAAGCTTTAACTTCGCGTCTACCTGCGACTGCACTCCCTCTGGCAGTTTTTTCCCATGCTCATGATACTCGTCGCATGCTTCCGTCGTGATCGTGAATCCGAATGGAACAGAAATTCCCATTGCGGTCATTTCTGCAAGATATGTGCCTTTACCTCCAAGCAACATCTTCATATCGGCTTTTCCTTCAGAAAAATCATACACATACTTCTTCATGAGCTATCCCTCCTCAGATAAGGGCAGAATGGATATTTATAAAGGTTAGGATTCCAATTTGTTGTATGATGTGTGCGCTCGAGTACTATAATGCTTATATAGGTCTCAGTATCAGTATGGCGCATGAAAAATGAACAGCTGATGGTATCCGTACTTCTTGCCATTGCAATTGTAGGGGCCGCATGGATTATCCTCATGTTTGTTGAAAGTCAAAGCACTCCTCCAACCTATTACGCTCCCGTCCAGTATCAATCCCCTCAACCTGTAACGTATGTTATGGGGCCAACTGCTGAGGATACCCGGCAACAAATGCAGCAGCAGCAACTCCAGCAGGAAAACAGGCGTTTGCGCATGCAATATGATGACTTGGCAAATGATCTCTATGAGCGCGAATCCCGGCGCATAGATCTTACGGTCATTGTGCGCGATGACGAAGATGGTGACAGGATCGAGGACGCCAAAGTGCGCATTGAAGACGGCGAGGATGACATTGATTACACGGATGACGATGGAGAAGCGCATTTCTACAATCTGAGAAGGGATTGTTATGATATCCGGGTTTCAGCAGACGACTATGACTCTGAATCGAGGACGTTTTGCCTTGAGGATGATGAACGCATATCATTCTCGCTTGACAGGGATTAAGCGTCTCTAATATCATTACTGGCGTTGTTATTCTCTATCCTCGCTATCTTTTTCTCCATATTCAACGCCGAAAATACATTTATACCCATTCTTCGTGCCAGTAGTAAAAGAATGGTTTGGTGGCTGAAGAAGTATGCGTAAACACATCATTTATCTTGCTATTCTCTTACTAGCGCTTCCCCTTGTTTTATCAGATGACTGCGGAATACTTGGCGGCGTCGTATCGGGAGGAGAGTGCCAGATCAAATCGGTCGTGTTCCGGAATGGCACGTACTCAATAAACCAGACGTTGCATGTTCTTGGCAATGCAAGCATAAACTCGCAAACAGGGCTTGCACTCTTGATTACGGATGATCTCATTGTAGATACTCCGACGGTTGCGAACGGAGGCCAAATCAATTGTAATGATATCTTGGCAACTCATGCATGTTTGCTCACCATTTCAGCAAACAATATCGATCTTAAAGCCGGCGCTGAAGTCAATTCGGAGAACAGAGGGGGAGCGGGATCAGGATCAAACATCACGATGTTTGCAAGCGGCAATATGATTCTGCGTGAGTCAGGATCAACGCGTGCATTAATTAGCAGCACACGCGAAGTTACGACAGGAACTGGTAACGCGGGATTTATTTTGCTTACGATCACGGGTCATTTTGAAAGCTTTGGCAATGTTTTCGCAACCACAACGAACGGCAACGGCGGCAACATTGGCATTACGGCAAACAATATAACGCTCTACGATGGAGATATCTCCAGCAGCAAAAGCGCATCGGGCACAGGCGTTGCTGGAAACATCAGTCTTATCGCGGCTGATCACTTTGAACAGGAAGATGATTCTGAAATCCATGCGGACGCAGGAACTGGATCTGCGGGGTATATCAAGATATTAGCAAAGACCATCGAGATTGATGGAGATATTTCATCCGAAAGCGGGGAAACAGGAACGGGAGCATTCCAGAAGCCGGGTGGAGGGCCTATTGATATTATCAGCAGCTGCGACCTCACAATTGAGGATGATGGCGATGTGGAGAGTCTCGGGCTTGATCCCGGAGCGGATAGAGTGCATCTCGAATCAGGATGCGACATGATCATCGATGGCGAGGTGCGTTCATCTGGACATGGCCATGCCGTTCCAAATCGTCCTCCTAACCACTGCGATAACACTTATAGGCCGGACAAACTCGCTGACTCAACAAGCTGCGTAGAACTCTGGAGTGGAAAAAACCTGATCATCAATGGATTTAATGAGAATGGCGAGATTGACACGGATCATTTTGGCCCTGATGGCGGGAGAAGCTGGATTGACATCTTCGCAAGAAACAACGTCACTATTCTAGGTGGCGTGGAAGACTTTGCAATTCATGCAGATAATTCTGTAACCAATCATGAGGGGGGCATTGTCACGGTAAAGTCCCTTGAGGGCAACATTTTTGGCTTCCGGAATATTATTCGAGCAACATCAACAGGAGCCGGCGGTGAGGGAGGCAACATCACCATCCAATCAACGCTGCAGATTAACCTCAGCAGAGCGCAGCTTTGGGCAACGGGAGATTTTGTCGCAACAGGAGGCTTCGGCAATGGCGGAAAAATCAATGTGACAGCAAACGCTGTTTCATGGAGAAATGGAACTGGAGATGTTCGGCCAACGGGAACAACAATCACTCCAGCGGCCAAGCGGGGCAACGTGAGCATCACGTCCTGCCTTGCGGCTGACTTATTCGGAACTCAATTCCCATTCATCGGAAATCAGACGACCCCGGGAGTATTTTCACAGTGTGGCACTCACATAACGCTTCCATCGTACGTGCTTTTGCCAACGTGCGCCTGTGGCGGTGAGGAGCCATTCTGCGGCGATCAAGTCATTGATCCTGGAGAGCAATGTGAGCCTCCGAACACGGATAATTCCCAATTCTGCGGCCAAACAACAACGCAATGCTCAGGAAACCTAACGGGCTCAAGGGACGCGTTTGGATCTTGTACGGATGTATGCGGCTGCGTCGAAGACCAGTTCTCGTATCAGTGCGTGAAGGACTCATGCGGAGCGGAGTGCGCCGTAGATGCGGATTGTCCTTTAAACGATTGTGATTACCTTGACGGTTGTTATAATAATCAATTGTTTGATTGTCAGGACATTCAAAATACATGTTCGCAATCATGCGGCTGCTCGAATGAGCAGTGCAGTCTGGAAGCATGCGTGCTTGCTGGGAATGATCAGGACCAAGATGGCTATGACGCACAGTGCGGTGACTGCGATGATACTGATCCAGATGTTAATCCTGGCATGAATGAGACGTGCAATGGCAAAGATGATGATTGTGATGGCCAGATTGATGAAGGCTTTGATATGGATCAGGACGGTGTTGCAAATTGCTTTGATAATTGTCCAGCTGAGCCAAATCCGAATCAGGCGGATGAGGATGGAGACGGTGTTGGGGATGTGTGTGATGAATGCCCAGACTCGAAACCTGGAGAGCCAGTTGATGCGTACGGCTGCGATCCGTTCCAGTTCTGTGAGCAATTCAACTGTGGCAGGGCGTGTGATCTCGCGGATTTCAATTATGACGAGCCGCGCCAAAGGCCATTTGACTGCATTACGTCCGTGATTCATAAGGAAGGCACACTGCAGCCTGCATGCCTACCGATTGCATGTGAAATTGAAGACCCTGAGTAAATTCTTACTGCATAATTATATACCTTCTTTTTGCTTTTTATGGGCATTCAATAGATGTTGTCGTGATGATCATAATCAAGAAGCCGCACAACCTTGTTTTTTTCATCAATTTCGTATGTTAAAACAAATGATTTATGGATGTGGACTCTCAATGCGCCATGCATATCTCCCCTGAGGGGTTTGTAATGATGCGGGTTTACTACAATCTCATTTATTTTCTTGTGAATGCTCTCCAGCTGTTTTCTATCTTTTTTTGACAATTTGAGAAATATCTTATCAAGATGATCCGGAATATCTAACTTATAAGCCACAGTTAAACTCCGTATCTGCCTGCGAAATTATGAACTCGTATGAACTTCCCTTTTCGAATTCTTTCCAGCTTTTGAAGATATTCTTTCTTGACTTTTGGTTCTTCTTCAACGACTGATTTCATAAAAAACTCTACCTGTTTGCTCATGCTCATGCCGTTCCCCTTGCATATATCGCTGAATTTCCTGTACACTCCTTCTTCAATATTAAATGTTTTTAGCGCCATGTTCCCACCGTGTTATTAAATGTTACATAAGGTTATTTAATCCTATTTAAATCTTTCGTTTTTTGCGTCTCGTTTCAGGTGCAAGTCTGGTGAAGGGGGTTGGACTTGCCACATAATTTTATATAGCCCCCGTATAGTCTTTCGTTTATGAAACTCAATCTCGGCTGTGGACGGGCTGTCAAAAAAGGCTATGTTAATCTTGACTTTGTTAAACTGCCCGGTGTTGACGTTGTGCATGATCTCGATAGCTTTCCGTATCCGTTCAAGGCGAACACGTTTGATGAGATCTATGTTGATAATGTGCTTGAGCACCTGAATGACCTCGTTGCGGTAATGGCGGAGCTGCACAGAATCTCAAAGAAGGGAGCCGTGATTAAGATTATTGTTCCTTACTTCCATTATCATGGCGCGTATCAGGATCCGACGCATAAGCATTTCTTCACGCTTGACACGTTTGATTATTTTGTGAAAGGAAGCAATTATGACTACTATGTAAAGACCCGGTTTGAAATCGTAAAAAAAGAATTAACTGGAAAGCTTGTTCCGTTCAAGAAGAAATGCTTAAATATGATAGCCATGATCTTTGGAGAATTTGCGAAGAGCATTTATTTTGAGCTGAGGGTTGTGAAATGAAAAGTTTCTTAATCAATTTTATCGACCAGTTCCATGAAAGACCATGGCCGTTCAGGATCCTCGTATATCACATACCCATCATTCCTGTCTCGTTCATAGTAGTCTGCAGCATTATGCCTGAACTGGGGTATTCGAATAAACCTCACTCCGGCGTGCTCTGCTGACCGTCTATCCCTATTCATCCAATTATCCCCAATATGTACGGCTAGTTCAGGAGCGATACCTGCATCATGCAAAGGCGTTTTAAGATTTTTTACTATGTCATCATCAGGAATGTACATGCAATGGCGAGAATCATAGATCCCCTCGAATAATCTCAGCTCTGGTACCCGGTCCATATACCATTGAACTGTATCTGGATATCCATCTGTGAACATAATCCTTATTGTATGCGGTCTGTACGCTTCCATGAACTCCCTAAATCCTGGCCTTACGACGATTGGGCCCTCGTCACAGGGCACAATTGTTCCTGCAAGGTCAATGCTTATGAGTTCAATCATGACAGAGCAAAGTGCATTTTGCTTTTTAAATGTAGGCATTTACTAGGTGTGGGATTTTCAGCTTTTCCGGAAAATTAAATTCTGAGTGTAAGGATATTCGAAGATTTAACTATGTGACACGAAACTTTTCTGATGATTACGGAATATCTCTGGAATTCTCTGGCATAAACATAAGAAGAAAGAAAACCGAGCTGAAGACTCGGTGAGATCACCAGACGTGTGTCTCTAACGATCATAAGTATAAAAAACTTATGATTGGGTAAAGCCGTGGACGCATAACTTGGTTATGCGCCGAGCTGAAAACTTGGTGAGCCCGCTGGCGTCTGGGGGTTTCGCGCTACGCGCTCAAGCCCCCTGGGATTTATGAAATGATTATAGAAATTATTACTGCGGTGTTGTTAGGGATTTTTTTCTGCAGGCTGCTCATCTTTTTTGATAGGGGGGGTGTCCGGGCGAGTTTGCGGTTTTTGTCTTATATTACCCATGTTATTGGGCTATTATTATTTTGGTGAACCCCTTATCATGTGGACAGTAACCATGTCCACCCCATTGGCAGGTGAGAAGTAGGAGGTTAGGCTTTAGGGATACCACCCCAAACCAGAATAACCAGGTTATAGCCCTATGGGCACCTCTTTTGGCTTATGTACTGTTGAAGTATGCCTGCCGTAAGCCAGTGTGATATACATTGTCTGTGGCTCTTATGGAGAGATTGTGAACTCCTTTGCTGAAGGACTTCGTCTTTATGTATTCCGCGCAATTGCTGCACAGGCTTTTCCATTTTGGTCGGTTCTCATTGTGATCGTAGTATTCCAACTCAACTGGTTCTGAGATAGTGATATTGAATTTGACGCGAGATTTATCAAGAGAGTATCCAATATTATTTATTGTTGGGGCTATTGTGTCCGCATATATTACGAGACTTTTTGATTCGTCCGTTTGATTTGCAATATCTTCAATAGTGAATCTATAATTTAAGGGCTGATTGTTGTATGGAGAAACGTCAACATTAAACAAGCATGTTTGTGTCGTCTCATCAGGGTTATATGGACAATCGCTGCGCGTCTTACGCTGGGTACCATATTCTAATGATATCTTCTTTGGATTATCATCTTGGTACTGAATAATAAATGAGCCATTTGTATATCCTTTGTTTTTTGGCTCAGTTGATTTGATC
>JAGVYU010000063.1 GCA_018303105.1 Candidatus Woesearchaeota archaeon | reverse complement strand
CATCAACTTCCGGGAATATGGAACTAAGAGAGCCAGCGGTTGCGGGAATGTTTTATCCCGCACGCAAAGATGAAGCTATCGCTCAGCTTGAGCAGTGCTTCGCCCAGATTAAGCAACGGGAAATGGTCCCCAAGGCAATTATCGTCCCCCATGCGGGCTGGGTGTATTCTGGCCGGATTGCGGCGCACGCATTCGCGCTCTTAAAAAATACATCTGTACGAAAATTTGTGCTTCTTGGACCATCGCATTATGTTTACCTTGAGGATGTCGCGCAGGATGATCATACTCTTTGGCGAACGCCGCTCGGAACTGTCCCGCTTGCTCCATGCGCGTTCAGAAAAGATGGGAAAGCGCATGCGCCGGAGCATTGTTTGGAAGTGGAAGTGCCGTTTCTACAGCATCTTTTTGGCAATGTTACTTTGATTCCCCTCCTTGCAGGAGATATTGATCCTCGTGAGGTCTATGACCGCATCATTCCGCTCCTCGATGACGCTTTGCTCATCGTAAGCACGGATTTAAGCCATTTTCACACGGCTCAGGACGCTGTGCGCAGGGACAAAAGAACAATCGCGGCAATTGAGGCGCTGGACTATGATGCGATGCTGAAGCATGGCGATGCATGCGGCAAAATCCCCGTGCTCATTAGCCTCTTAATCGGAAAAAAACTCGGCTGGAAATGCAAGCTTCTCGCTTCAGCGCATTCCGGGGATGTCACTCACGACAATGACCGCGTTGTTGGATACGCGAGTTTTGCACTATGGTAACAAACGAAGATCAGGCGTTTTTACTCCGCACGGCGCGCGCCGTGCTTGAAGGAAAGATTGAAGAGCAGAAAGTGCCGAAGCAGCTCCTGGAGAAGCGAGGAGTATTTGTAACACTGACTATTGATGGCGCGCTTCGCGGATGCATTGGAGAGCTCTATCCCGTGCATTCCATTTATGATGCCGTCGTGGAGAATACGAAACGTGCGGCATACGAAGATTCACGGTTTCCACCTGTGGAGCCGAGGGAAAAGCCACTCATCCGAATAGAGCTCTCGATCCTTTCTCAACCAGAAGCGATTGCATACACGTCTCAAAAACAACTCCTTGGCTCACTGCGAAACCATCCTGGAGTCATCATCTGCGATGGCGACCATGCCGCAACGTTCCTGCCCCAGGTCTGGGATACTTTACGTGATCCAGAAGAGTTCCTCAGTCATTTGTGCGCGAAAGCGGGGCTTAACCCTGATCGGTGGAAAAAAGGAATTCATGTAGAATTATATACAGTTGAGCATTTTCAGGAGAACTAAAACTTCACTCCTTTCCCCATCATGTTCTGGAGATTCTTCATCCCGCCCATCTTCTTCATCATCTTCTCAGGATCTTTTCCTTTAAACATCTTGACCATCTTCTTGCTCTGCCTGTACTGCTTGAGGAGCTCGCGAATGTCTTTCACGCTCACACCAGAGCCTTTGCTAATGCGATCAATCCTTGAGGCGCTGATCGTGTCCGGGTTCTCGAGCTCTTCCTTCGTCATGGAATTCATTGCATACTTCCATTTCTCAAGTTTTTCTTCCTGGCCTTCGAGCATCTCTTTGGGAACCTTCAGCTGACCCATGCCCGGGATCATTTCCACGATTTTTGTAAGAGGCCCCATCTTTTTCATGGCGTTCATCTGTTCGTAGAGATCGATTAAGTGGAAATCGCCTTTCAAGAGCTTTTTACTCATGTCTTCTGCCTGATCGTCAGATATCGCGGCTTTTGCTTTGTCCAAAAGCGTTTCAATGTCACCCATCCCCAATAATCTTCCAACGAAACCCTGAGGATTGAACTGCTCAAGGTCATCAAGATGTTCACCGACTCCGATAAACATAATCGGGGCTTTCGTCACACTGCACGCACTCAATGCGCCGCCTGCTTTAGCGGTTCCATCCATCTTCGTAGCGATGACTCCCGAGATATTGCAGCTGTCATGGAATGCCCGGGCCTGCTTCTCCGCAGCCTGTCCTAAATCAGCGGAAATAACGAGCAAGCGGTCATCAGGCTGGATAAGCTTGCTCAACGACGTGATCTCCTGGATAAGGTCATCACTTAACGCGTCTCTTCCCGCGGTGTCAATGATCACAAGGTCGTATTCTTTGAGCTGCGGCTCAACTGCATTCCAAATCTTCTCAGGATTCTTTTCTTTCTTGTCCATAAACACAGGAACTTTTGCCTGACCAGCCACTTGCTCAATCTGGCTCATCGCAGCAGGCCGGTGCACATCTAAACCCACAAGTGCAACTTTCATGCCGCGCTTCGCATAATAATGGCCGAGTTTTCCCGCGGTCGTTGTTTTTCCAGAGCCGAATAATCCAACAAGCATGATCTTCGTTGGTTTCTTCGAGATTTCGATCCTGTACTGCTTGTCACCAAGAAATTTAACAAGCTCCTCATACACGATATTGATGAGATGCTCCTTCTTCGTTAATCCCCCCGGAGTTTTTTCGTTCTTAATGCGCTCCTTAATCTGGTTCGTGAGATTGAAAACGAGCTTGACGTTCACATCGCCCTGCAGCAATGCGCGCTGGATGTCCTTCACGAGTTCGTTAATCAACTTGTCATCGACGAACATGGCGCTCGCTATCTTGGAGAGCGTGTTTTTCAAAGACTGCCCGAGCTTTTCAAGGACCATATTGAGATAGAGTATCCACCGGTTTATAAAGTTTAGGTGAAGTTACTTTTTGGGCGGCGTGGGCGGGAATTCCATCGTCAGGGGCCACGAATTTGAACCCGCATGAGATGGGTATCTCGCTGACTGTTCAGGCCAGTGCACAACCGGATTGTGCGTCCACGCCTTTACCCAAATATTTTTATACTTGAGAGATATTCCATCCAATGATGGGTATCTCGCTGACCGTTTAGGTCGGTTTTCTTTATCTTGGTTTACAATAAAAATCAGGATATCTTCCTAAAATTTCAGAAATCTTTCACAGTGTCTGCATTATTTCCAAAATTATTGCAAAATTCCGAATACTTTTTCTTTAATCCAGACTATATCCGGCATTATTCTCACTAGTTTTATCAGACGGAATATTATTCACGCATATTCTCCGGCAGCGAAGTGCTTAAAAACCGTCTGTGTTTTGCCCCTAGCATGCGCAAAGCAGTCAACGCCGCCATTATGCGGGATTATGCAGTTCTTCTAGTTCAGAAACGAGACGTCTGGATTCTTCCAGGGGGAAAACCGCTGGAAGGAGAGGGCGAAGTGGCCTGCCTCATTCGCGAAGTTAAGGAAGAGCTCAGCCGAGCAGAGTTATACGCTTTAACCAATTATGGAACGTTTCAGGGCACGACACCTCACGCTGGAGATATGCTCGAAGCCAAGGTATATCTTGCGGGAATCATTCCGGAGGACTCGAAACCCAGCGCAGAAATCACAAATGTATTGTGGTATCATGGGCAATCCAAAATTAACCTCTCTGATATCACTCAGAAGATTGTGGATCAATTAGTGCATGATGGGTTTGTGAGATATTCCTAGGCGTCGCAATCTTTATAAACTCCTGAGCCTGAATTCAAAAAAAAGAGGTGGTCGTTTGGCAGACGTTAACTTAGTAGCCGTGCTTATTGCGGCCGTTGTAAGCTTTTTCATAGGAATGCTATGGTATTCGCCGTTGCTTTTCTCAAAAGCGTGGATGAAATCCATGGGCATCACGGAAAAAGATATGAAAAAGAAGAAACCCGGAAACATGGTCAAAGTACTCGGCCTTATGTTTGTGAGCACGCTCATTATGGCGTATGTCCTTGAGATGCTCATTGGCAGTTTGGGAATCACAACCGCCATCGCAGGCATGCAGATCGCATTCTGGATTTGGCTTGGATTCATGGCGACAATCAATTTTGGCGCTGTACTCTTTGAAAGCAGATCAAAAGAATGGTTTTTTATCACTGCAGGCTATCAGCTTGTGTACATGCTTGTGATGGGAGCGATATTAGCGGTTCTTTGATTTTTTTATTCTTTTTTAACTAAAAATCCAGAAAGAAAATAATCCCGTATTCCCTTTTTGATGTCAAACTCTGGTGTAAAACCAAGCAATTCTCTTGCCTTTGTCATATCACACAGCGTAAAATCCTGGTAGACGCCCTTGTATGGGTTATTAAAATACTCCGGGGCTCTCTGCATGCCCAAAACATCATTCAGAATGCGGATGATTTCATTAAATGATACTGCTTTGCCGGCTCCGCAATTTACAATGCAGCTTTGTTTTGCTTTTGCCGCGAGGAGATTTGCCCTTACCACATCTTTAACATAAACGTAATCTCTTTTTTGCTCACCGTCGTAAAATATGCGCGGATTTCCCCTTTGCATCTGCTGAGCGAGCTGATAAATCATTGTGGAGCGCTTGCCTTTATGATTTTCCCGCGGGCCATACACGTTGCAGTACCTCAATCCGACAATAATCACATCGGAATGCTTTTTGGAAAGTTCCATCGCGTATTTGTCAAGTTCGAGCTTGGACTCTGCATACGGATTTAAGGGATGGAATGGACCCTCTTCCTTATAGGGGGGCTGCACATCACCATACACTGCAGTGGAACTCGCATAGACAATGCGTTTGCAGCCGTTTTTTATGGCACGCTCAAATAAGGCCTTGGCAGACTCAACATTTGCCCGAAACATTTCTTCCTTATCCAAGAAGGTGGTATCATTGATCGCTGCTTCATGAAAAACGATGTCCAGGTTTCCAAGGGCTTCCCAATCAATGCCTATGAAACTTGGCTGGAGATATTTTTTAGCTCCCGGAATGCTTTGCTCCGCATCCGTTCCCGTAATCAAAACATCGTGACCCTGCTTAATGAGCTCAAGGGCTATATTAGACCCTATAAATCCAGTTCCTCCTGTGACGAAGACGCGCATGACGCTGCTGTATGCTATGGATTTAAATATGTTGTTGTGGTTCTCTCTGATATGGAATCCCTCGATCGCAAGATCAAAACCCGGGAAGAAATCAAGGACATCGTGAAGGAGCTTAAGGAGAAAGGACTAACGATCGTGACGACAAACGGATCGTTTGACATCCTGCATATTGGCCATGTATACACGTTTATGGAAGCGGCTAAGGAGGGAGATGTCTTTATTGCCTGCCTTAATTCTGATGCCTCCGTCAAAGAGTATAAATCCAAAGATCGCCCGATTAACACACAAGAGCATCGCGCGAGAATGCTCGCGGCGCTTTCCTGCGTTGATTATGTTACGATATTTGATGAAATAGACCCGTGCGAAATACTTGATATCATAAAGCCCGCGGTGCATGTGAAGTCGAAAACCGGCTATAAAGGCATTGAAGGCCCAACTGTGGAAAAAAATGGGGGGAAAATCGTTCTCATCGATGACATGCCCGGGATTTCTACGACAAGGATACTTGAGATTCTTTCAAAGTCTTAATCATCTCTCTTTCTTTGCGGGGATTTGCAGATAGCCTGTAGAAAAAGCAGGCATCACAGGTTTCGCAAGGCCAATATTTCGTTCTTATTTTTTTCAAAAGTTTTTGGATCAAATTTGCCGTACACGCCGGAAAGCCCGTCTTGGAATTGCCTTGAATTCACTTTTCCAATAATCTTCGACAACCGCTCGTTGAAATCATGCCTTATTTGAATCTCTGATTTTATCCATTCCTTGTCTTTGGTTTTGGGAATCATCATAAACACGTCTCTTACGTCTGTGGGCCTGCATGAAACGATCTTCATAACAAGCAGTGCGTCGACATTTATTATTCGCGTCTTGAGTTCTTCAGCAATCGTTTTTCCTTTCAGTATTTTTACACTTGAGTTTTCAAAAACCCAGTTTGCAGTGAATATTGCTCCGGTCATTCTATCTGTGACCTTGCTTGTCAGGATATCCATGCTTACCGCGAAATGGTTATCCAGTTTTTTTTCGTATCTTGAAAAGCTTCCCGCATAGAGAACCTCTTTTGGAAGCCTTGCTTTTTTGTAGCCAATGTTCAGGAGCACACTCTCTATCTTTTTACATTCGTCTTCGTCTTTAATCACCATATCACAATCCACTGAGAATCTTGGCAAAGCGTACGCATTTACTGCATAGCCGCCTATAATCACAAAATCACGCTCTTTCAATTCTGTAAGGGTCTTAAATATCTCATCTTCTCTCAATGAGAATAAGTTATTAGTCATGCTGAAGCTCCATACGTGTATTCAATATACTTTGACGCATAAGCATATACTTCATTTGATCTTGCGTATGCCCTTGTCTCTTTTAAGGAATCTACTTTGAATCCGTTTTTTTCTTCGAATACCAATGAATGTACAGGAATCAATATCATGAATTCCCCTATGGTCCCTCCTGAGTTGACATAGTTAGGCATTTCATTGCGGTTGAAAAACTCCTTCCAATAGCTCAAGTCTTTTTGCAAAATCTTGATAAAATAAGGAGACTTTTCTAAACCTCTTTGCACATAGGAAAAATCAGACCATATTTCGACTGCTGATAATTGCGTGAATGCATATTTCCTCTTTGCATCTTTCATAATCCCGGGAACCCGAAATTCCAATAACCCTTTTATCGCATCCGAAGGATTTGTGCATGAATAGGTTCCTTCAGGATTTTTTTTAATCCATCCCGTTCTCAATAACAAGGAGAATATCTTCTTTTTCATACTCACAGACACTACCCAATCTAATTCGGACTGCTTGAATTTGCCATGGATGCCCTGTCTTGAATACAACAAAGCATACGCTTTTAAGCCATATTGAGGTATTTCGATGGTCATATAGTTACCTAATGGGTAACTAGTATATAAATATTGCGCTTTAAAAATAAAAAGCTGCTCATCTCTCTAATTGCATACTGCTCATGAATGGCTCTGGATGTATGCGCTGGCCGCACAACCCTCTGATAAACAACAGACTTAAAGAATAGGATTACTGTGTCTCGTGCACCTTAATAATGTGCCACCCAAACTGCGTCTTTACAGGTTTTGTGACCATTCCAGGCTGCGTCGCGAATGCGGCTGTTTCAAATTCCTTGACCATCTGATTTCTGCCAAACCAGCCTAAGTCTCCTCCATTCTTCTTTGAGGGGCATTGCGATTTATCCATCGCTACTTGCGCGAAATCCTTGCCATGCGTGACGTCGAAATACAGAATCTTGGCTTCTTCTTCCGTCTTTACAAGAATGTGGCTCGCGTGTACTTTTGAGACCATTTGTGTTACCTCCTGAATATTCCCCGCTGCCAATCATGCAAAAGTTTCATCGCTGCGCGGTACGTATCGGGTTTTTTGCCCTTTTGATAAAGATTTTGTTTTTC
>JAGVYU010000033.1 GCA_018303105.1 Candidatus Woesearchaeota archaeon | reverse complement strand
TCCTTTTCTCGAGATAAGTGGATCGTCTTTTCCTGGTTCTTGCACATCAGGTGGTAAATGATTCATAGGTATATCCCCCCAACGAGTAAGAAAATAAGGCTAGTATATAAATATATCGTTACTTGTAAGTAGTAAATATTATATCCTACATGTCTCCAACGGAGAAACAGAAACACACATCTTTGTAATATCATAAGCATTGATGAGATGGGGAATTCTTCCTTCAAAATACCGCTGCATGCTATACCAATGCTTTTCCGGGATGAGTGCCCCAACCATTTGGTGTTCAACATCGCACATGAATCCCGCAACCTCAAAAAGCCGCATCCACCGTGTAAGCTCAGTCTCGAGGCCGTGGGGAACGTTCCTATGCCTTATGTAAAAGGGGCTGAGGCAGTCGCCGATCGTCCGCACTGAGGTAATGAACGGAATCTCAGTCTCTCTGTCAAACTGTAAGGGATATGTTGTTCCAAATCTTGTGTCGATCAACACATCAACTCCCGCGATGCTACGATGGTCCAATCGATGATCTTGAATATGCCTGTTGAGGGTGTGAAGAACATCCGTTGCGTCACAGTCGTTCCTATACACCTGAACCAGTCATTGGGAATTTGTGTCGCATGCCGTGCGGCGAAAAGGGGATCTGTAAGTTCGATCATGCATACTGTAATCGAATAGCTGTTTTTATAATTATGTGTGAAACAGCACAACCAATATTCTTGAAATACATGCAGATGGAGCTGCTCAGAATGCATAAACACGGCGAACTGCTGCGTCATCAGGTTTATAAGTACACCGCTGCTTCAAAAGGAGCATGGATTATGCACTGGAACTCTATTTCGGCATTTGCACATCAGCTGATCGCATGCTCGAGTTTCATTCAGACACATTTGAGCGGCTATCCCTAGAATCAAAGCTTCGCACTCGCCGCCATATTGAGGAGCAAGTGGTTAATGAAATGGTGAATATTCCTCAAAGCGAGAAAACCTGGGCGTATGTATGGTCGCTGCGAGCAGCCAGATCTTTGGTGGATGCGCTGTCATTAAAGTATAAAACAAATGAGCGATTTAATCCTATAGAGAGCTATCATGGTAAATTGCAGTTTACGCACGCTGTAATTCTTGAGGATGTTCAGGGCGCCGAAGAGGATATCGTGGCAACAGTTATGGCAGCAATAGATGGAAATCCTGAGTTTGAACAGCCCCGTCGTTGGAAAGGATGTAATGATGAGGAGTATGGCACGCTCATATCAGCATTTAAAACTCAGAGGGAAAAGCAAATTCGTCTCAGATTGAAAAGAATTCTCCAATAAAATCCCCGCCCCCGGACTCGAACCAGGAACCTTTCGGTCACGGCTGGCGTATGTTCATCCAGTGCCATAAGGCATAGTCAATACGTGATTTCTCTACAGCCGAACGCTCTACCGTTGAGCTAGGCGGGGTTGGTCAAAGAAACAGATGGCGTTTTATAAAAGTATTGATAAATTAATACCTAGGCTCAGCAAATACGGGCGCGTATGCATACTCAAAAAGACAACTGCCGTGGTTAATGGTAAGTTAATCAGAGCTGTTGATAAGCAGACTGAAAGATATAAATGCTTTTATAGGATTTGGACGATTGCAAATAGCGGGGATAGACAAAAATGAATGATTGGCTTAAAGGCTTGTTGGCGGCTGGAGCGATAGGCGTCGGAGTCTACTCGTGCTCCTATGTGGCGGGCAATATTCATAGCAGAGATGCGTGGATGCAGGGCACTGTTACGAGTTTTGGCAGAGAAGGTGTACTTTTTCACACATATGAAGGTACTCTGGCCTTAGGTGGCGAGCAGCGCTCGGAGTCAATAAAGTTCAGTTTGGATGCCCAGGCAAGGAATGGCGAAAACACTGAATCGTTAGTTGGTTTACTTCTAGAATCTCTCCAGTCAGGGGATCCTGTAAGACTCCATGCTGTACAACCTCTTTGGAGTTATCCCTGGCGCGCACGCAGCTCGCTTCTTGTAATTGAAGTGGAGCAACATAACGAATAGCGGGTTTACCCCTTACTCACTGCAACATTACTCGTCGTCTTCCTTTTTCTCCCATTCACTAAGAACGTAGCCTTCGCAACAGGGAGCTTGAACGCTCCGAGAATGCTGAATTTGCTTTTGATCGTGTAGCTTAAGAGGCGCTCTTCAAAGCTCTCCAAACCATCAAGATTCCAATGGACTAAAGTGCCGTGCTGCTGGTGCTTCACAATGCCGCTCTGCGCGAGTGTTCCAACCTGGAACTCGTCCTTAACCTCAGCGATATGCGGCACGCGATCAGTCACTCTGATATCCTCAAGTGACGTGTGGCTTCTGTTCTTGAGCACGATGAGGAGCTTCATCTCCGAGATTCCACCTTCCCTCATCACGACACCGGAAGCGGATTTCACAATCACGAGGGGAGAGCGCAGCCAGTAATACAGCAGGACTCCAAGAGCAATCGCTATAATGAGATACAGAAGCATGCGATAGTCTGTGTGGACCGTAACAACGAGTGACTGCTGGGGCCTGAGCCTGTAATCCCAGCCATAATACGTCTCAGAATCTTCCTTTATGACCGTTGCTTTAGGATCAGTTCGCGTAAACAGGCGAAAGAAGGGAGCATCATGCCTGTATGTGTCCCTGCGCTCTGAATTTCCTGTGTTCACAAGCGTGATTATTTGAGAGGTCCTGAAAAATTTGTTCTCAACAGTGATTTGAGGCTGAACGCCTCCGTACTCCGCAACTTCATACTGCGTATGATCAAGCTTTATGCGTGAGATGTTATTTATTGCGACATACGCTGCAATGTAATCCTTTTGGGGAGATTGTCCATCAGGGAGTTTAATCTTGAAGGATACCGTTTTTTCCTCAAGGGCCTTGAGGGGAATGCGCTTCGTCTCCTTTATGAGCTCGCTATCCAGGCTCACGGCTATGTTTTCATACTCCCGGGGATTGAGATTGCGGATGTCGACATTCACTTGGAACGCTTCCCGGGGGTCAAGCTCAAGGGGCATCTTGATCGTTCCCCGGATAACCGGTGAGTATATCTCTGTTAACCTGGACTCAGATAGCACGCTCACGCTGAGCGTTGCGCGCTGAATCTCACCGGTTCTTACAGATTTAATAGTAACGGGGACAAGATAGAGCCTGTCTTCTTCAACCAGGTCTGACCGGGGCTTAACGATGACTGTTGTTGCTTGCTCTTCTTCATCATCCACAGCCAACGTGGAGTCTGTAAGGGGATCTGTCGCGACATCCCACTGCACTTCGGTATAATAGATTCTAAAGCTATCATCAAAACCTTGCTCATTGCGTATAATGAGGGCAAAGCTCGCGCGGTCATTGAGCGCGATCGTATCTTTCAGAGGCTTGACCGTGACTTCGAACGATGCTTGCACAAGTGCAGGTAAGAAGCAGAGCATGAGCAGGGGAATCAACAGTTTACGCATCGCGCACCTCATTTTTATATTGTTTTACGTCGTGAAGCTTGTATTTAAAGCTTTCTGCCCAACCCCGAAAGGGGTTGATCGTTTGATACAAAAACCAGAGGTTTTTGATCGTGAACTCACGTTCACTGTTCCAGTGGGATCTTGCTTCGCAAGACCCCACGACATGTTGACCTTGTAGTAGTTTTAACTGACCGAGTGAGGTTTCCTCATTTAGTCGTAAGGTATATAAAGAAACCCGCACTCACATTTGCATATGCCGAAAAAGAGAAAACAACGCGTTCTCAGTTTTCACAAACCCGCATTAAAAAGGAGAAGCAGAAAGCGGCGTGCGCTTCCCGCCCATGTGTTCCGTGACATTGTCGGGTATAAGCACATTAAAATCTGCAAAAACTGCGGCAAGCGGTTTGAAGACAGGTATAAAGCGAGACTCTATTGTGATGATTGCAGGAAATAGGTTCTGCGCAATTTTTTAAATACGCGATTACTTCTAATGGAAAATGGGGGCTATTCGCAAAACGCTGAAAAAAGCGTCGAGAAGGGTAAGCAGGTCAAAAATAGGATCCCTTGCGTGCACGGGAGTTGCAGCTGCGGCGGGTGCCTGGCTCACATACAAAGGATTACATGCAATCCGAGAAGTCTCTTCGCAACCGCTGCTCGCGGCCGGAATTGGGGGAGCGCTTTCCGGTTATGTTTCTTCATTTATCCTTAAGTCAGTGGCTGAGCAGGAAGAATCCATTGATGATAAGATTTCCCCGTCAAAACGCTCTTTGGGAAGCGCAGTTGTGAACGTTCCGTGGGAGCACCCCTGGCTTACGAGTCTCCCCTTGTGCGCGTGGCATGTTGGGCCAAAAGTATTAGCGCTTATAGAAGTATACCAGAAAATGCCACAATACCACGAGCAGCTCACTGCATTATCGATTTCTCTAGGAACGGGAGCTGCGATAGAGTATGGCAGCGCAGGACTTCTGTTGGGAGCCCTCGGCAGAGCATTCCATACAGAGAACATACGCGCAACTCCATATATGTGTAAAAGTCTTGGCGCTTCATTCATGCAAACATTCGCTCGAGATAAGGAGAAATGGAAGAACGCCGATCTTCGCGCGATGGAACAAATGGCGAGAGCGACGCCAAACCGACCATGGATCCATGCTGTCTTAGGAAGAATGTGCATCAAAAGGAAAGAGCTGGACAAGGCAGTTGGCCATTATCAAAACTCATTGACACCTAAAGCTTCAAGGGGCGATCAAAGCATCATCAGCCGTGCGGTATATCGAGGAGTCACAAGCAGAGAGATCCAGAAACTGGAAAAGGCGGGAGACCATACATTGGAAGGCATGCTTCAGCTCGCTATGTCACACTTCGCATTAGGGAACGCACAGCGCTGCATGGAATATTTTAGGCTGGCAAGGCAGCAATATCCGGATGAGGACCACGCCGTAAAGTTTTTAGAAGGCTGGACGCGATGCAGGCAGGGCGATCATGAGAAAGGGGAGCAGCTTTTGAAAGAGGTGTGCCTGAGCGTGATCCAGCGTCCAGATTCCTTGGAGCTACGACACGGAAGAAAAATATACAGGGTAACGACTCCGGAAGATAAGTATTTTGGCGAGCACGCGCTCTATAAATCGGGCAGTGAGAGCGAGTTGAGGGGAGAGCGCGAAACAACGCTTCTTCTTGAGCAAAGGCTGCGTGAGGGAAAGTTTCCTGAATATCAGACCGTGAGGATGATCAATGGCCTGCTCGTGCTTCCCAATGACATCTTTATGGCGCTTATGCACGAGGGCAGGGATCCTATTGAGGAAACTCTTGCCAAAAAACCAAACGAGATCTATCGGTTAGCGCATTTCCTTGGCGTTATGCATCGCGTCATGCCCAGAGAGAAGCTCCCAAAACAAGATCCGCTGAAACAAATGGAAGCGCGTATTCGAGGACTTCCCCTTTCGCCGGATCAAAAGCAGATTCTCTACGACGGATCAAAGACCATATGCGCGAAATGCGCCGATCCGTACGTTTTTGACGCTGACGGGCATGTGCAGAACTTCATTATTGATGAATTCGGAAGATGCATAGCGCTTGATAAGGAAGCCAGGGGATTAGCTCCTGCATTTGGCGATCTCGCCAAGCTCGGAGAACAGGGAATGCATCTTGCTGTGGGGGATGTCCACGCAAGGCTTAAGCTCATTGACGCATATTTAAGAGGAGGACGTCTCCGTGTTCCTGAAAGCGATGCGTCAGCGTGGTACTATGGACGGGCGTTGTTAAAGTCAATTTCATACTTTAGTTTTGCACATGAGCACGCTGCAGAAGACCCGAGTATGCTCCTCAGAAGGTTGGAATTCTTGAAGCGCGGCATTGAAGGAACACGCGTGTTGCTTGAAAGGTACGCGAAACAGTACAGCAGAGAGGAAGCATCGTACATTGAGCAGAAGGTGGCTCCGACAGCAGGAATCCTGCTCACGCGTTAATATTTTCTCAAAAGGCTTGGAATCGCAGCGCCAATCGCTGATGGCATCGTGAGCAGGATGACAACCTGGAAGACCCTGAACGGGACGTCATGCACGAGCAGATTGATGCCAAAGAGGTACACAAGCATGAATGAGGTAAACATCGCGATAAAGAATAACGTTGCGAATCGTTTCGGACGTAGCCAACGAAGAAGATCTGCGCAGTGAGGATAATCCCCGTAGCGAGCAGGATGAAGAAGATATGCGTAAGATTGAGCACTTCCGCGATGCGAAGCACAGATCCTTTCATAATGAATGTAAGCCCAATAAACAATGCCCCAAAAAACGCGTCTACCGCGTACCGTCCAGAAAAGTGTGTGGGCTGCTTCTCAAGCAGGGTCTGTCGCATCTTGGCGATATCCCTTCGCATGGACTTGATTTCGTTTGCTGTGTGAGCCATGGTTAGTACTTGATAACCTGCACCCGGGGAGTTTCTTCAGGCTTCTTGAGTGGAGTTTCGGGATGGGTCTCCGCTCCGAATATGGATGAGAACGCTTGCGTCGCTTCAGGTGTGATTTCCTTCTGCGCTGGATGATCATCAACGATCGCCTGGAGCATGCGAATCGCCTTGCGTATGTCTTCCGTGCCCGCTGCGGTATCGATGATGAGTTTCATAAAGCGTTTCCCAGTGCCTCTGATATAAAAACCTATTTCCTCCAAGCATAAACAGTCACTATTGTCGTATTCGCATGCGTAATATTCCCAATGGTATACAGGGTATCAACGGAGAGCGTTTGTCGCGGCAACGTGGGCTGTTTCTCAGAGAGGGATTTCTGCAGCACAATCAATCCTTCGTATGAGGGAGGAAGCTGCTGCTGAACGAGTTGTGTAATGCATGGCGTGTTCGAGTCTGCGAGGCATGCGAGGAAGACCTCATCATGCTGAATGCCTGAGAGTGGCATGAGCGAGCCGCCGGGTTGTGAGGAGGGGATGTGCATAGGAATGATTACAAGGACGAAGAGAAACACAAGGAGAATTGCAGCGAGAACTTCAAGTGTCCGCATGAATGCCTTCCTGTTCACCATATCTTCACCTCGTATGTGCAGGGCTCAAGATCGTCCGATGCGTTCATGAGCACGCAGCGTCCCGTTCGCGTGTAGATGTTTGCCGTGACTTGAGGATCAGGATTTCCAATCTGGACGAGCGTAGCCTGCCCTGATACGTTCGCGATGGTAGGGCTGTTGTTGATGCGTATGCTGAGGTCACGGCGGATGTTGAAGTATCCTTGGACGCTTGCGTACGGTCTTTTTTGGAATTCAGCGAGTTTCTCCCGGGAGAATCCAACACGTGGCTGCGCGTAGCCTCCCGATACCGTCAAGGGGCTGCGGAATTCGTAAGAGCGATTCACGCTGCTGTTATAAAAAATGACTCCGTACGTGAAGTGCTGAAGCAGAATAGTCATGTCCGCGTTAATTGTTATGGTGTCTTCATCAACATCCCCGCAGAACCGAATGATGCTTACATTGCTGAACATGAATGAGACGCCTTCTCTGCCCGTGTAGAAATCGACAGCAGTAGTGTTCAAGGATGTGCACATGCTTTCATTGATCGTGCCATTTTCCGCGTTTGAGAAATAGTGCGGATAATTATGGAGTGTCATGGCAAACGTGAGGTTATACTGGCTGATATTTGTGAAGGGGAGTGGATCCACTACAGAAATCATGCGGCCTTTTGTTATGAATGTTGTCGTGTTGTAAAGCGCGTTGTGCTCCCTGCGGATGTACGCAAGCGGTGTCAGCCGCGCATATACGGAGACATTGCGCACAGGATTGCCGTTCACATGAACTTCATATGGGTCTATCCGCACCGTGTTTCCATACGATAACGATACAAGTGTCGCATTGTCATAGAGAACGCCGAGCCCCTGCGTCGTCGCTCTTGAATAATTGAACGCCACATCTGTCTGTATAGTGAGCGGTTGTCCTTCTGCAAACCAAAGAATATTCGTGCCTTTACTGTGATTTGAGATAAGGAGCACATACGGATCTTCATAGACGAGTGGAAACGTAGTTGAGAGGTTGTGCAGTGGAAATGGATTTCTGAATACGATGGGCAATGACTGAGCTGCATATGGAGATTCAAGGAAGAGCGGATACAACGGAACTTCAACACTGAGCTCATCATGAAGATCGAGGATGATGCGGTTCATCAGCGTGCTGGGATCCTCCGGAGCGATTCCTGTTGGTCGCAGAAAGACGAAAAACCACGCGAGAAAGATGAGGAAGAGCGCTAAACTGATGACCCAGTCTACATGGGTAAGACCTCTCTTTTTGAACATACCTAATTCAGAATACATGCACCTTAAAAACCTTTCTCAGAGGAGGGCTCTGTCCTGAGAGTGTCTTGCCACTATCTCTGAGCAAGGGGCATGTCCCTTACGGGGAGGCACCGCTCGTTGAGATGACACAGCGCAGTGCGAAGCTGGCAAGACCGAGCGAAAGCGAGACTCAGGACAGAGCCTCAGAGAAGATGCTCGAACTGCGACAAATAGTTTATAAATTCCGGAATCATCTAACATAACGTGAAAGCTGTTATCTTCGAAAAACCAGGCAGTGTTGAAGTTCTGAAGTATTGTGAATTTCCAAAGCCAAATCCCCAGAACGGTGAAGCCCTTATACGTGTAAAGGCATGCGGCCTAAATCGTCTCGATATTTGGCTGCGTGAGGGAAAACGCGGTATTCCACTTCCGCACATTCTCGGTTCCGATGTTGCCGGTGTTATTGAAGAGATCAATGGAGCGAGCACACTCAAAATCGGTCAGGAAGTCGTTATCAATCCGGCGATCCCATGCGGTAACTGCAGCCGATGCAAATCAGGAGAAGCGTGTGAGCTCGTGATCATATTTGGAGCAAAAACAAAGGGAGGTTATGCAGAATATGTCACAGCTCCACTAGCCCAGGTGTATCCCAAACCAAAAAATCTCTCGTTTGTTGAAGCAGCCGCGTTTCCCCTCACATTTTTGACAGCATGGCACATGCTTGTGGGCCGTGCGAATCTTAAGGAAGGAGAAACTGTTTTTATCTGGGGCGCTTCGGGAGGATTAGGTTCCTCCGCGGTTCAGATCGCGAAGTATCTCGGCGCAAAGGTTATCGCAGCCGCAAAATCTAATGAGGATGCTGTGGGAATCCGCAAGATTGGAGCTGATCATACCGTGGTCTATACGAAGGAAAATGTCGTAGATGCGGTAAAGAAACTTACTAAAGGTATCGGTATTGATGTCGTTTTCGAAAGCATTGGCGAAAAAACGTGGAGCACAACGCTTGCCATGCTCCGTCCTTTTGGCAGGGTTGTCATCGCGGGTACAACCAGCGGAGACACGGGAACACAGGACTTGAGTGATGTATATGTAAGACAACTCTCAATTTTTGGGGCGCGTATGGGGACAAAAAAGGAATTTGAGAAAGTTTTGGAGTTAATGAATTCTGGAAAATTAAAACCAATCATTGACAAAGCCTATCCTCTCGCTCAAGCCGCTGAGGCGCAGCGGAGAATGGAAGAGTACAAACATTTAGGTAAGATTGTGCTGGAAATCTAAAGGCCGCTTGCAGAAATTCGGAGAAACCCGTTGAATACTATCTTTCACATCACAACATTTAAATATTACTTAGCTTTAACCTAAGCAAAATGGGGATCCAATCAAAAGAAGAGCGAGTTTTGGAGCTCTTCCTGAACGAGCCTGCAAAGCAGTGGCACTTCTCTCGTATAGCAAAAACTGCAAAAGTCAGCGAGCCAAGCGCAAATAAATGGCTCAGGAAGCTGCTTGAGGAGAAGATCATACAAAGAGTCAAGCCGAAAGGGAAAATGCCGTATTTCATTGGAAATTTCAGGCATGATAATTACCGCAGCAAGAAAAAGATATACGCGTTGCAAAAACTCTACGAATCCGGCCTGCTTGCAAAGCTCCAAGCCCTAAAAAACGCAAAGACTATTGTGATTTTTGGAAGCTTTTCCCGCTCAGACTGGAACGGGCAAAGTGACATTGACATTTTCGTTTTGGGTGATTCGGAAGATCTCAAATTTGGTATGATATGGAGCGGATTGGGGTATCAGGGGAAAGGCAGAGAGCTTCAGGTTCACAGTTATAACGCGGTTAAAGACGTAAGGAGTATCCATTCGGGACTGATGAAGAATGTAATAAAAGGATATTTTGTTAAAGGAAGCATATATGACCTTGCAACGGTGCAGACATGAGCAACGTAAAGAGTCTTCATGATGTTTATAACCAATGTGTCGCAGAAGGAAATCTTCAAGAGCCAGAGGAAACTGACGTTGAGAAAGCAAAATCGTTGCTTGACATCGCCGAGTTTGATCTCATATCATGGAAAGATACTACGCCAATCCTAGAGAAAAATAAGAATTTTGGCATGATCTGGAGCGGCAGATACGAGATTGTCAGGCAGCTGGTGCAAGGCATTCTTTTACTCGAGAAGGTACATTCCGGGAATCATCAATGCCTATATGCATATATTTGCGTAAAGCACAAAGAGTGGGATATTGACTGGGAAACTATTGAGACGATGAGAATTCTGAGAAATGGCGTGCATTACGAAGGCAGGCCCATATCAGAAGCGACATGGAAGCTGTACAAGCTGAAATTTGATGTTTACACACAAACCTTCGTTAAGATACTCAAAGAAAAGCTGATGAAGATTCGATAAATGCTATGTTTAAATCAGCTGCTGAAAATTCATATAGATATTCCGCTCCACTTCCGCAATATCCATCCCTTTGAGTTCCGCAAGTTTCCGCACAGCGACGACGACATGTGCCGGCTCGTTCCTCTGCTCCTTAATGGGGCTTAAAAACGGAGCGTCGGTCTCCGTCAGCAACTGATTAATGGGGGTGTCCCGTGCGATCTTCTGGAAATGCTCGGCGCGCACAACATGTGTGGGAGTTGTGAGAAACCATCCGTTGTCTATAATCTGCTTGACGAGTTGGAAATTTCCGGAGAAGCAGTGCATGATGATTTTTTTCGTGCGTGCGCTCTGCAGCATCTCAACACATTCCTGCTCGGCCTTTCGCGAGTGCACGACGAGAGGCTTGCGTAGTTTCTCGGCGAGTTGGATCATCTTTTCAAAAATTTCTCGTTGAGCAGATTTGTCCGATGCCAGATCAGCATAATCCAATCCTACTTCTCCAATCATCGCGACATGTTCTTTGTGTTTTCGGATATACTCTATTTCCTCATCCACATCAAACGGTTTCCATTGCGCGTCATACATTTCGCGCTGCAATGCATCAGGAGGGTAAATCCCTAAACATGCCTTCACGATAGGATATTTTTTAGCGAGTTCGAGTGCGATGCGATTGCTTGCCGGATGCACTCCGGCAGTGCAGATCGCAGCAACTCCTGCTTCTTTAGCCCTACGAATCACAGCATCCATGTCTTTTTCGAACTGCGGATGATCCAAATGGCAATGCGCGTCCACGAAAAGGCTCATACGTGTAGTGCGTCACTCTCCTTTTTAATAGTTTCCGTGCAAAAGTTTATATCCGCTGCCTCGATTTTGGAATAATATGAATAAGAGGGAATATATCTTCGGCGCTTTGGCGACGATTTTCTTTCTCATGTTACTCATGTATGCTGTTACTGCATCGTCCTTTACTATGATGCTGCATCTCCTCTTGCTGCTCACGGGATGCGTGTTGAGCGTTCTCATGACAAACGAAAGCGCTAAATCAAATTCGTCCTTAGAAGTTAAACTGTATTTTGCATGTGTTGCCCCATTAACAGTTTTCTTCTCTATAGTGTTTTTCTGGCACTTAGGGGATCATAGCAGTATTGACCAGAAGGGATTTACCACATTGTACGTTGTGATAACATCAACGTTTCTTATGATCGCGTGTGGAATAACAGCAGTCATTCTTGCTCTGCGAAGAAGGGCCGTGCATCAGAAAAATGTGCGGAGGTGGTCCATCGCGGCAAGCGCAATTGCAGTAATTCTGCTCGTAATCTTCGTCTATAATGCAGGCATTACGCTTGCTGCAGGGGCTGTTGGAAATGAGCAGCTCTGCGCCCTTGCGTTTCATCCGACCACGTTTTCGTCATATCTCTTTAGCCCAGATGCCCACTACCAATGTGCGATACAGGTCGGCATCAAGATGGATGACGACAGCATATGCGAGGGGATTGCGGGCAGGGATCATAGGAATGCGTGTTATAGGGGGATCATAGCGCAGAGGGATGATTTTCACTTGTGCTTTGCTGGAGAGACATACGATGTGGGCGAACGATGCCTCAGCCAATTTTCGAAGTGGGAGCCCGAAATTTTATCAATTCTGCAAACCCCAAAGCATCCGGACATCGTATATGCTATTAAGGCATTGCCCTATTTGGGAATTTTCTATGATCAGTCTCAACAAGAGATATACATCCCGCTATTAAAGAAAATCGTAAGAGAGGGAAATACAGACGCTCAAGGCGAGGCTCTGGAAATTCTCCTTACATGGGCTGCACAGGACTCCTTCGACAAAGAAAAGGAGATTTTAAGGGAGCAAATTCTTCCGATTGTTGAAGACCAACCAGAATTGCAGGGATACAAAGATCGCATTCGCCTTAGGATGAATGCACAAGTCCTTCATTCCAGCCCACAGCCATAAAAAACCGTCCCGGATGTGCGGCTGGCTACACAACCTCTTCCTTTTTAAAACCACAAGCACTTCACTCCATCATGTCTCGTCTTCCTGATCCATTGGCATTGACTGTTGCGGATTACTCAGGAGTTCAAGTCCCGCGATACAACTGGCCGTTGCGCATGTTAAGCGATAGAGGCATCCGTCAGGCAGTAGCCCTTGGTCTTATCAAGGTTGCTCCTTGTCTCGGAGACGATGATCGCATTCAGCCAGCAACGCTTGACCTCAGCGTAGAAAAGATTAGGTCTATCCAGCGGCTTGACGAGCGAAATCCCTGTCACCACATTCCCGCTCCAGAGTTACATATGCTCGCCGGCTGCCAGGCTGAGCTCATCGTCGCAGAGCGCATTAGCTTTTTGCAGGACGACATGAGGAGCCCGATGTTTTTCAGGCCTTCAGCGGATATGCGCAGCGGATATTGCAGGCTTGGAGGTTTTGTGGGCAAGCAGGGAATCTACGGCAGAGGATTGAGTCCGTTGAGTGATTTAAAAGATTCATTATGGATCGGTAATTATGGACCGAATGACTTCATCTTTGAACGGGGAGACCGCGTTCCTCAACTCTTCTTTTATGTGGAGCCATTCGCTGACTTTTCGTTTCCAAGAGCAGGATTAAGCGATAAGGAAATCACTGAACTCGGAGACAAAGTGCGCTCGCTTGAGATGGGCGTGCAAATCACGAGTGATGAAGAACTCCAGGCCATGGTACGCGAAAGTGATCTCAAAATTTTACCAACTGTAACCTCGCAGAACGGCTGGATCATTGTGCATGCGAGTGAAATCGCCTACAGAATTCGAAAGCTCGATCATCCCATTGCCTACAAAGACAGAAAAAAATTCAGGGCCGAACTCATGGAGCCGATTGATATCAGTAAAGGATATGAAGTGAAGAGAGACGAAACCGTAGTAATACAAATGAAAGAGAAGTTCAGACTATCTCCACGAATTGGTATTAGGTTTTGGGATAGTCTTCTTGAGACCCCTCCCGATCTCAATGGATACAGACATCTTAATCCTCCTCATTTTTCACAGAATATGAATATCGTAAATCTTTCTGATGGTTGGTTTGATCCGGGATACGAGGGGATTGGAGGACGGCAGCCCAAGGGACTTGCTGGACGCATTATTTCGCCGGGAGATCCCATCGGATTTGGTCAAGTGTTCTTCTTTCCGAAAGGTGTCGAACGCCCCTACGGGAGCGATGCTGTGAACTCCTCGCACCAGGGAAAAACGAATCTTCTTGCATAGTCCCCACATTAGATATCTTTAAATATGCGCAATCTGTTGGCAAAAGCATGCCTGCGTATCACGCAACGTATGAAGTTGATGGCGGCGTTTGTGAAGGATTTGCTTTAAAACTTCCCGACCATTGGGAAGAGAACAGAACACTGCAAGCGAATACTTCTCAACAAGCATTCGATGAAGCAATGAACCTCGCGCATGTGATCGCTATGGAGAGTTTTAGTAATCCCGATACCGGAAAAACCGTTGTCACATTGCGGAGTTTAAGGGGTCCTGAAGGTAATGTCGAATATGACCGGTCCAAGGCAGCCGCAGAGAGAACGATGTTGGAGCACGTGCTTCATTTTGCGGTTGAGCGTTAAATAACGACAGAACTTCTATCCACTCAATCCACCACAGAAAAGCTTATAAAACATCCTAGGCACCCCAGACAGAGTAAAAAAAGGTGATCGTATGCGTAGAATCGCAGTGATTAATCAGAAAGGTGGCGTTGGCAAGACGACCACAACCATTAATATCGCGGCGGGACTCGCTCGCAAAGGCAAAAAGGTTCTTATTCTCGATCTTGATCCTCAGGCAAACGTGAGCTCTTGTTTTTTGGCGCACAATGATCGCAGCATGTACCATTTTTTAATCGACGAAGAGCCCCTCCAAAATTGCAAAGTGAATCTTGCAGAATTCCTCGACATGATCCCTGCCGATCAGAGTCTTGCGAAGGCGGAGCTTGCGCTCGCTGGAGTTCCCTCAAGAGAAACCGTATTAAGACGCCGAATGGCGGAAGTTACGGGGTATGATTATATCATTGTGGATTGCCCGCCAAGCCTCGGGCTGCTCAATCAAAACGCGTTAATGTTTGCCCGGGAAGCGTTCATACCTGTCGCAACGGAATACTTAAGTCTTGATGCCCTGCGCAAAATGAGCGCTACGATTGATGAGATCAACCAACTCTTCCAGCATAAGCTCAAAATAACCGCGATTATACCCACCATGTATGACCGCAGGATAAAATCAAGCATTGCAACCCTCGACGAAATCAAAAAAGGCTATGACGGTGTCGTCATGCCCCCGATCAGCACAAGCAGCAAGCTGAAGGAAGCGCCATCAAAAGGAATGACGATCTACGATTTCGCGAGATCAAGCAAAGGCGCAAAGGATTATCTTGCGGTTGTTGACAAAGTGATTGAAGCTGAGTTTTACTACGGGTGAAAACCTTAAAGCTTAAATAGTTCGCTCAGAATAATCATTCCCATGAAACCTTCCCGCGTCCTCTCGCTCCTTGGTCTTCTTTCCGCGTTGGTTAGCCTTGTTTTTATCCCGCTGCTCTTCGGCATCATTGCAGTTGTGCTCGGATGGATTGCATACAAAAAAGGAGACACGCAACTCGGCCTGATCGTCGCAATCCTCGGCCTTCTCTTAATGCTCATTGGCCTCTTCTTCGGCGCGCTCACAGGTATAGCGCTCAACACAAGCACTGTTGGCAGGGCCATGTGGGGAATAGTGTAAATAAATGCCCCAGTACCGTTTTCTTTAAAAACAGGATGGCATTCACAAGGAGATGATCCTTGGAATAGGCTCAAAAAATCCCACAAAATCAGAGGCCGTGAGGCTGGCATTTACCCGGTTTGGAGTGCCTGTAAGCTGCATTCCTAAAGACGTGAATTCTGAAGTTTCGCACCAGCCGATGACTATGCAGGAAACCATTCAGGGAGCGATGAGCAGGGCAAAGTGCGCATATGAACAGTGCGATCTCAGTGTCGGTCTTGAATCGGGGCTTATTGAAGTTCCTCAAGCTCCAGGTGGATACATGGCCATATGCGCTTGCGCAATCTATCATAATAAACGATTTTCCCTCGGCATTTCGCCCTCGTTTTGCCTT
>JAGVYU010000032.1 GCA_018303105.1 Candidatus Woesearchaeota archaeon | reverse complement strand
AAGAGCTGCTGAAGCTGCGAGAAAAGAAGAGGAAGAACGTCAAAAGAGAAAAGCACGTTTTGATGAGTTAACCAAGGATCGCTAACATGGAAGACCCTTCAGAGAAGGCAGTGCAAGAAGCAGGCCAATTACTTAAAAGGCTGGAAACAAAACATCGCGGTAGATGGAAGAATGCCGTCTCTTATGTGGGAAGAGGCTTCCGCTCGGGCACGAAAAAAGTGTCGGGCTGGGTAAAAAATCACAAAAGAGCTGCGATGATCACCGGGCTTGCCGCAGCGCTTGGGTGCGCAACGACATGCTATCTTGCGCATGAGTATATGACTCGAAGGCTCATATACCCTCGAAGGCATGTACTCTTTAACGTAACGTATAATGAGCGTTACGCAGGAGGTCCAGAAGAGGTTAGCTCTGAGGGAATTGATTTTGAAACAATCACAAGAGTCTATCGCGGCGGTGAAGCATCACAGATTGAAGGTGAACACGTTCAGGAGACCCGTTCTGGTTCGTTCGAGTTTGAGACCGTGAGGCAATGGGCTACAAACACATATAGTTTTACACTCCGTTCTCACACAGGACAAGTGATAGCGAGCTCCAGTCAGACTCCGGAGCTCATTCAGCCATGGGTACGCGCTAGAGGTTTGCTCAACTATCGCGAAGAAGATGCGAGCTTTCCCGAGGAAACCCGCAGCGATCACATGATCGTTGACAAGTTTATTCTTCGCAGGGCGCTCTGGGACAAGGAATTAACGAGCATGCTCATAAGTGGCGAGCGTGTTTTGGCAGCTAGGCTCATAGATGCGAGGAGCTGGCCATTGGGATTATTTCTCGGCAGGGAATATCGTGCGGGCACGTTTATTGAGCACTACCAGCCAAGCCCCGAAAGGCTGGAGATCATTGGCATGATGAGACAGCTTACTAACCAGCAGCTCCCACAGGGTGAACGGGAACGATTATTCTATGGAATTTATGATAATGAAGCAAATATCCCTGCAATTCCTATCCTCAGTTCATTCGAAGATGGCATTATTGATATGCTGCCACAAGAGAGTACGTTGTATCTCGGCAGTCATCCCGGAAGGCTTGAACGCATCCTCAACGCTTATAGACTGGGTTTGTCTGACCAAGTTCGGCTGCGAGTCGAGAACCATTGGGATTTCTTCCCGTGGGGATTGACACCGGGAAATTACGGATGGCCAATCAACAGGATAAATATTGGTCAGGATAGGGATACCTGGAATCCGTTTAACCATTATAACAACGGAGGATACGAAATCGTAGATGAGTTTGGGACCGTCGCCCGTGTTGATATAGAAGATTTTTGGATACACTTCGGATTGGATAGCGTATATCACTATTATGCGGATCTAAACGGTGATGGAAGGATAAGCTCACAACGCCAAGGCAATCCAGAAAGTGTAGGCCGCGTTCTTATAAGCCTCAGTAATGACAGACCTCTGAATATTGAATGGGAGCTCGGAATTGGAGAGCGTCCGAAGGATGTCACGCAGACAATGAATTACACATTCATGGGGCCGACAGGAGACCACGAAAGGGACATGGAGTCTTTTCTACTTTGCAACTATATAGAAACCATGATGCCCGATCAGATACATAGGGGATATGGATTGCATAGTTATTTGGGGGGCATTAATGATGTTCGTGCGGAGATCCGTTTGTTTTATGAGCGCAACTGGGACAACATGAGCCGCGCGTTAACGGAAGAGTCTGTCTTGCCCGCTCCCCATGACATCGTAAGATTGCTAATTGCTACAGGAAGGCCGTACGCTGAGCACGTTGCAGAACGCTACGGCATCGCTGATCAATATCAAGGACAATTCCAACCGTCTCAAAACCTTCATGAACGCTGGAATCTTGGCATGTGGCCGGGAACGCTATTGGTATTCGGGGCTGCAGGAGGATTATACGCTCTCTGGCGCAGGAAGAGACGCGAGCATCCGATACGCGAAGAGACAGAACAGCTTCTTGAACGCATAGACGGCAATTAACGCAATCTTTATTAACTCCTTATCTTCGGATAGCTTATGCTCATCCCCATAATCGGATTCGCAGGCATGATTCTTGTACTCCTCGCGTTTATCATGAATCAGTTTGACAGGTGGGATCATGATTCCTATCCGTATGACATCACGAACGCGCTCGGAGGATTATTGCTCACGGAATATTCCGCGCTGATTGGCAGTTATCCATTTCTCATACTTAATGCTATATGGACAGCAGTTTCCCTTTATGAATTGTGGCTGGACATCGAAGGAAGGCCAAAAAAAATAACTCACCTGCATCATAAAAGAAAGAAACGTTAATTATCTCCACTTCACAACCACATCATCCGTTCTCGTATACGGATCAATATCTGCTTTCTCCGGTTGTACAGACTCTCCCGCTTTAAACTGCAATATTCCTAGCCACGCTATCATTGCCGCATTGTCAACGTAATACTGATTTTCAAGGAGATAACATGTTGCCTTCCTGTCCTTACACATGATCCGTGCCATTTCCTGTAGCCGTTTATTACATGCGACTCCGCCACCAAGCACCAGTTCTTTCTTGTCACAATGCGCCATCGCGCGTTCCGTGACTTCTATGAGCATCGCAAACACTGTTTCCTGAACGCTATAGCATAACTCTTCTTTTTTATACTTCCTCGACTCCACTTTGCGCCTTAGATTCGTCTGCAGCCCTCCAAACGACACGTCCATTCCTTTGACTGAGTAAGGCAATGCTATCAATTTCTTTCCTTTTCTCGCCAATTCCTCGATCTTCGGTCCTCCCGGAAACCCTAAGCCGAGATCACGCGCAAAACTATCAAGGAAATTGCCTATGCCCATGTCCAATGTCTCTCCAAATATCCGATATTTTTTTCCTTCATACGCGATAACCTGCGTGTTCGCTCCAGAAGCGTATAATAATACGGGATCTTTTGCCTTCGTGAGCAACCTTCCGATCTCTAAATGCGCGATGCAGTGGTTTACTCCTACGAGTTTTATGCTTCCCATCACGGCGAGACTTCGCGCAGCCATTGCCCCAACACGCAAGCATGGTCCAAGCCCGGGGCTTGCGGAATATGAGATCAACGTGATATCCTTGAGCGATACCCTTGCATTATCAAGCGCTTTTTGAATAACATCACCGCATACATTGACATGATGATCCGCAACTTCAGCGGGAATCATCCCTCCTTTCTTAGTCGTGAAAATATCCTTCACATTCGATAGAATCTTCCCTGAGAATGTAACAACACTCGCTCCAAACGTGTGCGCGGTGCTTTCAATGCCTAAACAGTATTTCATAACACAAAACGAACGAGAACGCCTTTATATTCCTTACCGACAATTCCCATCGCTTCCACACAGGAATCCCGGAGGACATCCGCACAACGAACACGCGGGCAGTAATTTCCCAAACTGGCAGAACGCGGGTTTGCTATACGAACAGCTTCCGTACAGCGTTCCATCCTGGCACTGCTGCTTGGGATTGACTTCTTCAACAAGAACGCTTTGCGACGGGCACCACGGAGCGCCCTCGGGAAAATCATACGCGTTGTCTTCAACGAATTTGATGGATGCGTCGCATGCGGATGGCGCTGCTGTAAAAAATGTTACGCTGTCCGGGTCCAAATAGAAACTCCACGGCGGATTATACGCGATGGATTTTCGCTTGATCTCTCCCTGAATATGCAGGGTTGTCTCTCCTTTGAGAATATCGCGCGTCTGCTCGATCGCCTCAGGATCATAGAGTGCAACAACGAAGCTATCACGCGCAGGCAGCACTACAAACCTGAAATATGCGGGCTTTTTCTCAGCACAGTAGCATTGCTTCTTCGTTTCGTGGCATCTGGCCGGTTGGCATCCAACCGAGCCGCAATCCTCATCGGTGATGCAGGCATGCGGAATAACTGCGGCAGCCCCGGTGGGAATGGGATTCTTCAGTGTAACAAAAATAAGCCCCGTAAGGAACAAAATGCCTAATGCTAACACCACACCCCTCATATATGCCATTTCACAATGCGAGTTTATAAATTTTGTGATGAGGGAAAGGAGCGATATAGGATCGTATCGTCTTGCCAGCCATGGCGGCGGTCGAACCGGGGGATGGTTGCCGAGCGCTAGCGAGCGCAACTAGGAAAATCCCTGATTTTCCGTGTCCCTTACGGGGTGGACGCCGAGGCGAAACCGAGCGTGTCTAGGAAAAACAATTTTTCCGTGGTTCGACGAGGAGCGAAGCGACGACGCCCGCCATGATTGGCTGGCCATATTTTTAGAAACAAAGTCTCCATGCACCCAAATCCTTTTATACACCTTTACTTTTTTATTCACTATGATCGTCCTCAGAATCGTGTTCCTCGCACTGGGATTGCTGACAATAGCGGAGGGTCTCGGGATCATGGATATTACGATTGCAGGATACGGCTTTGCGTTCCTCGGCGCAGCGCTGTTGATCCTCGTGCAGGGCGTGTATGTCCTTAAGAACCTCATGCTCCGCAGATCAGGCAAGGCGGTGTTTGCGCTCATCTTTGCATTAATCGGTGTCCTCTATCTCACAAAAGACTTCCTGCCTCTTGACCTTCCCATGCAATGGGTGCTCGCAGCCGCGTTAATCATCGTTGGTTTTTCGTTCTAGGCGTGCAGAAGAGAAATGATTTTATAGGAGCAGGATTCTCTCATGCATATGGCGGATGCCAGATTGTCATATCACTCCGTGATCAGGAGGTATCATCCGCTTCCACGTTCTGAGCAAGAATATCTTTGGCGAAGAGTTGCCGTTGGGGATGAAAGCGCCCGTGAGTTGGCTATTCTTTCCAATCTGCGCATTGTGCTGCATCTCGCGAATCGCTGGGACATGGGCAACAATGAAGATATGATTGGGTATGGCATCGACGGCCTAATTTCCTGCGTTGACAGATACAAACCGATGGGATATTCATTCTATTCATATGCCAAATTCTGGGTAGAGCAGGCGTTTATACGGCATCAGGGTGAGCGGCTCTTCATAAGGCTACCCGCAGACAAAAAAATAGCACTTAAAGCTGCACAACGGATAATTGACCGCGAGTACCTCAGGACAGGATTCTATCCTGCATCGTACGAGGTGACTAGGGGTCTCAATGGCAAGGCAGCGGGGCTTACCGCTGATCTTCTCGAGCGTCTCCTGGTGATCAGGGTAAGACAAGGGTATGAGTCGCTTAGTACATGGGCGGACCACGGCACGAGAGAGTCCTTGGTTGATCTTGTTCAGGATCCCAATGCCGTGAATCCGTATCAGTTCGCAGTTACGGAAGAAAGGAAACGGATCCTGCAGGAGCAGGTTCGGAGACTCAGTAAAAGACACCAGGCAGTGCTGACGATGCGATTTGGGCTCGAGGGACATCCTGCGCTGACATTGCGTGCAGCGGCAGAGCGCTTGGGCGTAAAATTTCAGCGCGTGGCAGCAAATGAATCTGATGCCCTTGAAATCCTTCGCAGAAGGATGAGCCGTATGCTGCAATAATCAGTAATGTTTATATTGCGATTGAGTTCTCACAGTATTACGCCAACGTCGCATAACCTGGTAGTGCGGCGGTCTCGAATCATTGAATAGAGAACCGCTTTCCGCAAGGAATTCCCGGTTCAAATCCGGGCGTTGGCGTCTTATTATTTTGAAAGAATAACTTCCAGCAATTGCGCATGCAACTTAGGGTTCGCAACGAGAATTGAACGTTCCCCAAACTGCCACTCTCGACCATCGATTGTAGTTACTATGTTTCCGACTTCCCGATTGATGATGACGCCCGCCGCCATGTCCCACGGCTCTAGATTGTGTGAGAAAAAACCGTTGAGTCGCCCTTCTGCCGTAAGTGCCAGGCCGGCAGACGCGCAGGCATAGCACATCGAATAGGATACCATTCCTGTCTGCATTAGTTTTGCGTGGGTGGCAAGCGTGAGCTCTCGCTTGTCTTTTCCATACTCATGCGCAAGCATTGCTTTGTGAATGTCAGTGAGGGCTTCCGGCAACAGCGGTTGGCCGTTTAGTGTGGCTCCCCTCCCTTGTTCAGCAGCAAAAAGCTTTTCCGTCTTCGGCTGATAAATAACTCCGACAATGGGAGTTTTGCCTTCACATAGGGAAACGCACACTGCGAAATGATCCGTTGATCCCCGCGTAAATGGAAATGTTCCATCTAAGGGATCAATAACCCATGTAAGGGCAGAGTCTTGCAGCAGAGCATCAAGTTCCTCAGACACAATATTGTGGTCAGGATATTGCGCCCGGATTCGTTGCCTAAGATACGCGTCGCTTTCATCATCCGCTATCGTTTTAAAATCCGTTGCGCGGGTATACGTGACCGTTTGGATCTGGCCGTAATGTTTCATGAGAATTGTTCCTGCGCCTCGTGCCAGTTCTATTGCGAAATCGAGATATGCACTCATATCTTCTGAAAACTCGGGGATCTTTTTAAGAATATGTATTCTTCATGCGGAATAATCAAGTTTATATACCCTCCGCGCATTCTCAAAAACATGCAACAGCTTGAAATGTTTGATATCGAAGACGCTCCTACCCTTCGCGAGAGAATGAACGGTGCTCGGGGAAGTTTCCGCTGTGTGAATCCTGATTATTTTCTCAGAGCGGAGTATGCTGTAGCGGACAAGTGCGGAGAGTGCCCATTTCTTAGGCAGGGTGTTGTCGTTCCCTATTGCGAGATTAGCGTGGCCGGAAGGCGATTGGAACTGCCGTTTACAGGCTCAGATCATCTTATTATTCCCAGAAGAACGAGAGGAGATCATATACTGGTGCCCTAACGATATCCAAATCTCTTGTCGTATTCTTTGTGATCTATGATTTCCAGAATAAACCCCAGTATCTCCACTTCGTTGGACTGCGTCAAAGAGTACAACATCCTCCAGTAAAAGGGAAGATGAATGCGGTAAAGGTTGGGGATTCTATACTTCAGCCAGTAAACTTTAGGGATCAGATATTTAGCAACTGGATTCCCATATCTCGGATTTGCTTTGATGAGTTCAATTTTAGCATCAATTACCCGACGTAAAGCCCTCTCTTGCTTTGAGGTTCTCGCTTTTTCCAAGAGGGCAACGTATGTTTTGAGAGCGTCCGGAGAGAACGCGATCTTCACAGGCTTATTCATTCCCTAAAAAAGAAGAATACGCTTTATATGTATTTCCGGGCCTCTTTCGAAAGAATTTCGTAAGGAGTTCCAGCTGCGATTGCTCTCTTAAGCTTTTTTGAATCGGAGTATATCCAAGTTATTTTTCCTGAGGCCATATAGATTTTGTTTTGCACATCCAATGTAGCGAGAACTGGTCCGAGCATTGCCCGGTTGAAGTTCTTCGGCAGCGCCTTTTTTAAATCCCGAATGGTTATAAGGCTATCAGGCATATGTTTCAAGACGTGCTCAACGTTCAAGACGTGCTCAACGTTTTTAACCGCGGCAAGCGTAAACTCTCTCTTTGAATTCATTGACCTCGTAAAGCTTCCGGTTTATATAAAAGTTGTGAAAGAACCACAGTGAATGTCCCTATGTCCGAGATGAGTTTACACATCACTCAAGTTTTTCCACCAGCAAGATGCCTAGCTCTTTTCATTAAGAATCCTCGCAATCCCTGCATCCGCATCCAATTCAATCTCATCGCCATCTTTGATCGCATACGTCGCATTCTTCGTTCCTATGATGCATGGAATCTTGAATTCCCGGGCCATGATAGCAGAATGACAGAGGATTCCCCCTTCATCTGTAATAAGACCTGCGATTTTGTCAAACACAGGATTATAATCAGGATTCGTAAGATTACACACAAGAATCTCTCCTTGCTGTACTTTGTGAATTTCCCGATCAGTGAGAATCACGCGAGCCTTTCCTCTTACTTTTCCTCCATGGGCCGTATTTCCCTTCACATGTCCAGAGGCAACGGGTTTTTCAAGCGCTGCTCTGATCTCGGAAATCTCCGAACAATCAAAAGTAATTGTGAGCCCGTCATTAATTTTCACGACAGCATATTTGTCCCGCTGCGTCAATTCTTTAGCAATATTCTTACCTTGAAGCAGCTTCACAACCTCCCCGAGTTCCAACTGGTTTAATTCAGGCAATGTGAGATGTAGCCTTTTTGCTGTTTCCCTGCGCAAGTCTATACTTTTGTACGCAGCAAGTGTGTAGACATCAATGCGATATGTTTTAAGATAAATTAATTGTTGCACAAATCTTAACAAAGGCCGCACTTCCTTAGGACTTTCGCTGATCTTCTGAGCAGCAATCTTGGCAAGCTTCGCATTTTCTTTTGATTTGAGCGCAATCTGTTTTCTCTCTGCAAATATTTTCTGTGCACGCTCTTTGTACTCTGAAAAAGCGCGGGGCTCTCCATCGAGCAGATGCATGTTCATCCACGCATATTTTTGATACAAGCGACGAAGCTTTTTCTCACTGGAATTTACAACCAGTTCGCGTTCTTCCTCTTGAAATGGAAGGAGTTTATCAATATAGGAAATCTCTTTTAAGAAAATGTCCATTTGTGGATATACGTTTTTTAAGCGTTCACGCACATACGCGTCAAACGCTGCATTGAAGAATTCCATACTCCAGAGCCAGTGATGGAGTTCCCGAATGCTGAGCATAAACTTTTGATAGAGCGCGGCCAGCTCCTTATTGACGAGCTTGTCGTAACAGATATTTTCAAATCGCGCGCATTCCTTCAAACAATGGGCAAGATCAGTTTGATATGTGTCAAGATACCATTTTAAGTAACTTGGATCGGATACAATCTTTTCTTTATAGAGTGCTTCCATCCTTTTGAATTCCTCTTCAACGACAAAGACTTCTGAATTGAGCTGGGAGTAGTGTTCGAGTCCCCTTGGAATCTTTTCTTTTGCAAAAAACTCCCTGTCAAGACCTAAGGCGACTTCTACAGCAAATACAAATGTATCTCGGTAGATCCCATGGCGATACCATTGTTTTGAGCGTATCGCTTCAATGAGATTATGTTGCATGAATCTCACTCCTGAGCAATCGTTCTGCAGCAAGTGGAGCCAAAGATCGAACAGTGTCTATTGATTGTTCATACTCCCCGTATGTTCCACCAAACGCGTCGGGCACGTCTTTTTCTTCCTCTATGGCAAAATGAAAGAATGTATCAATAACCAGAGAATGCCCCCTATAAACTCGGTAAGCTGCCTCAACATGGCCTTTTCCCATTCCAAAGATCCCTATAACATCCGGATCAAACACCAAAGGTTCTTGAATTTTTTTAATCCGCTGCGGGTCAATTCCATGATCTCGAATGTAGCGCTCTCGGAATGCTTCTTCATCATGAACAAACACATCAACGACACGCTGATACAACTGCACTCTGCGATCCAATGGAGAAGCGTCCGTGAGCTCTTCTATTTCTTGAGCCTCAACTGCAGAAAAAACATCGCATCTACTAACGGCCTTGTCAAAATATCGTTTTTGTGCGCCAAAAGGGATCGTTCGAGGATCAACCCCCACAATCGTTCCTTGAGACTTAGAGCAAATCTCATCCAAGAGCTCATGTTTACGAAGTACTTCTTCAATCTCATATTGCGCGAAGGGTGATCTTCCACGATTTCCTGAACAGATGGATAAGATGGTCTTCATAGGACACGCAAATCCACCCCAACCTTTAAATATAGGTGGACACTTAGAGTGACCACTATGAACACCGACGATCTTGTCCAGTTGGGTTTCACGCCGAATGAAGCGGAGATCTATATGATCTTAGTGCAGTATGGGAAGGCAGACGCGAACTTTCTCATTCGAAAAACCAAGTTTCACAAGAAGATTGTGTATGACTATCTCGAAAAGCTCATAGACAAAGGGCTTGTTTCCTATATCACGGAAGAAAAGAGGCGTGTGTTTCAAATAGCCTCCCCTGAAATGCTCCCTCAACTGTTTGCCAAAGAAAAAAAAGAGCTTGACACCAAGATTGTGAAGGCACAAAACTTCGCAAAAGAAGTGAGCAGCATCGCAAAAAAACTCAAGTTCAAGCAGGAAGCTGCGATTTATCGCGGCAAAGCAGGCATTCGTTCATTTTATGCTGAACTTATCGAGCGAAAACAGCCGTATGTTGTGTTTGGAGCTCCGCAAGAGTCATTAGAGATCATGAGCCCTGTATTTTGGGACAATATCGTACGAAAACTTGAAGCAAATAAAATTTCTTCACGTTTACTGTTTAATGAATCCATAAGATCCTATGGTAAAACGCTGAACGGCAAGTTTTGTGCAGTAAAATACTTCTCAAAAGATTTTGAGCCGCTTACTGAAACCAACATTCAAGGAAATCGTGTCGCGATTATTGTCTGGAGCGAGGATCCCATGCTGTTTTTGATTGAGGATCATAATGTTGCTTTGAGCTACAAATCCTACTTTGAAAATATGTGGAAGGAAGGAAAAAAATAAGTTATTGGGAGAGTCGGTTAGCCAAGGTTGCATACATTGAATCTACCTGGTCTGCCTCTGGGGAAGTCAGTCTACTTATGGACGGCAAATCCCCTGACACTGGATAATGGACCTGCCATCCGTCTCGAACATGCACAAAGGACTCGTCGGAGCTTCGACCTGATACATACATGACTTCCTCAACAGATCGCTGATCGTTGTTAAAATCATAGAGCCTCAGTAAAGACCCTGTCCCGGTCCCTCTTCGAGACATTCTGACATCGATACAGGTGGGATTTCCATAAGGGCTTCTTTGTTCTATTTGTTTTTTGCCGTTCACAAGAACGCACCCACCGTACAGAACGCTTCCGACAAGTGCGGCCGTTGCACCCCAAGTTATCACTCTTCCCAGCGTTGTTGCTTCAAAGCTGGGCGATTCTGTTCCTTCTGGATTTACTTCTGCGTTTTTATTCATGTTTTTACCCCCTTCGTTGAGACGGCTCTGGGTTCTCTTCTCCCCTTCCCAGAGCAAAGAGAATTCCAATACCCCCACTCGCTGCTGCAATATACAACGAAATGTCTACAACACCGCTGGCGTCCATATACTGCGGTTCATCGTTTTGCACTAATGCGTTACCCGGCTCTTCTGTGCTTCGCCTCACGGCGGGACGTTCAGCTGCGCTGAGCACTGCATACATCTCAGGCACTCCAAAGTACAGTGCGCTTCCCAAACTCAATGCTGAGATGGTTAAACCCGCCCGAGATCCATATGTGCATAGTTGTTTAAAGTTCATTGTTCACCAACCCCCTAGTTGTAATGTCATAGTGAGTACACAAAGCCTATTTAATACTTGAGCCCCCCTTTAGGGGGTGCATATACAAAGTTTTAAATACGATGCAGAAACAAGGTTGGAAATGGATCCTCTTCAGCTCCAACAATTAGGATTAACGGAAAATGAAGCAAAAGTGTATCTCTCGCTGCTTAAACTCGGACAAACGACGGCTGGGCCTATTGTAGATGATTCCAAAGTAACTCGGTCTAAGATCTATGATTTGCTTGAACGCCTCAAAACAAAAGGGCTTGTGAGCTATGTAATCAAAGGAGCAACGAGACACTACAGCGCCGCAGACCCCTCCGCTGTTCTCCAATACATCGAAAACAAGAAAGAACAGCTCGAAAAAGAAAAAACAATGATGGAAAAACTTCTTCCGCAGCTTCTTTTACAACAAAATCTTGCTAAGGAAAAGAAATTTGCTGAAGTCTTTGTAGGGATACGTGGAATGGAAAATGCGTTTCTCGAACTTGCGAGATCATTTAATGCCAAAGACATATATTATGCACTTGGTGCAAGCCCCGGTGAGAATCAACAGCAGATGCAGCTGTTTTTTACGAGACTGCACAAGAAACGAGTGGAGAAAAAAGTAAAATCTTTTATTCTGTTTAATGAACAATCTCGAGGCTTATTTCATGAACAGGAAAAATCAAAGTTTGTCAAAGCCAAATATCTTTCCCAATCAACGCCGACTGCAATTAATGTGTACAAAGACATTACCATTATTGCTGTTCTTACGAGCGAACCAACAACAATTCTGATCAAAAACCAAGAAACGGCTCAGACCTTCCGTGAATTCTTTGAGACGATGTGGAAGCAGGCGAAACCATAACCTTAATATAGTACTGTTACTTTTTTATTACGTATGTTACAAAATAATAACAGAGATCGTATCTTAAATGTTTTTTTCGACGATCCCCTGGGAGAATTCCAGCTCCGAGAGATCAGCAGAAAAGTGAACGTCGCGCCACCTTCTGTCAAGGGCTATCTTAACGGGCTAAAAAAAGACGAGCTTATTCTCAGCACCAGCCATAAACTTTACAAGTATCCAATTTACCGTGCAAATCAAGAGTCTCCCTATTTCCGCTTTCTGAAAAAGATAAATTTAGTCAAGGAGCTGTATCCTGCTGTAGAGCAAATCCGGAAATCATGCCTTCCTGATTGCATTATTCTATACGGTTCAGCGTCGATGGGAGAAGATACAAAGGAAAGCGATATCGACGTATTTATTCTATCTTCTCCGAAAGATTTGCGATTAGAACGCTTTGAAAGAGCGCTGAATCGGAAATTCCATTGTTTATTCAGAAAATCCTTCGATTCTTTAAGCAGCGAACTTAAAAACAACATCCTCAATGGATATGTCCTGTATGGCTACATCACCGTCTTTGATTCGCGTAACGCCGGACAAGGAAAAAGCAAAGTCAATGCTGCGAATGTCTCAGATAACATTAGCCAGAATTCACGAGACTGATCCTGAAAAGTATTCTACAAATATCCTCCGCGATTATTATGAAATCCTCCGTGAACTCATCACATGCATAGCGCTTCTTGACGGGTTTAAAGCAGTGGGAGAAGGAGCACATAGGACACTCATCCATTTTATGCGGCGATACATTCCTCCCCTTGCAGAGCACGATATCCAGTTTATGAATTCGCTGCGCGATATCCGCAATGAAATTGCTTATGACGGGCTGTGTATAGCGACAGATATTTTGGAGGAAAGAAGGGAGCGGATCGAGCAGCTTATTGCCATACTTTCTGGGTTGGCTGAAGAGCGGGGAAGGGAAAAATCGTAAGTTTTAAATATTCTAACGTATTTACGTTTTTTCACAGGTGATGCCCATGGTCAGTATAACATTATCCATACCGGAAGACGTTCGTGAGCTGATGAGGAAGCATGATGATGTGAATTGGTCCGGATTTGTGCGCAAATCGATTGTTGAAAAGGTCAAGCAGATCGAACGCAGCGAGAAACTCCTTACACAACTCGAGGGAGATAAAGAGTTTATGGATTGGGCGGTTGGTTTACAGGAAAAGATGAGAACCCGGATTATGAAAAAGTACAGTAAAAATAAGCAAGGACGATAGTATTCATGCCCAATTCCGGCAAAACTTTATAAAAGACTGCAATAGGGTCAGATTATGCACAAACTAACCAAACCCGATCACGTCTGGAAAAAAGAGCTCACACCCGAGCAATATCACGTTCTCAGAGAAAAAGGAACAGAAGAAGCGTTTTCTGGCAAATTATGGAATCACAAGGAAAAAGGAAAGTACTACTGCGCCGCATGTCAGTCTGAGCTCTTCACTTCAGGTGAAAAATTCGATTCCGGATGCGGCTGGCCGAGTTTTACGCAGCCTGAGCATAAAGAAGCGATAGAAGAGCATATGGATACTTCTCATGGCATGGTGAGAACTGAAGTTACATGCGCGAAATGTGGCGGTCATTTAGGACATGTGTTTAATGACGGTCCAAAACCACATGGATTAAGATTTTGTATTAACTCTGCGTCATTGCATTTTAAGAAGTGATTGATTATTGTTATGTCGGCTACGGCATCATTCTTCTGAGTCGTTGGATGAGGAATAAGGTGACGGAAGACTTTGATTCAGAAATTCAAACATATAAACCCATACACCGAAAGGTATTTATAGAGCGAAGAGCGAGTATGCACAAGGTGATATTATGGAACACACATTTAGCGGCCACATTAAAATAATGCAAAAAACATCAGATGGCGTCTTCATTAGAATGGGGCTCGGTCCAGGCCAACTCGGCACGGTTGAATCCGGATCATTGGAGGGTAACCTTCATGGACACGTTGTTGATCATATCCTAAAAAATTTTGATCCGGGCTTAGATCACAAAACGATGCCGCCAAAAATTGATGCTGATAATTTCCCACCATTTAAGCATAGGAAGATCATAATCGCTATCCAATAAAAATCCACGAAGAAAAAGTTAGAGGATTCGGGTTAAGTCAAATAACAAAGCGTATTGAAGCGAACCAAGCAAAAGAGATTCATAGAAAAATTGTATTTGCGCTGGACTAAAAAATAAGTGACCTTCTCCCCGCACTAAAGTGCGGGGCTTCCTGCGAAGTCTGAGAGACTTCGCTGATGGATGTCTTGCTGATCCCTCACATATTTATCGACG
>JAGVYU010000042.1 GCA_018303105.1 Candidatus Woesearchaeota archaeon | reverse complement strand
GTTAAGTTTGGAACTGGCGTTGTGGATACCACTCTTAATGCTTTGAACATTACAAGCAGCAATTTTCCGGATAGTCAGATGTTGTTTGCGAATAATCAGATTTATGTGAAGCGTCACAGTGGAAGCAACGGGGGTTTCACCCTGGCGACAGGCACGAAGGGCGGTTTTGGTGCGGGTGCTGATGCAGGGGACATTATTTTTAAACCGAACAATACTGAAATGTTAAGGCTGGATCGGGCTGGTTTGAACGCAATTATCACGGGGGGATTGAATGTAAGTGACGGCATGACCATTGACTCAGGAACACTGTATGTCAACGCAGGCACCAATGAAGTGAACGTGACAGGCACACTTGGTGTTTCTGGCGCGATCAATGCATATAATATCTCGAATTTTAATGCGAGGATTATCTCGTTGAATGGGACAAGCCTCACGAATAATATCTCAGGAGGTATTACTGTTGATCCCACGGGAACGACATCAGCAACATTGTATGTTGATTCGGGAAGAAACCGCGTGGGTATTGGGAATACAGAGCCAGATCAGGCGCTCAAAGTGAGCGGTGATGTGAATGTTTCTGGCACTATTTTTGCGCATAATTATTCATCCAACTCCCCCATTACATTCAGCAACGCTTCGAATGGAGAAAGACTTGCGGTTATTGATGATAATGGAAACCTTCGCGTTATCACCGGAGGATTATGCGTTGGGGATGGATGCAGCGCTGAGTCCACTCCGGGAAATGCTGTTGCGCAGTTGTCTATCTATAGGAACCAGTCGGCTGCGGTTGAAGTGTTGAGGCCGAATGGTGCTGGGAGTGCGACAGGAAATAGCAAGACGGGTGCACCAACAAACTGGGAAACTGTGGATGAGGAGATCCTAGATGTGAATGATAATGTCTTTGGCGCTGGAAGTTCTTCGTTTACGGATGATCTTTATGCTTTGCAGGACTCTCAAATCGGAAATGGCGTGATTAGCTCTGTTAAGGTGTACATGGCGGCTACTCTGTCAGGGGGCCAAGCCAAGACGATGGTCCGGACAAATTCCAATACGTATTATGGATCAACGGAAACACTCACCTCATCTTATGTAACTTACTCAACGACGTACTCGACAAATCCCCAAACGGGATCAGCATGGACGTGGAGCGAGATCAACGCAATGGAGGTGGGAGTAAGTCTCTATGCGGAAGACGTCTCACTTCCGGGAACAAGCATGATTTCTACACCCGGCGGTTTAAAGAGGATTATGGACTTAATAACAGGGGATGAGGTGTACTCTTATGATGGCCAATACGTGGTTGAGGACCTCATTAATAATGTAACGATACATAAAGGACTCACGCTCACTCACATTGTCATCAATGATCAGCTTGATGTGACCGCAAACCACGAGGTATACACTACACGAGGTTACGTCAGGGCGGACAGCCTTGAGATAGGAGATATGTTGCTGTCTGATACCTTAGAGGAAATCCCTGTGCACTCGCTATCAAGTTACGTAAGCAATGAAACCGTATACGATTTGATTGTTCGCAATAATCCTAACTTCTTTGCGGAAGGACTCCTTGTTCATAACGCTGGTGCATACTCACGCGCAGCACATGTCTACGTGGAAGTTACGTATACAGGACCTGTTTCCGTAACAAGGATAAACGGTTCTGTTATCGAATTTGGAAGTAGCAGGATAGATACAAATGGGAGCTCGATCTTTAAAGGAGATGTTGATGTGCATGGAGCTACTGCATTAGGATATGGCGCATATGCCAATGACACAGGAGCTGCTGCTTTTGGACGTTGGGCAAACGCCACAGGACAAAGCGCAATAGCAATCGGATCAAATGCGAAATCAAATGGAAGCACGAGCGTAGCTATCGGACCAAGTTCAGTAGCCACAGGAACAAATACCATAGCTCTTGGCAATGCAGCGCTCGTAAGCGGCTCAGGGTCCGTTGCGATTGGTACCAGCGCAAGCGTGGAAGCCACAAGTAGCGTTGGTATATCGCTTGGATCGATGACTGAACTCACTCAAGCAAACACTCTAGCGATCATGGGAGGAAAAGTGGGAATAGGGACGGTGACGCCGTTTGCGACGTTGGATGTTGCCGGGGATGTGAATGGAACTGTGTATTATGACAGGGATAACTCGAGCTTTAGAGTAAATCCGAATAATGTGAGTGAGATGAAAAGGATATGGGTTACTGATACGTTAAGTGTGGGAAATGGGGGAAGACACGTTAGTTATTCAGATGCAATGACTCAGCAGGTATCCTTTCAAATCCTGTCTACTCGCACAAAGCCAGGAGTCGAGTATGGATTTACTGCTAACGTTTACGGAACATACGATGATGGAGCTGGAGCTACTGTCACTCAGGTATATGCTGGGGATTTTGTCGCCACGCTTTCTGATCCTGATAATGCACATTCAGAATATCATGGCGCAGCGGGATTCACAGGAACTGGAGCCTCCCCAGGACCGGCAACAGCGATCGGTGCTATTGGAAGGATATCAAATAATGTAGATACCGTTAGCCCCACGAACGGAGCGGGCATTGTGGGTTTTGATAATCCGAATATTTCAAACGTTTTTTTAAATATTGAGGGTGCATGGGCTGCATGGTTTGGCGGAAATGTCGCTACTTGGGGCAATTTAAGGGTGATAAATAGCGTAAGTCCATATCCTACGCCTGATGCGGCCAATGCGGATGGAGACCTCTATGTCCAAGGTGATGCGGAAATTGATGGCTTGCCCACTCGGTCCGGAGTGATCTACTTTGTTTGTTATGAGGATAGCACTGGTAAATTGTTTAAGAGCTCCACTGCGTGCAATACCTAATGAATATGCCTCGCGTTTTTAATATAAAAGCTCGTTGCCTGGTCTGTACGGTATAATCATAGAGAATAGACAGCACTGAGAATAGATAATCTTATAAATTAATAGGCATTTACAGTATACGCTATTGTGAATTGGAGGCGAGAATATGCGTTACTTGGACAAAATGCTCTTATTTCCTATGTTGGTCTTGGCTGTACCTAAAGCGCACAGTGACCTAACAGTTACCGTGACTCTGGCTAGCCCAGAAGACTATGCGTCAAATGCTCAGAATTTAAGACAAACTCTGTTAGCAAACGAAAATGTATCGGGTGAATTGACGATAAATATTCCCCCTGCAATCTACGATACGGGGAATTCCAATCCTTTGGATTTGGTTGCTAATTTAAGGGCCAGTCACCCAGATTGGTCTACCGTGTTTAATGGGATGGTTGATCCCACACCTGCTTCTGGTGAGAGCGGTACTGATATCCCAGATCCAATAGCGGATGAGCCGAATCTGGTTACATTCCGAAACGTGCCTCAGTTTACTATTAATACGACTCTGGCAAATATCTATTTTGCGCCGAGATATGCGAATACAGAGCTAATTTCCCTTGTTGGAAGAAATAATCCCAAATTTCGGAATGTTGTTCTGAATGGAGGATATCAGAATATGCAGATAGGCGTACTCTTACCCTCTGCGACAACCGTTACCTCAGCTGAATTTGAAAATGTTTGGATTAATGACTTTACGGAAGGCATCCAGATTGAAAACGGAGGCACAACTTGGACAAATACCTACTTTGTCAATTGCGATACTGGGATAACCTCACAATCCGGACTAACTGGTGGAATTAATTTTGGACCATCTCCAACAAATAATCTTGTGTTTTACGATTGCGGTGAGGCACTGCAGATTAGAGATGGCGCTCAGCCCGGAGTTTTAGGATTTGTCCTTCGCTACGGACACTTTTACCGCAATGGAATCCTCCAAGACACTGTCCAAGAAATTGAGCAGCTCATTGATGATCAAAGAGCAGGTATGGCGTCAGTCGGTAGAAATTCATTGAATGCGGATATTCACATTGATGAATTCCATACGACTCAGCACCCCCAATTTTTAACAACAGCAGTTCGCGGCTGGGATGCTTACACCCAAAATACTCAGGGCCTCTTTACGCCCACACCAAGACAGATTGCAACGCTTGAACTCCTTATTCCTGAGCGAATGAGAATGAGCATGCCTGCTGATCCAAGAGGCTATGAACGCGGCCAAGGTGGATTACTCATCCCACAAGGGTCTGAATATGAAAGAAGTAATCTTGATGAGACGCTCCATATCTCAACCGCGGATCTTGAACGATGGGCACGCCAAAACTAATATAATAATAGCCCCCTAGTTAGTAACTCTAGTTTGCAATTGTCATTTTAAAAAATTCATGCCTCAACGCGTTGCTAGAGAGTTGTAATGTGGGGATTCTCATTTTAAACGTTAGAGTGTTGTGATCCGGCCATACCAAGAGGCTGAATACAACCATTCTTGATATACACTTTAATTTTAGTACTACTATTATTTAAGTATTGGTTAATTCTAGTAAGATTTATATATTAGCTTAGTGTCCAAACGTATATGTACATTGACAGGGATATTACAGCCACATTTGAGAAAGCTGAACGGCTGGCTCCTATTGTGGCAATCGTGGGGCCCCGACAAGCAGGGAAGACAACATTCCTACGTCACCATATGCAGCAGAGAAAGGCAAATTATCTGCTTTTTGACGATCCAGACATCAAAAGAATATTCGATGAGGACATCAAAAAATTTGAACAGCAATGGATTACTGGATACGACGTCTCAGTACTTGATGAAGTCCACTATGGAGAGAATCCGGGAAAGAAGCTCAAATACCTCGCAGATACTGGGAAAAAACTATGGATTACCGCATCATCGGAAGTGCTCCTAGGAAAGCATGTGCTTTCTTATCTTGTTGGAAGGGTCTCAATTCTGAAGTTATACCCCTTCTCGCTCCATGAAATGCTGAAGGCAAAAAAAATAGCTATACCTGATGCGCTGCTCCTCCAGAGAACGGTCTGGGAGCATATCATCTATGGAGGATACCCAAAGGTGGTTCTCACAGAGGATAGAGAATCGAAGGAACTCCTCCTGCGTGATCTCTACGATACGATGATCCTTAAAGATGTTGCCAGAAGCTTTTCAATCGAAAACGTTAAGTCCCTTGAGGAGTTTGCGCGGTACCTCGCAATAAACAACGGTAGCATCATCTCATACGCTACGCTTTCTCAAACATTGGGGCTCTCGTTCATTACGATAAAAAAATACCTGGCTGCGATGGAAAAAAGCTACCTAATAGTCACGATTCCGCCGTATTACACAAATAAGAATAAAGAGATCACCAAGCAGCCAAAAATATATTTCCTTGATACTGGGCTCAGAAATACTGTCGCAAAAGTGAATAACGTCGATGGTAGACTGTTTGAAAACTATGTCCTCTCAGAACTCGTAAAGCTTGGATTCTCACCGAAATATTGGAGAACAAAGATGAAGACGGAAGTTGACTTCATTATCGAAATAGGATCAGAAAAGATTCCGATAGAGGTAAAGATGACCGCTGAGAAGGTTGAGAAAAGTCTGCATTCTTATATCTCAACGTATCGACCTCGGAGGGCTCTGGTAATCACCTATAAAGGAAAAAGAAAGAAGATTACGCTTGGGGGGTGTACTGTGTTGTTTACGGACGCTGCTCAGCTCCCCGAACTCCTTAAACGCTAACACGGGATCACCACAAAATACACAAGAGCGGTAAGAGTGTAAACAACTCAAAAAGGTCGCAGGATGATAAAAGGAAGTGATACGTTGATAGCGGCATCGAAAAGAGTTAAACACGAAGCTCGATTGGAGAAGGTCATCTTCTTCGGGTCACGAACAACAAGAACATACAAACCCGATTCAGACATTGACCTCATCATTGTCAGCAAAAGATTCAGGAAACAGAGGCCTCTCAAAAGAGCCCCGCCATTATACATGAAATGGAATCTTGATTAATGGAATCTTGATTATCCTGTAGATTTCCTATGTTACACCCCTGAAGAATTTGAAGCATTAAAGACAAAAGTCACAATTGTCAGAGAAGCGATACAGCATGGAATTGAGATTTAACTGGCTGACCTTGAGCGCTGGACAGGGCATCAGGATAACTAACGCTGCGTTTGTATTTCATTGTTAAGCAGCCACGTCCATAACGGAATAAACTTTATTTTTTCTCCTTCAATTTTCTCTTCTGAAGAATAATCCCAGGTGATGACAAGAAGATTCCTGCATTTTAATTCTCTCGCGGCCCTTAAGAGGGCCTTAATCTCCCGTTCTTTAATCTCCTCTTTCGTAGTTATATAGCTCACCTGAATAAGAGCACCTATGATTTTGTTTACCTTTAAAACAAAATCAACCTCATTTTGCTGATGGTCCCTCCAATAATACACTTCAAGAGAGGGGTCTACCGCTTTCCTTCGCTGTAATTCTATTGCGACCTCGTTTTCAATAGCCTTGCCTTTGTTCTCAGAAAACCTGAATCCCACTGCATTCACCATGCCCGGGTCGATACAATACACTTTCTTTGGCGCTATACCTTGCTGCTTCAGCTTAAAATCAAATCTTTCTAAGGTAAATAGCAAAAAAGCATTCTCAAAATATGAAATCCAATTCGAAATGGTGGATACATGCTTTATGTTGAATATCCTTGCTAATCTACTATACGTAATTTGTTCACAGGAATTTGTTATTAAGTATTTTGCGAGTTTCTTTAGCTCTTCCTTTTTTGCGATATTATGCCGCAGGAGAATATCTTTTGTTACAATATCCTCATAAATTCTTGAAATCATCCCTTTTCCAAATTTATATGCCTCTGGAAAACCCCCGATTTCAAGATACTCCTGCAAAAGCACCATTATCCTTGCTTTTTCTTGCGTGGTATACGCTTTATCTTCCTTAACCTCCCTCAGCTTGAGAAACTCCTTAAATGAAAATGGAAATAACACCCTATCAAGATATCTACCCGTTAAGTGCGTTGATAGCTCCCCTGATAAAAGTGTGGAGTTGCTTCCGGTTAAAATTATTTTTTTTGTTCTTCTTAACCTGTTTACAAATAGCTCCCATGCATCAACATTTTGTATTTCATCCAGAAGGATATACTCCATGTCTCCATACAGCTCATAAAAAGCCTCCAGAACCGTGTTCAAATCTTTACCTGCTAATCCTGCTAGCCGTTCATCATCGAAATTAATATATGCGAAGTTGTGCTGTTTTGCCAAAAGATACGAAAAGATCGATTTTCCGCACCTTCGTATTCCTAAAATAGCAAGGACATTTGGATACTTCAACGCTTTCTTAGACATCTCTAAATCAGTTCGTTCTATTATTTTCTCTTCCTTTTCTATTTTCTCCAGTTCTTCTCTCTGTTCTTTAATTACACTTTTTAAATCCATAGGTTACTAATAGATAGCTTATATATAAACCTACCTATTAATATTAGAAAGCTTTTCGATTGCAGTCATACGATGTCCACAACCCAAGAAAAGCCCTATTGAGTAATATATTACTCATATGAGTAATAAAGTAAAACATTTTTGATGCATGAAGAGTCAGGCGCGTTTTGTGCCCTTCTGCTGGCATGAGAATTCTGAGTGCGATCAAAGGACCACAAACGTTAACGCAACGCGCTCCTATCAACCGCAGACCTTGAGCGCTGGACAGGGCATCAGGATAACTAATATTCCCCGCCTAATCCAAGTATGAGCGCAGAATCAGGATTGAATACGACTGTAACGGTATGCTCCGCCTGGGGCGTTCAAGGGAATTTTTCATGTATTGGTCGACAATTCAAGAATAAGTTTGGTAGAGTACTCAGCAGATAACTTACGTATGGACTCCAAGAAGAGTTCTTTGCATTCTGGCATCACCTCTACTAGACCGGGATTGAGTATCCTTCCGCCATATTTTCTTAGTAAGCCGTATTCCCCTTGTTTTCCATTAAGCATATAATTGAATTTTATCTTGTCTTTTTTCATCATTCCTTTTAATGAATAATGTATCTGAACTCTTGGAGTAACGCCAAACCTGCTCACAAAATATTCTCCCGTAATGATGCTTCTCCCATATAGAAGAATGTTATCTTTTGCAAAATTCGAGATATCAAGAAGAGAGTAATAATCATAGGAGTTGATATGAATTGGCTTTTCTGATTCCTTAGAAAGCTGTTTCTTGATATCTTGTGCCTGATTCAATTGATCCTTCAGCGGAATCTTATTGAAGATGACCGCAATATCAATATCACGGGGATTGCTACCCTCAACAAGGGAAGAGCCGAACTGCACTATGTCAAGCACAGCTTTACTATAGGTCAATTTTGGTTTTCTCTGCCATAATTTTAACGTCATCTTTAATCGCCTCTGCAAGGTCCTTGCTCATGATCTGGACGTAGCTATTTTGATAGAATGGAAAATCCTTATCTAGTAAGTCATAAACATCCGGATACTTTTCTCTGGTTATGCTGAATCTGCCAGTATGAGAAGAAGGAGTATCTCCCGTATTCTGAAATACGTATAAGTCACAAAGCGCAATAAGAGACTTGAAGAACAGGACAACGGCCGAGTTGTGTCTCCCTTTAAGAAGTTCGTCTTCAGCAGAAGCAAAATATTCTTTTGCCGTCTTCTCTAATATGACCTCTTTTTGATCTTTTTTCATACCCTCCTTTATTTCAGGCTTAGTCTCTTTTTTAATCATACCAGGTAATAAAACAGAGCCCATATATAAATGTTTTCTTACTTGGTAAGAATAATTTTCCAAAAACGTGCGTATTTCTTACCTAGTAAGAATTAAGACCTGAGTTTTTCGGCAATTATTCTATGGAGGCTCTCCTGTCGATTTCTTATGTTACACCCCTGAAGAGTTTGAGGCATTAAAGAATAAGGTTACCATTGTCAGAGAAGCAATACGGCACGGGATTGAGATTTAACTAGCAGAGATTGAGCGTTGGACTGGGCATCACAATAACTGAAACCCACACTATTGTCTGCTCCTGTTCATTTTTCTAAAACTCAAATCAAAAAGGGTGTTGTCTCTGAATAGCATGGAATTGCGCAACAATTTTAAATACATGTATCTTCAGTAACAAGGATCATGGAAGAATCGGAAAAATGGATGGCAAAGGCTACATCGGATCTAGCAACAGCAAGATATAACCTCGAGGGTGACATGTTGGATGCCGCACTTTTTTATTCGCAACAGGCTGCAGAAAAAGCATTAAAATCATTAATCATCCAAAGCAAAAACGATTTTCCAAAAATCCATGATGTAGTAAGGCTTGCCAAGCTCGTGCGCGCACCTCAAAATATTGTTATTCTTTGTTCAATCATCAATCCCGCATATATCCTCTCCCGGTATCCAGACCAACCATCGCGGTATACGAGAGCGGAAGCTGCTGCCATTGTAAAGAACTCAGAAGAGGTTGTCGCATGGGCAAAGAAAAAGAAGCAATAATACAAGCGCTGAAAAGATTTAAACGGCTGTCCCATGTAGACAAGATGATCTTCTTCGGGTCACGAACAACAGAAACCTACAAACCCGATTCAGACATTGACCTCATCATTGTAAGCAAAAGATATGGAATCTTGATTATCCTGTAGATTTCCTATGTTACACCCCTGAAGAATTTGAAGCATTAAAGACAAAAGTCACAATTGTCAGAGAAGCGATACAGCACGGGATTGAGATTTAAACAAATCAATACCAGCAATTCTTTTAAACCCGGGTTTTTTATGCGTATAGAATGGCTATAAAGAAATGTTTCCCCTATCTCCTTATCTTCCTCTTCACGTTAGGCGTCATGCTCTTTCTGTATACGTATGTTGATAGGGCATACGGAGATACGTATTACCATCTCGCGCTGGCGAACTTCATTAAAGAGCATGGATTAAGCAGGCAATATGAGCATTTAGCGTTTACGGTTTATGAGGATACATTCAGCGACGGGCACTTCCTCTTTCACGTTGCGCTAATTCCCTTAACCTTCCTACCACTTTACTGGGCGAATATCATCGGAATTACGCTTATGACGAGCATCATGCTTGGAGTGTTTTACTTCATTCTCAGCAAGGAAGGATATTCACTGAAATGGCTTTGGACCGCATCACTTCTGCTCGTGTCCTGGGGATTCCTGTTCAGGATGACGCAGCTCAGGACCATTTCCTTAGGAATCGCTTTCATGATGCTCACGTATTATTTTGCACACAAACAGAGGTACAAAGCCCTCTTTGTCTCCGTTTTCCTCTTCAGCTGGACGTACTATGCGTATCCCTTAGCGCTCATACCTGCAGGCATTGTCGCATTCTATTTCACATTAAAAGCAAAACGTATTGTGTGGAAACCTGCAGCAGTGGTGTTAGCAGCGGTCATTCTGGGCACCGTCGTCTTCCCGTATTTCCCGAACAATCTCACGTTTCTCAAAATTCAGTGGATCGATGGACAGCTTAACATTCCTGAAATCGACTTCGTCAATGTGCTCAATGTCTCCATCAACCAAACGACGCAAGTAGGGAATATTTACGAAAACCTGCCTCCAGATCCCCAGATCTTCATTGACCATAACCTCTATTTTCTCGTTCTCCTCGCGTTCCTCGTTCTTTTCATGATCCTTATTAAACGCTGGGACCATCCGCTCACGCTCATCGCGGCATTTTTTCTGCTGCTCACGATCAAAACGGACAGAACAATCGAATATGCGCTGCCGTTCACAATGCTCCTTGCAGCGCACGTTTTCCACCCGATCAAAGCAAAACACAAGCTTATCCTCCTTATTCTCCTCGTTGCATTCTGCGCCTCAACGCTTACAATAGGAAGATTCCTCTTACCCATTGAAGTGACCAAACAAAACCCGGAGGGAACCGATGACTGTCATGTGTTCCTGAGTGAATACGCGCAGCCGGGACAATCCGTATTTTTTGTGAATGCAGCCGCGTCTCCATTCACGATGTACTATTACCCGGAGGGAAAAGCCATAGGCGGCTGGGCTTTGTATTTCATGCTCAGGCATAATGAAACGCTTATGAAAGAATACGCGCTCATCAATATTGCGACAGCTCCCGTGTATGAATATTTTGACCCGCATGCCGTCCTCAAAGACCATTTTAACGCGAGCTACATCTACCTCCCCGAGGTGTATGAAGACCATTTCGCAGGCAAGTTTCCAATGCCAGAGAATGAGTATCGGGTTATTTACGATAACACCGCGTGCAGAATTATTGAGATTCTCTAGAAAGCTTTAAAAAAGCATACACACATCACAGCATTGCAGGCTAGGTCGGGAGGTTAGCCCTCTCCTGTCGCTGTGAACGGGCTTTACACAGGACCGAAGCTTGGGAAGCGGCATCCAGAGTGTGAACTGAGTCCTGGTTCGGACTGTGAAGTTTTGTCCTTTCGGATGAGCTTTCATGGGAATCGTGTCAGGGCAGGAATGCAGCAGCACTCACCAAGAGAGCCCGTGCTGAAAGGGAAGCGAAATGGAGGAAGCGCTAGGGTAGCTCACTCATGCTTTGGGTTTCCATTCTCAGGCGCGCCTGCACTTTATATTTTGGAGGGAGACTATGAGTATAAATGATGTAATAGGAAGTTTGTGGAAAAGAAAGCCAGCGCGAGAGCCCGTGCATATTGTTAGAATCGATCCTTATGAGGGACCTTTGAATCCTCCAGGAACAGCTGTTTGTGCAGTGATGAGTAACGGATGCCGCACTATTGTTTAAAGAGCGTATCCCGGTGTTCCAGCTTCAAACTATGAAATTGCCAAAACTTCTTGAGAAAGGCTATCTTCCTGTGGGAGATGGACATCAACTCTATTACGAAGTCTGCGGGAATCCGAGAGGAAAACCTATGTTATCTTTACACGGAGGACCAGGAGCAGGTTTTTCAGACAAGCATAAACTATTTTACAATCCAAAAAAATGGAAAATGATCTTCTTTGATCAACGAGGAGCAGGAAGAAGCGGACCGTTCGCGAGCACGAAAGCAAACACAACCCAAAAACTCGTTGAGGACTGTATAAAGATTTTAGATCATGTCGGTGTAAAGAAAGCCGTTGTCGTAGGAGGGAGTTGGGGATCAACATTAGCATTATGTTTTGCGATCAAACATCCGGAACGGGTCAAGGCGCTCGTTCTGAGAGGTATATTCTTAGGCTCAAAGGAAGAAATTGATTACTTTTATAGAGGAGGAACGCAGCTGCACAATCCGGAAGCTTGGCGGAGATTTGTAAACCATGTGCCTTCAGGAAAAGATCCTGTGAAATACTATGTTCGCAAGTTTCATTCGCGACAGAGTAGGAAATATGCGTATGAGTGGACATATTATGAAATGTCGCTTATGCGCCTTGAGCCAAACATGCAAAAAGCGAAGAAAGAAATGAAACCAAAATTTTACATTCCGATGGCACGCGTTGAAAGCCATTACATGCTCAGAAACTGTTTTTTACCGAGAGGCTATATTCTTAAGAATGCACACAGGATAAAAGTTCCCGTAAGTATCATCCATGGAAGATATGATCAAGTTTGTCCTCCGGAGTCTGCGTATCTCCTCCATAAAAAACTTCCAAAATCAAGATTACTGTTCTGTGTTGCGGGACATTCTTCGTCCGATCCGGAGTCAAGCAAGGCTATGATCAGCGAAATCAAAAGGCTTGAACGACTTCGTTAGCAGTTATTCTAGAACTATAGCTGGTTTTCCAGGCAATGCGTTTCTTGCTTTAGGATGTTTGCTATGCTCAGCGTTCATAATTTCTAACTGCGTCTTAAATTCATCTTCAAAAAGAGCGCGATTTTCATCCAATGACTGAATTTCAGACTGCTGAGCCGTATTGTTTCAAATCTGAGCTGAGCAGTGTCTTCATGAGCTCACGCTGATCAAATGTTTTCTCTAATTCCTGCTTCAACCTTGAAAAAAAGTCATATTTCCAAGTGTCTGCAACAATCACGGTGATTTTCTTTGGTTTTTCAAGTTTCATGAGCTTGAGCACTTCGTGAATGTCAGATATTGTTTGAGAGACAAGTTCCTCACGCGCTTCTGCCTTGCGATCAATCTTACCCTCATCATATTCTGGCCAAGACGTCACCGCAACAAAACCCTTGCCACCTAGTTTCTCCCAGAGCTCTTCAGCAAGATGGGGAGTAAACGGTGAAATTAGTAACGAAAGCTTTTGCAGGAGTTCTTTGTATATTTGCTCGTGCACAGGATCTGACTTGTACTTATTAATATCGCCCACAAATTCCATGAGCGCTCCTATGCCAAGGCTCAATTGAAATTTGTCTATACGTTCAGTCACTGTTTTTATCGTCGCGTGGAGTTTGCTGATGATATGCTTGTCTTTATTGTTTGTATCTTTTCGATATTCAACAGGATCTTCGACTAACGCTGCGATGCGCTGCAAAAACTTATAGATTCCATGGACGCCCTGATCAGACCAATCGAGCTCTTTTTCTGGAAGTGCTGCGAACAAAATGAACATGCGCGCAGTGTCTGGGCCATATTTGTCCATGATCTCAGCGGGGTCAACCACATTCCCAATGCTCTTGCTCATCTTCGCGCCATCTTTGATAACCATCCCCTGGGTTAACAATCGCGTAAACGGCTCATCGACGTCGAGCAAACCTATGTCACGCAGCGCTTTTGTGAAAAAACGCGCGTACAACAAATGAAGAATCGCATGCTCAATACCACCAATATACTGGTCAACAGGCATCCAATACTGAACTGCTGATTTATCAAAGGGAAGTTTTGATTCTTTTGGACTGCAATATCTGAGGAAATACCAGCTGGAATCCACAAACGTATCCATTGTGTCTGTTTCGCGTCTTCCGGGTTTTCCGCACTGAGGACATGCAACGTTCATGAATGTGCTGCTTGTCGCCAATGGATTTCCTTGTCCTGTGAATTTAACTCCTTTGGGTAGTTTAACAGGTAATTCTTTTTCGGGAACGGGCACTGCTCCGCAAGCGTCACAATAGATAATGGGAATTGGCGTTCCCCAATATCTTTGTCTTGAAATGAGCCAATCGCGTATCTTATAATTTGTAGTCCGTTGACCAAATCCTTTTTTCTCAGCAAATTTTGAGATCTCTTCAATCGCTTCTCGATTATTCATGCCATCAAATTCACCAGAGTTAACGAGCACACCGTCTTCAATATACGCACGATTCATCTTTTCAGGATTAAGTTCCCAATCGGTTGGTGATATGACCACTTTTAATGGAAGATCGTACTTCTTTGCGAACTCAAAGTCACGCTGATCATGTGTAGGAACGGCCATGACGGCTCCCGTTCCATACTCCAACAACGCATAATCGGCAGCGTAGAGTGGACAAATATCTCCATTGAACGGATTGATGAAATATTTACCCAGGAATATTCCGTTTTTCTCTTTCCCCTCCGCGGTTCGCTCGATGATTGATTTTTTCTTGACTTCTTCGACAAATTTCTTCACGTCTGCTGCACGCGGAGTATTCCTTGTGAGATCGATGACAAGCGGATGTTCTGCAGCGAGGACGAGATACGTGATGCCATACACTGTATCGGGCCTTGTTGTGAATGTCGATATTTTCATTCCAGACTTGTTGCCATCCTTGTCGCACACGTCAAAATGCAAGAGTGTGCCATAGCTTTTTCCAATCCAGTTGCGCTGCATAATCCTAACACGCTCAGGCCAATGCTCAAGCTTCTCGATATCATTCAACAGCTCTTCTGCATACTGAGTAATCTTGAAAAACCACTGCTCGAGGAGTTTTTGCTCAACTTCCCCAGAACAGCGCCAGCATTTTCCATCAACAACTTGTTCATTTGCTAAGACTGTACCACAGGTTTGGCACCAGTTCGCAAGCGCATTGCTCCTGTACGCGAGTCCTTGCTCGAGGAATTTTAGGAAGATCCACTGATTCCATTTGTAGTATTCTTCTTCAAGGCTTTGAATTTGACGATTCCAATCATAGCTGAGACCCATACGCTGCTGCTGTTTTTTGATGGCCTTGATATTATTCAAGGTCCATTCTTCTGGATCTGTTCCATGCTTAATCGCAGCATTCTCAGCAGGTAAACCAAACGCATCATACCCCATAGGATACAGCACATTGAAACCCTGCATGCGTTTGAAACGCGCAAGCGCATCGCCGATTGAGTAATTACGGAGATGACCCATGTGCAATGTTGCGCTAGGATACGGATACATCTCAAGGCAATAAAATTTCTTCTTGCTTGAATCTTCTTTTACCTCAAAGATTCTCGCCTGTTCCCAGCGCTTCTGCCATTTCTCAGCTATGCGCTTAAAGTCCATTCTGCTTACAACACCGATTTTGTATTTAAATCTTTAGGGGCATGGTCTACGACGTATTGCATCCTGTTCACGGCCTGCATAATGGCATACGCGGATCCTCGGAGTACACTCGATTGCGTGTTCGCTCCCACTGTGGTAAAACCATTATTCGCTATGATAACCGTTTCCTTGCCAAGCGCGGCTGCACCCGGGGTTACGGCGTATGACGCATACTCCTTGATGTCAAAAGCATAAGGGATTACACGCTGCAACGCCCTGCAAAACGCGTCAATTCCTCCAGCGGCGTCTGCAACACACTCATGCATCTTACCCTGCACAGTGAGTTTAAGACATGCATTCGCGCCAGTGCCTTTCTCCACAATCGAAAAATCATTGAGGACATACGCTTCTGGAATCGCCTCTGCTCCCATAATCGCTTGCACAATGTGCGCATCATCAGAAAGCTTCCAGCCTTCAGTGGCATGGATAAACCTATCTGCAATAACGCGCTGCTCTGCTGGAATAATGGCAAAACCAAGAGCCCTGCACCGATGCATAATCCCATGAATTCCTGTTCTCGGGCCAAGCGTGATCCTGCTTTCCACACCATATTCCTCAGGACTCATCCACTCATACGTGTTTGTGTCAAGAATGACACCATGCACGTGAATTCCTGCTTCATGAGCGAACGCGTTTCTGCCCACAATCGCCTTGTTCATGGGTCGTTGCTGCTCGATCGCACGATAGATGGCATCGCTCGCAGCACCAATCGCACTGCGGCTGATATGGCTCACATCCAGTCCGTAAAAAGGATCCCTGCGTCCCGTGAATGGATTTCGAACATACTTTCCCCGCTCGTGAATGTTTGCGATGACTTCCTCAAGCGCGGTGTTCCCAGCCCGCTCTCCAATGCCATTAAACGTTCCCTCAACTTGCCTGCATCCTGCACGTATGGCCTCGCATGTGTGCGCGGTCGCATTCCCTAAATCATTATGACAATGCGCACTAAAGACAACATGCTCAATAGGTATCCCTCGCTGTTCTGCGGCACGCCCTACCGCATGGATGAGCTGACGGGTTTTAACATACATTTCTCTAGGGGTTAAATATCCAACCGTGTCCGGAAGGTTGAGTGTGGTCGCGCCTTCCTGAATTGCAGTCAGCACGACCTCTGCGACATATGCCACGTCGCTACGTCCAAAGTCCTCGGTCGAAAACTCAACATCGGGAGTGAATGCCCTCGCACGCCTCACCGCGTTTCCCGCCAATTCCTGCACTTCCTCACGGCTTTTTCTCAATTTTTTTTCGAGATGAATCTGGCTCGTTGCGATAAACGTATGAATTCTGCCTTTTCCACGACGAATAGCTGGCGCAAGCGCGGTTCCTGCGGCGTCAATATTGTCGTCTCTCGCCATGGAGAGCCCCGCAATAACAGGCCCGGAGATTTCCGCGGCAATAGCGTTCACAGCAGTCCAATCCCCTTGTGAAGACACAGGAAAACCTGCTTCGATCACATCCACATTAACGTTTTTCAGTTCTTTTGCAATCCTCATTTTCTCATCAGTGTCAAATACGATGATCTTGTTTTTTGGGGTGTACATTGCGATCACCCGTATACATCAATCGTTTTGAATTCCGGCGTTGGAGCTCTCACATACTGGATAGCGTAGCCTTCCGCGCGATATGCCTTAATCCAATCCTGCTCCTTTTTTGTCAGGAGGAGGCCAGATTCTAGATCGAACAAATGTGGGTGATACACTACATCGATGCTCATTTCCATTGTGTTGCGTTTCAATTCGACGTCTGGCATGTTGTTCCTCCCTTCCGCTCTTCTATCTACCACCAAAGAATTCTGCACGTATGTCTGAAAGAAATCGATGATGGGCAAAGTTTTTGAGACTTTACTTTAGAAGAAGTAGAAGACTTAGCAACGAGATTCTAGGTTGCATAAACGATAGAGAATGCGAAGAGCTATATAAAACTTACTTTCTCACAACTCTCAGCTTCTTGTGAATGTCGTTAACACGCAAATTCACAAGGTCAAACTCCTTGATCTTCTTTCCCGCGGCCCATGTATTCGCAGCGTCCTCTGAAGAGAACGTCTTCGGCCTTCGCTTTCTGTGCCGGCCGCGATGTTTCAATATGGGTTTATCGTGTTTGTAGCTCATGGTTAAAACTTCTTAAACTGCGCAACGGTGTCGATCAAGTCAACCTGACCAAGAATCATGGCACGGCAGCAATATCGCTCGAGGCCAAGCGCGTCCATCACTTTCTTTGGATCCTCGCCTTTCTTAATGCGCTCCGTGTATTCTTCCCAGAGGTGGGCAATTGGCTTTCCACAGCTCCAGCATCGGATCGGAATTATCATGGTATCACCTGTACGACTTCTGCACTTTCGCCCGCGCCTGCGAGTGCCTGTTTGGCTTTGCAGGCTCTTTTCTGCGCACATCCGCAACGAGCAACTGACGATCATAGGAAAGGAATTGCTGCCTCAGCTTCTTGTCTTTCGTATGCTGGACAAGCGCTTTCGCGATGACGAGACGAGAGGCGTCCGCCTGGGAAGAGATCCCGCCGCCAAACACATTGACACGAATATCAACTGTCTGGGCAAGATCGCCAGCCAGCAACAATGGCTCTTGTATCTTCATACGATACATCGCCGGTTGATAGACATTCAGCGCTATTCCGTTGACGGTTACTATGCCCGTGCCCGGATAAAGCGTCGCACGAGCGATTGCCCGCTTGCGTTTTCCTGAGGTATGGATTAGTTTATTCATAGTGAGACCCCAACAGCTTGCACAGATCGCCCACGCGCATATAGCGGAGGTTATCGAGCTTGCTGATATTCGCTTCTTTTATTGTTTCCTTCTTCCCTTTTATCTCTTCAGGAGCGCCGATATAGCACATGATGCGCTTAAATGCGCTTGCACCGCGCGGAGTTTTGTATGGAATCATGCCGCGGATCATTCTGCGCACGAAACGATCAGGCCTTCGGGAAATAAACGGGCCTTTCGCTGGCGTTCCCAATTTGAGCTTCCTGCGATACCTGGCATGGAGGTGCACCCTGCTCCCCGTCAGCACCATTTTCTCCGCATTCACAATCTGAATCTGATCACCAAGCAGCGCGCGCTTCGCTACGACGGTGCCTACTCGGCCAACAATGAGATCAGTTCCGTCAATGATCATCCTACAATCCTCACGCGCTTCCCCTTAATATCCTGCTTCATAAAGTCACTAATTGTGAGCGCGATTGCATTGCTCTTCTCAATCTGCTCAATCGCACCTTTGGAAAATGTGAACGCGGCGATCGTCAGCTTATGGTCTAACGTGCCTGAGCCAAGAACTTTTCCGGGAACAACAATCGTCTCTCCTTCCTTCGAAAAGCGATTAATCCGTGAGAGATTCACAATACGCCGATTTCTTGAAGGACGCTCAAGATCATACGCGACGCGCTGCCACAGCGGCACCTTCTTCTCACTACCTAAACGCTTGAGCTCGCCAATGAGCTTTCTCAATTCCGGATTATCCGTTCCTGTCCTTTTCATTGTAACTGCGGGAACATTTTTGGGGCTTGAACTCAACCCCCTCCTTTTGATCAATGTTTTGGAAAAACATTGCGGGGGACACGATTCCCACCAGCGGAAGCCCGCTGGCATCTGAGGGTTTCCTCGCTTTGCTCGTCAAGCCCTCTAAACTCAGGGGGCTTGAACATGAGTTCAACCCCCCCCTTTTGATCAATGTTTTGGAAAAACATTGCGGGGGACGTGATTCGAACACGCGCACCCACTAAGGGACTAGCCCCTCAAGCTAGCGCATTTGACCAGGCTCTGCCACCCCCGCGTGGGAGTTTGTTACGCCTTCTTCAGACCTTGAGCGAACTGCTCGAGATCCTGCTGGAAGATGTCCACTGCTGCGGTCATAATCTCATCGCAGTCCAGCTGGCCCCAGCTTTCAATCGTGAATATGAACTCGTCCTCAGCCTGCTTGATAGTAAGATGAGGGATTCCTTCAAATACGTCATACGTTGCGCATTTCAGCGCGTTCTCCTCATTTACCGTGATCTTGCCATTCTTGACTTCAAGCACCTTCTCGGGATACATGTCAGCAAGTTTCTTAGGATCTGCAGGTTGGGATTTCACTTCAATGATCGGCTTATGCCGATAATATGCGAGCCCAGGAGACCATTTAGAGTGGTCTTTGCCTTGTCCAAGTACGGCTTTCGCCTCAAGCTCGATCTCCTGCCCTTTAAGCAACTTAACAACTGGAGTGCCTGGATGGATTGGCTTGACATGGCTATCCTTTGATTTCAAATCAGAAGCGTACACCGTTCCAGGGCCCTTGCCTTCCAGCGTGAGCTGAACTGTGCAACGGGCACAGCCTTCCCCTTTACATTTGCACGTTTCTCTTAGTGAATATGATTTTAAATCGGTCCTCAATGGAATAAGGCCAAGGCGATGCGCGATGACTTCATCATACAGGATTGAGCTGTTCTCGCGAAACTCAACATCCTCTATCGCCAGTGTTGGCACGCGCTCGAGAACATACTTACGCAGCGTGTTCATGTATGCAGCAGTCGTTCCCTTAACAACAAAACTCGCTTTATTCTGCTTCTTATTGTGCTCGAGAAGCTTGATTTCCATTAGACACGCCTCCCTCGTCTTCCTCCCCGCTTTCTGCACCCATCATGGGGGATAGGAGTCACATCCTCAATAATTCCGATGCGCAATCCCATCCTTGACAGCGCTCGAATCGCCGCCTGCGCTCCAGGACCGGGATTATTCGGGCCGTTATGGCCGCCGGGAGCTTTAATCTTAACATGAATACTGTTAATGCCCTTTTCAATAGCTGTTTCCGCCGCCTTTTTCGCGGCAATCATCGCGGCTGTTGGAGAGCTTTCCATACGATCGGACTTCACGACCATGCCGCCGGAGATTCTTGACAGCGTCTCCGTTCCGGTAATATCCGTGATATGAATAATCGTATTATTGTAACTGGAAAAAATATGCGCGATTCCCCATCTCGCTTGCCTCATAGGCCTGCGCTGATCATCGACCACGTTGCTTCCTCCTCACGGGCTTTTTTTCCCTCATGGGCTTCACTTTTTTCTCTATCGGAGTTCGCTCCGGATGGCCCTCATCCTGAAGCTGAGAATGCACCGCGAACGCGATCTGCGGCTCCTCTTCAAGAGCAACCAAGTAGGACGGCGACGTGATTTTTTTCCCTGCAACCGTAATATGATGATGCACGATAAACTGCCTTGCCTGCTTCATGGAACGCGCAAGGTTTTTCTTATACATGACCGTCTGCAGTCTTCGATCCATCACTTCAGGAAGCGTAAGGCTGAGCACATCCCCTAACCGAGAGCTTTCCTGCAATAGTCCATATCTGCGCAGCCGCTTGACTAAGGATTCAGACTCCATCTTTGCCTGCGCAGTCTGCGACGCGGAGAGCTTTTTTGCCTGATGCTTAAAATTACGAAGCAAGGAGTTTAATTTCCAGATCTCGCGCTTGTTCTTCAAGCCATACGCCTTGAGAATCTTTGACTCCACTTCCATCCTGGCGCGCTGCCATGGGTGCGCTGGCCCAGAATACTTCTTCCTGAGTTTTTTTGGATCTCCCATTAGGTCTTCCCTGCCGTTTTAGCTCGCTTCACACCCATCACTTTACCCTTATTTTTGCGGAAATTGGATCGAGTTCTTTGCCCCCGCACAGGATAGCCAAACATATGACGCAATCCCCTGTAGGAACGGATCATCTTCATGCGTTTGATATCATTATCCTTCTCAAAATCAAGCTCCGCAACGAGCAAATGACGATCCTGCCCAGACTCTGGATCGCGCTTCCTGTTGAGCATCCACACGGGAATGCCTGCCTTCGCAGGATGCTTTACCGCTTCATCAAGCTTTTTTACTTGTGCATCTGGAAGCTTACCAATCGTGGCAACCCTGTCAACGCCCGCGACTTTGCAAATCGCTTCCGATAGTCTAAAATTAATCCCCTTAATCTGCGTTAACGCGTAATATACGGGCTTAGCACCATCTAGGTCAGTGCTCGCAATTCGCACCAGGTGTTTAAAGTCGTCTGCCATTGTTCATACACCGAGAAACACGTTCTAGAGACCCTAGAAGCGCCCTTTCGGACTCGGGTTATGGGGAAAGGGAGTTCTGGATGGTTTATAAAGGTTTCTAAAACGCGGTTTCCGAGTATCGGAAAAGGATTTTGAAAAAATGGTCAGCAGAATTTATTCATATGAGCGCCGACTGTGGCGTTAAAGAGGCATCTTATGCTTAAGCAAATCCAAACTTTTTAATAGAATTCACCATTGTTCATCTTTCATGGCGGCCATGGTGTAGTCTGGTTAGCACAGGAGACTGTGGATCTCCTAGGGCGGATTCAAATTCCGCTGGCCGCCTTGATTCTGCTCAAAGCTAATGGAACTATCGCTGGAATGATAAACACCAATGCTGAAACTGTTGGATTGATGGGAATGTACGGCACTGAAATAATGACGGAAAGCTGCCGCGCGATCACGGGAACCCCGGAGAACACGATTGCTCCGAGAATTACGTAGACGAGAATCGCGACAGAATATCTCTTTTTTTGCATGATATGCAAATGATGCAGGTAAAAATCAGTGATGACACCCAACAACAATCCTACGATAAAGAGCAGAATAAAGTATAATACGGGCTCTGCATACAATGCGAGGGAAAGAAACACGGGCGAGAACAGCAGCGTGAGAAATACTCCAGCAAGCAGCACGGTGACAAAAACCATTGTGTCATGCATGCCACGCTTTGGATGGACATATTTTCTTGCCCGGACAGCATGCTCAATTTCCTTCAGCCTCTGATCTGTGCCTTGATACCCCTTCATTCTTTAATCCCTACTTTCCTGAGAAATCCTTCTACTTTAGAATCATGCTTTCCGCCAATATACGTCGTGCCGATTAACCTCGCGGCAACTTTCTTGAATTTAATGCTGGACTCATTGTCAGGATGCGTGTATGTGATCGGATGATTCAGCTTGAGCGCGCGGCGCATATCGGGATCCTCGGGAATCACTTCGAGGATATCGTGCTCCAACAGAGCTCTTATGTTTTTGAGCGGTATGTCGTTCGCGTCACCGTGCGCACGATTCACAATCACGCCCAAGACTTTCAAGTCGAGCCGCTTTGCCGCCTTAATGGTTTTAAGCGCATCCGTGATTGCAGGAAGATCCGGAGTGGTTACAATAATGACTTCCTCTCCCGAGCGCAGCGCCTGTATCGCCTCATGGTGCAGTCCGGGGGCAGCGTCGATAATGACGACTTCTGTCAATCCTTCAAGCTCATGGATAATCTCGGGCATTTTTTCAATCTCGAGATTCTCAAGCGCGTCCAACGAGATGTTTCCGGGAATGACTTTTAGCCCGCTTGGATGCAGATAGACGCTGTCCTTAATGTTTTTATCACGTTTGATCACGTCGTGCAGCGAGGTCACAATGACAGAACCCCCAAGATGAATACCGATGTTCGGCTTTGAAACATTGGCGTCGACGACAATGACATCACGGCCAAAATCCGCTAATGCCTTGCCTAGATTAATCGCGACCGTGGTTTTTCCAACACCCCCTTTTCCAGAAGCAATCGTTATAAAGCGCGTCATAGATTAAGAAGCTCCTCCACTACCTGGATGAAATTCTTAAGCTTATCATACATCTCATGCATCCTGTCAATCGTGAGATCCATCATCTCTCCATCTACCATAGCGGTCATCGTCACATGCCTTCTGAACTCGCGGGCTTTCGTATACTCTGCTTTGTTAATCTTTCTCAGCAAAAGATATTCTTCCATCGCTTCAAATACTGCGGGATAATCTTTGTAGACGGTCTTTACAAGCGCGGCCATCTCCAAAGGACGGTCAGGAATTGAAGCAACCTTCTTTTGCTCATGCGCTTTCTTCAAGAGGCTCAGCATGCACTGATCATAACTGTTGATGTAACGCTCGATAATGTTCTTAAAAACATCCACGGTTCTTGTGTATTTCAGACTGACATACAAAAGATGGTCCGCGCGCGCCATCTCCTTCTTCGCCACTGCCAACGCTTCTCTCATCCTTAGATCACAACAAGATATGGTTTTTTCTCTAGTATTGTGGCGACTTCATGTATAAATACCTTGCTTTTTTCATGCGCCTTCTTGATCATATCCAACGTTATTACGGTCAATTGGTACTTATCGCTGCAGATGACATATCTATCCTGCCTATTAAACTCAATCGGGCTTTGCTGATGCTTCATGATAATCTCCCTTAACTCCGTCATGGATTGGAGCGCGTCGCGGTGCTCTGGCATTAATGACTTCGCCTTTTGCACTCTGGACTCATACGTGTCCGGGATTCCACGGAGCCGCGCATGGTCGTACTCATGCATTAAAAAAGCCTGGAGCGCGTAATGCATGCTGAGGAAAATGTTCTCAACTGCAGTCAAAAGGAGTTTGGCGTCTCTAGCCAAAGGATACGTAATCGTGAGCACCTGGTTGACTATATACTCTTTCTCCCGCGCTTTCGCCAAAAGCGCCTGCCATTCCCCCATGGCGGTTTAAAAGGCTCTCGTCTATATTAACATTGCTGTTTTTAAAGCACAGATTCGAGTGAGGAAAGGTTTAAATATGGGAGAAAATGCGTTGGAAGTATGGATAAGAGAGTATTATATGTATTCCTCACTTTGGTCTTAATTGTACTCGTGGCGTGTACGTCTCAGATACAGAAGACGGGAAAGCCTACTGATGATAATTTGCCACCAATTCCATGCCCTTCAGGGATGGCATCTTGTGGGACGCAAGGGCAATGTTGCGACTCTGGTGGCGCTCCTGATGGACAAGCGTGTTGTCAAACGGGAGATGACGAATTCGCATGCGCTACCGCTTATGAATACGTATATGTATTTGGTGGATCAGGTGAGATGCAATGGGAAACAAAACCTTACCCTTGTACTGTCGTTGATGGAGTCCCGTATCCTTAATCCTTCTTCAACTTCATAATCGCTTCAGCCAAATCGCCATTTGCTTCTTCAATAGCGTTTTTCGCCTCGACTTCTGATGCGCCCGTTTGCTCCATAACCGTCTGCACATCG
>JAGVYU010000041.1 GCA_018303105.1 Candidatus Woesearchaeota archaeon | reverse complement strand
GCAAAGATATTCCTTGAAGAGATGGAGAAAACAGATGCCGCGATGCTGGAGTTTAATCAGCAAATAACGATCTCAAGAGATCCGGACGTGTCTGAGAAGGAGAGAATCATCATCGCAAAGAAGCTTATTGACCACGGCAGGGACGAGCTCATGATAGATGCGGTGCAGAAAGCGATAGAAGAGCAAGAGTTTGCTGAATCTCAGGAATTGAATGATGCGGAAAAGTATTTGCGCTGAATCACAGAAAATCAACCTCATCTGATCGCACCGTGATTTCAGTCGGTACATGAGGTTTGGGAGGATCTTTCTTACCTTCCATCGGTTTTTCAGGAACGTGCATCTCCAGGGCTTTTTTCAGGTTCATATTGCCACAGCGGATGCATTGAGCATATGCGCCCCATTTTCCCTTCTTGATGTCAAGCCACTGCCCACATACGCACTTGAGCTCTAACGACCTGCCTTTATGATCACTGCATGTGGGAATCCCTTGCTCATTCAGCGTGGTTCCATGCTTTTCACAGAAAGGACAGGTATCTTTTCGTGACTCTCCATAGCGTTTGAGGATATACATTGAAGAGAACAATAATCAATCATTTATAATCCTTTTCCAAACACTTTTAAACACCAGTTTTCTCCTTCGCGGATAGGGATGAAAGTGATGCTCATACAGCGAGGATGCCCAGTGTGCGGCGGAGAGGTGAGAGGCAATCCTGAGCTGAAATGGCTCTGCAAGAATTGTTTTCTATTGTTTGAGGGAAGGCATGTTTTTAGATAACAAAAATCCCACTTATTGCCGCTCTCAAGTGCTATGTTTTTGGAATTGAAAATTGCATGTGGAGCCTCTGCAATTTTCAATAGGTTTTTAAGCGATTTTGCACTTTGAAAAGCGCATGGGCATTGAATCACAGCTACAAAGAGATGACGCTCAGCGTGACAAGATTGTGCAACAGATTGAAGTATTTACCAATGATATGCGCCAGGCAAAGACTGGGAAACGGATCTTCACAACATTAGCCGCTTTGTCCATTGTGGATGCAGTATGTTATTATGCAACTGGAATTTCTGCTCTTGAAGCCTTTCGGTCCATACTCAATGCCCCACAGTACGCGCTCCATATAGCCTATGGGATCTCAGTAGTGGAATTTGGCATGATTGCAACATTATGTCACGCTTCGCAGAAAGCTTCAGAAGCGAATACGAGGTGCTTAGAGGTCATGGCCCAAGCGTATGCAGAAATGGGCCGTGAAATTGTCGAGGAGAATTAAAACCCTCCAAGATTAACGCCTGCAAAATTAAGTATCCTTTTATATCATCTACAATCAGAGACTACACTTAACGTTGTGGTTATACCCTTCCAGGGGATTGTGATTCTTTTTCACTGCCATGCCAAAGAGTACTGGAACTTCCTGCTCAAGGATGCCCATGCGAATCGCCTGATTCACGAGATTCGCACCTTTTTCGTAGGCGGCCAAGGCTTGAAAGATTCCCAGCCTAAATACGTTTTCGGGAGTGGGTTTTTCCGCTGCCGCCTGCTCATGCGTAGTGAGCTTTCTTTCATACACCCCTTTCATGCGGCGCTCGAGCTCATCCCGGCATTGATCACGAATATATTCCCATATACCTATAAGGCTTCCGTTATTTGCCTCGAACTCTGCCCTTCTCTGTTGTTGGTATTCCTGCAGTTTAGGATCCTCCGAGGATGAGCGCAATCCCTCCTGTGAAAGGTGAGCGATGTGCCATTTGCCAATGATCCTCAGGGGCTGAGCATCCGCTTCTGCCTGCATGGATTTATTTGAGAGCATAGTCTCCATGAAATGATCCAAATAAGGAGATATCCTGTATCGGAGAGTAATGCTCTCCCCGCTTATTTTCGCGGTGCCATGGATGGCGATCAATTCCGTAAAATCAATCCCCTTGTCAGCTATGGAGGACACGTCCACACCAAATCGCTGTACGTATTCTGGACATGCGGAAAGAGTCGGATAGAGGATCAAGGAACCGCTCCGTACATATTTATACAGCGCGCTTTTAACAATATCTACAATATTTCTAATATCGGTCCCTTTCTTGATTTTACTGAGTGGAATAACGGTCGTGCAACGCAGAATGTCTATTGGTGTTCCAAGCACATCTTCGTCCCGTGCAGCGCGTATATCTATATCTGGAGAATATCCTGCTCTGAAGTGCTTCGCATCAACGGGAAGACGTACTGCGCGCTTTTCTCCGCCCGCGGTTTTCAAAGCATGCTCAAGAGACCGCAAAAGTCCTCCAGTAAGATCATCCCTATTGATCGGGGAGACATGCCTGTACTTTTGTTTCCGCGCGGCCTTATACACCCCTGCTGCGGGATTATAAAATGCAAACAGGTTTTCCCGTACAAAAGCGCCTTTATCGTCCAAGTCATCAGTCGAGATGAATTGCGCGATCGCCATGGCGAGATAAGGAAATGGAAAATCCTTGCGATGGACTCCTTCAATCCATTTTTGCAGCTCCGGATTAAGAGCGAGCAAGGCATCAAAGTTGGAAGGCGCCACGTCCTCAGCTTTGGTGATACAAGGAGCTTTCCTTGGCTCAATGATCGTTTCCGCGAACTTCCCAATTTCGTTTGTGGACTCCAGTGTGGCCCTACCGACTGTATCTCTCACTTCTTGGATCTCAAAGTCATCGGGATGCTGCCCCAGATAAAGTTGGCATAATTCACCTAGGCTCATGAGTTGGCCATGCATCGTGAACAGCGCTTCGATATCCAGAGGATGAAGCGTTTCTGTTCTATTGTCCTCATGTGACGTTATCGTGGAGATTGTTTCTTGCGACAAGAGCAGTATTCGTTCCCGCAGATCGAGCTCAAGGCTAGCCATGGTGCAGGGTAATTGAATCCTGTTTATAAAACTTAGTAATTATTAGCCACGCTTAAGTAGTTACATTTTAGACTTCAGAACAACCCAAAACTTCTTTGATTTAATCTCGGCAAACTCCAAAATCGGTGAGTGAGGATAATGGAAAGGTTTTTAAAGCGACACATGCTTGCAATATGATGGAAACAAACCCAGATTATATCACCTCACTACAACAGCTGCGCGATTCGTATGCAGCTCAATCATCTATGCATAGAACGAAGAAGTGGGCTTTTGGAATTGGATGCGTTACGCTTCTCGCGGATTGGTTTGCTCGACTTACAACAGGATACTCTGTAGCTGATTATATTGGTGACCATACCGGCATTCCATCTCTTTTTATTGAAGTAGGCGAAATTGCGGGATACTTTGGCTTCGCAAATCTCTCCCTTAAACATAGAAATGAACAAGCTAAAAATCAAGCTTTGGCTCAAAGTACTGAAGCGACGCTGATAAGCCTGGAAACTATTGCCGAGAAAGAGCGGGCCATGATTACACAGAATCAGCAAGTGAGAGAACTAGTGAATAGTATAGATGAGGCCATCAGTAATCACCTAATATACCTAGCGCAAACACGACCAACTTTTAACCAATAATTAAAACAATCCAAACTTCTTTGACTTTACTTCGCCATCAAACTCTTCTAAAAGCTTTTTCTGCTTTGCTGTGAGTTTTTCAGGCGTCATGATCATGACACGAACGAGCTCAGAACCATGGCCGTGTTCATGCACGTCTGGCATGCCTTTGCCTTTCATTCTGAAAACGGTATGCGTTTGCGTTCCTGCAGGGATTGCGAGTGTCGCTTTTCCCTCAATTGTAGGCACTTCAATTTCTCCGCCTAATGAAGCTGTGGCAAAACTGAGCGGAACTTCAACGTACAAATCATTTTCGCGGCGCTCGAAGATCTTGTGCGGAGCGATATGAATTAAAACATATAAATCGCCTTGCTCAGCTCCTGAATCTCCTGGTTCGCCCTCACCTGAAATTCTTAAACGTAAACCCTCGAATGTGCCTTTGGGAATCTTGACTTCCATTTTTTTCTTCTTTCGTACTACTCCTGTGCCATCGCAGTTTTCGCACTCGTGCTTGATGTATTGACCGCGGCCTCGACATTTATGACAGGGAGCTGTGGTTTGAAACATGCCAAATGGTGTTCTTTGCACTCGTGTCTGCATTCCAGAACCGTTGCAGTCAGGGCAGGTTGCGATATCTTCTTTTGACCTCGCCCCAGACCCTTTGCACGAGCTGCATGTTTCCAACTTGGGAAACTCAAGCGTTCTTTTCACGCCTGCGAATGCCTCTTCGAGAGTGATTTCTAATTCGTACAACAGGTCTGAACCCCTCCTTCTCCTCTGACGTCTCCCGCCAAACCCGGAAAAGCCTCCGCCAAAGAACCTGTCAAAGATATCATCAAAGTCAAAATGCGAAGCGAAATTTGCGAAATCACCATAGTCAGCGCCTGAGAAACTTGCGCCGCCAGCTCTCTTGTACGCGTCAGCATCGCCGAATTGGTCATACTGCCTGCGCTTCTCATCGTCGCCCAAGACAGAAGCCGCCTCATTAATCTCCTTGAACTTTTCAGTGGCCCCCGGATCCTTGTTCAGGTCAGGGTGATGCTGCTTTGCAAGCTTCTTATACGCTTTCTTCACTTCCTCTTTCGAAGCGTTCTTGCCCACACCAAGGATTTTGTAATAATCTTTTGTCATATGGGAATGAGTGAGCGGTGTTTCTTAAATGTTCGGTTCTTGCGATGCATGATTGTGTGGTGTTGAGGAAACTGCTTTATTTCCCGCGGCCGTCGCACCTTCGGTGCTCCTCGGCCACGGAAAACTCGGTTTTCCTAGACGCGCTCGGTTCTGCCTCGGCGTCCACCCCGGATGGGGCGTCCCGGCCGAGCGGCGCGGGAAATGCCCGTTTATTTTTCTTTTTTGCTCTTATCCTCGAACTCTGCGTCAACGACGTTATCCTCATCATCCTTCTTGTCGCCCTTTGGCTCTTCTTCGGCAGCGGGTTTTTGCTGCTTCGCTTTCTCATAGAGCTCGATGGAGAGCTTCTGTATTTTCTCATTGATCTCCTCGAACTTTTTCTTAATCTTAGCCGCGTCCTTGCCCTTCATAAGCTCCTTTAAGGCTTCAATCTCTTTCTTCGCCTCATCGAGCTTTTCCTTGTCGACTTTGCCATCAAGATCCTTGAACAAATGCTCCGAGGAGTATATCAATGAATCCGCTTGATTTAAAGCTTCAATCTCCTCACGCTTCTTCTTATCCTCTTCAGCGTGCGATTCCGCCTCCTTCTGCATGCGCTTAATCTCCTCATCGCTGAGGCGGGATCCTCCCGTAACGGTAATCTGCTGCTGTTTTCCCGTTCCGAGATCCTTCGCGCTCACATTGACAATGCCATTCGCGTCAATGTCAAACGTGACTTCAACCTGTGGAATGCCTCTTGGCGCCGGCGGAATCCCGACGAGATCAAACCGTCCAAGGCTTTTATTATCAGACGCCATTGGTCTTTCTCCCTGCAATACATTAATCGTAACGGCAGGCTGATTATCCGATGCTGTGGAGAACACCTGAGACTTCTTCGTTGGAATTGTCGTGTTGCGGTCAATGAGCTTCGTGAACACTCCACCAAGCGTCTCAATGCCAAGGCTTAATGGCGTAACGTCAAGAAGTAAAACATCCTTAATCTCTCCCGCGAGGATTCCTGCCTGAATCGCGGCGCCTAACGCAACTGCCTCATCGGGGTTAACGGTCTTATCGCCATCTTTTCCCGTAATGTCCTTCACGATCTGCTGAACTTTTGGAATTCTCGTTGAGCCTCCAACAAGAAGGACTTTGTTAATGTCTTTTGCGGTGAGCTTCGCGTCTTTCATCGCCTGAATCGTAGGGCCTTTCAGCCTGTCCAGAATATCCGCGATGAGGTTTTCATATTTCGCTCTCGTCAATTCAACATTCAAATGCAACGGCCCTTTTTGAGTGGCCGTGACGAACGGAAGATTTATCGAAGCGGATTGCGCGGACGAGAGTTCGATTTTCGCCTTCTCAGCCGCTTCCTTTAATCTTTGTAAAGCTGTTTTGTCCTCTCGTAAATCAACACCCTGCTGCTTTTTGAACTCAATCGCGAGCCAGTCCATAATGGCATCATCAATATCATCACCGCCCAAGTGATTGTTTCCTGAGGTCGCTTTGACTTCAAAAACACCTTCTCCTAATTCAAGAATGGAAACGTCAAAAGTCCCTCCGCCAAAATCAAACACCATGATCGTTTTTGAGCCTTCTTTGTCAAGTCCGTATGCTAAACTTGCAGCGGTTGGCTCGTTTATGATCCTCAGTACATTCAATCCCGCGATGACTCCCGCGTCTTTTGTCGCCTGCCTCTGCGCGTCATTGAAATACGCGGGAACGGTCACGACAGCGTCTTTGACTGCATGTCCAAGGTACGCTTCCGCGTCTCTCTTCAATTTTTGCAGAATCTTCGCTGAGATTTCCTGAGGCGTGAATTCCTTTTTGTCAACTTGCACTTTGAAGCCATGATCCCCCATGTGCCTTTTGATACTTCTGATTGTGTTTTCCGGATTCGAAATTGCCTGATTCCTCGCCACTTTTCCAACAATCGTCTCTCCGTTTTTTATTGAAACTACACTTGGCGTTGTCCTATCGCCCTCTGCGCTCGGAATGATGGTTGGTTTTCCAGCCTCCATCACAGCAACAGCGCTGAACGTCGTTCCCAGATCAATTCCAATAGCTTTAGCTACAGCCATATTCTCCCTCCAAAGGTTTAGAAAAATTATTGATGCAAGATCTCATATCCCAGGACTTTCTTGAGCTTGTCCTCATCTTGGACGATTTCATGAAGCTCTCCTCCTGGAATTGTGGGGTGATGCTTGAGCGTCTGTGCCCATTCTCGAACCGCCACGGGGTCATTCGCATCGATGACATGATTGAGCATGAACCAATGACTAAGCTGTTCTCCATACGTGCCGCATGTGGAGACTTTGCAGTGCAGCGGCTTGATTGCGTGTATTGTGCATTTCTCATGATCGTCATAAAAGACGCATTGCCCATACGGTTTTCCTGACTCCCTCAGGAGCTTCGGGCGCCACATCGTTTTGTTGTACAAGCGGACAGACTCAAGCCAGTTCATCTTGAGCTTCGCTTCCGTAACTCCCAAATGCTTTGCTAATTTGGCAAAATCGTCCCCGACTAAAAATCCGGAGGACATCGTGCACGCGTGCGAACACGACGTGCATGCCTTGCCTTTGTCGCAATTACCGTATTTTATTGCGTCCTGCTTCGGTGTTTTCCTCGTAATCCCCACATATGGAATGCTCATGATTCCACACAAAGGGATGAGGTTTATATTGTTTGTGGAATAGGATTATTGTGAATTGGATTCTTCCCGTTCTTTATTCTGATTCTGCTTATCCCGGCCGCCGTCGCAGCTTCGCTGCTCCCCGGCCACCCCGGATGGGGCAACCCCCGGCCGGGCGGCGCCGGTTTCTGGTTTTTCCGCCGGACCGACCCCGGAAATAGTCTTTTTTGCGACTTTTACTCGACTTGGCCTAATGACGCGGCCATTGAGCGTATAGCCTTTCTGGAATTCCTCGAGGATTTCTCCATCGGGTTTTTCAGAAGCCTCTGCCATTAATGCCTCATGCATATGAGGATCGAACGGTTTTCCTTCAGCTTCAATATGCTGAATGCCTTCCCGCTTGAGCAAATCGACGAGTTGGGC
>JAGVYU010000031.1 GCA_018303105.1 Candidatus Woesearchaeota archaeon | reverse complement strand
CAAAAACTGTGGTTTTTAAGCTCAACAACCGTGTTGAGCAAAGAAGCACTTACAAAAAGCATAGAAAGATGTTGATTATCTGCTTAATCATAATAAGTGACTATCCAAAGATCTTGTCGTGATGGTCAAAGTCATAGAAGAAAACGCGATCAGTCGCTGGCTCATACCGGAACACAAGCACAAAATGGGAGTCAATGTGCACACTCTTCAGATGCTGCATCGGCCTTCGAAGATTCTTATAATGGTCAACATCAGCACAGGCTAGGATCTCATCCATCTTCTTCATGAGAATTTCGTAACGTTTCCGGTCCTTGTGAAACAGTTTAGTCAAGTTTTTTTGAAGTTTTTGCTCAATCTCAAACTTACGCATGCTCAATCGCCTTGCGCAGCTGCGTTAAAGAAGCAAATTTCCTGAACTTCCCCTTCTGATCTATGGCTTTGAGTTTCTCTATATATTCTGGCCTCAATTGCGGTTCAAGAATACTCTGTTCATACTCCGCTACAACGAGATCAATAGCTTGAGACTTATCTTTTAACCCATATTTCGCTTTTACAACATTCAGCACACGGTTCGTGTTCTCCTCAACGTTAATCATTGCCTGGACCATATATACACCGAATATATAGATATCTATACCTTATATATAAATCTTTTGCTCAATAGTATTAGTAAACGCATAATAAGTAAGAATTTGAAATATTCAGCGGTTATCGGGTATAGCCCCCATACTCACGCTCTCATTGAAAAAAATGTAAGTCGCCGGCAGTATACTCACGAAGAGTAGGCACATCGCCGGAAAGGGTAACTCACTATGAAGTGTAAGAGCTCGTTCTTATATTTATCGTTCTGTATTCCGTAAAATTTCCGAGAGATTCCCATAACCTCTGTATACTCTCTCTGTCTTCTCGCAATACCACCGGATTTGTTTGGAAAACGCATATAAAGAATAAACCCTCAAAATAATCAGCAGCTTAAGAAAAATATATAAACAAGCAAGAATTTGCATCCCTATTACGTCCCTGGTATGGCTCCGGCAATGCCAGGTTTATTTTATTACCATTTTCCTGGCGTCAGGAAGATGATTACCGTAATCCTTTCGGAATATTCTAAGTAAAGTTTATAAACATCTCAGACATCCTACCTGATTATGGAACTCACAATTGTGTTAGAACCGCAAGAGGAAGGAGGTTACACTGTTTATGTGCCTTCTCTTCCTGGATGTATTTCTCAAGGAGAAACTAAAGAACAGGCCATTAAGAATATTAAAGAAGCAATAGAACTTTACCTAGAAGCAGATGTCAATGAACTTGTTGAATACGAAGGCGAACACATTAAAGTCACGATATGAAACTTCCTCTTCTTTCCGGTATTGAAGTCATTAAACGATTAAAGAAATCCGGATTTGTTGCAACGAGACAAAAAGGCTCTCATGTAAGATTAGAAAAACAGCTGGGAGAAAAAACAATTAAGATAACCGTTCCCTTGCATCCCGAAATCAAGAAAGGAACACTCCACAGAATTCTTAATGACGCTCAAATAACTTTAGAAGAGTTTGATGAGTTATCCTAATACAAAAAGCATATTCTAAGAAAGATGTTGATTATCTGCTAAATCATAATAAATAGAATTCAAAAACGCAGAGCGGAATTGACACGGGTATGATCCCCATCCCGCTCTCTCTTTCAACACCGAAGATCATAAAATGCCTCTTGTATTTAATGGTTTCGTTCAAGATCATGAGCAATGTCTTCAATGTAAAAAACCCTGTCCGCAGATCTTCCGAGCTCTGATGACAGGCTGTCACGGAAACTCACGATCCATATTTTTATCCCCTTATCTTTTGCAACATCAATTGCATCCTTATAATCCTCATCCCCGCTAACAATAATGCATATATCACAGGTTTGTTGCCAAGCATGCCGTAAGATATCCGTAGCGAGGGACACATCAACTCCTTTTTGTACATCCCGCGTTATGAGCTTTGAGCATGATGGACATTGTATTGTCCGACTCTTTAACACTTTTAGCCTTAATTGCATTCCCTTACGCTGAAGGGCATTAAGAAACTGTTTCTTTTTCATGGGGATTGTTTCAGGTACCGCGTCATAGTAATAGCAGCGAAGTAAGTTTGTATTTCTACTCAATGTGCCTATAAGCTTTTGATAATCGATATAAATGGCCTTTCCGAAGTGAGACTGCCAGCTCTTCAACAAATTTTCTGCATCAATCAATATGACGCTCTTTTCCATTCTAATAACCCCGTTGTTCAGCTTAATAACTCTATTGCCTCGCCGGGCGAAAATAAATCGGCGCCTCCGGAAAAGACACGTTTAGATTGAAACAAATACGACGATGGCAACTAAAGAAAGAGAATATTCATAGAATACGAATTATCTCCGACCTCTTCACCGACTCTAGAACTTCACAAGAAAGACAAAACTCACGCCGCCAACTCAAAGAGCTCAAGGGGATGCTTGTAAAACTCCATGGCTTCTTGCTGCGCCGCGCGGAGCAGGCTCATCTCCCAGGGGGTCAGCTTTCTGGACAGCACGTATTTCTGCACATACCAGACGTCAAAACGCTCACGCTGATGCTCTTCCATATACAGCCGGGCTGCCTCAGACCGGGACGCCAAACCTCTATAAATCTTCATGCCCATGATCCACATGAGCTGATGGAGGTCGCGATGCATCCTGCTCGGTACTGGAATAACACTGCCAGAATCGAGACGATCAATAACCGAGCTGTGATAGCGCTCAACAAATGCCCTGCCATCGTTCGGGGTGTTGAAAATCAGCACCTGCAGGTCATCGCGCTCTCGATGGACACGGATCAGCGGCATCTCTGGAGTATCTGCCACTTCGCCGTTGTCAAGGATAAGATCCAACACTGTAGGCATTCGTGTGAAAAATACGCGAGAATTTATAAACTTAGTGCCCCAGAATATAAAAGTATATTAAGCAAGGGATCACGCCGAAATCCATGACGCCGAAAGAGCTTAGGGAACTGCGCAGGGAATTCTCTGAGGACATCACGGATATGTTCGGCGGATTAAAGGGCTACACAAAAAAAGCGAAAACCCTTGCGAAAACAGCCTGGAAAAAGCTGTTGAAATACAAGAAGGACATAAACACGACATTGCTTCTCGTATTCATCGCCATTATTATCTACTCAAGCCAATTAAGCTACACATACCTGTACATCTCATTCCTCATCTACTGTATCGCGGGATTCCCGTTAAAGATCAGGTCTAACACGCCGATCATCGCGGCATTAATCCTTTTAGCCATAACCCCAATCTTCCTCATCAAGGGCTATGAAAACTACGCTAATTACATCGCTATTATGGCATACTTCTTCTTAGTTATTGGAGTCGTGAGAAAGTTCATCGCGTACGTGATGCAGAGGTAAAACACAGTTTATTAGTCGGAAATCTTGCGGAAATAGGGGGGAAAGGCATATAGAATCTCAAAAAATGAGATGGCAGAAAGCTTATATACCTTTGAAGACTTCGCACAATCCATGCCTGATAAAAAAGTTCTGCATGAGCTAAGGGCCATCCGTAAAGACCTCCAGCGTGTCAAGGCCGCTATGGAGGATATGATTATGACGGATCAGGAATATAAGGAATTTAAGCAGAGCATGCGCGATTTTCGAGAAGGAAAATCAGTTTCTCATGAGGAAGTGATGCGTGCCCATGCTCGACGTAGAGTACGATAGAAAAGCAGTTCGAAAACTCAGAAAGATTCCTACTGAACAAGCTGAAAGGATACTCATGAAGATTGAATCGCTTCGAATGATTCCCTTTCCAGCCGATGCAGTGAGAGTGATCCATCAGCCCGAAATGATATTCAGGATTCGTGTGGGAGACATGCGAGTTCAATATCGCGTATTTCGACAAACACTGTTCATCACTAGCATAGAAAAACGCTCAAAGGCGTATCAATTCTGAATCTCAATCCCAACCGGACAATGGTCTGATCCCATAATATATGGGAGTATGAACGCGCTGTGCAGCCTGGGCCGCAATCTCTTGGATATCAGAAAATAATCAATTCTCCATCCAATATTCCGAGCGCGAAGATTGTTCCACATGCCCCACCACGTGTACTGCCCGGGCGCTTTGTTGAATTCACGGAACGTGTCAATAAACCCTTGGGACAACAAATGCGAAAAACCGTCAATCTCCTGCTGCGTAAACCCTGCCGTTTTATTATAATTCGGCGCGGGATTCGCGATATCAAGGGGCGTGTGCGCGACATTCAAATCTCCGCATACAATCACCGGTTTTTGAGCGTCAAGCTTTTTAAGATACTGAGTAAATTCATGATCCCATGTCTTACGATACGGCAATCTGAACAATCCCCGCTTAGAATTTGGAACATACGCGTTCACAACATAAAAATCGTCGTATTCGAGTGTAATAACCCTTCCTTCCTTGTCATGCTCTGCAATTCCAATTCCATACGCAACGGTCAACGGCTTCACTTTGGAAAAAACCGCTGTGCCTGCATATCCTTTTTTTTCCGCGGAGTTCCAGATATGATGATAGCCGTGCATCATCGCATCAACATCGTCCTGATGCGCCTTCGTCTCCTGAAGGCACAAAACATCCGGATTAACCTTGTGAATGGACTCCGCAAACCCCTTCTTCATCGCAGCACGAATGCCATTCACATTCCATGAGATGAGTTTCATGTGCTCTCACAATAATCAATGTATATATACTTTCCGAACGCTTTAAATACTTCGCAAAATTATCAACACGCATGCCAAAACCTAAGCTCCTTGTGTCCGGATCGGAGGGAAGGATGGGCCGCGTCCTCTGCAAGGCACTCGCAGAAGAATATGCCTTGTTTACAGCTGACATCAGCATGCAAAATCCCAACGGCATGAATACTTTCCGCGCCGATCTCTCTCGTTATGAAGAAGCACAACACCTCTTTTCAACGGTGAATCCAGACTTCGTGCTGCATCTTGCAGGCAGCAGGATGCATGGCTCAACATGGGAGATGCTACTGAAAAACAACATCGTCGCATCACGTAACATCTTTGAATGCGCTCGCGAAGCAGATGTGAAAAAGATAGTCATCGCCTCCTCAAATCATGTCACAGGAGGGTATGAAGGGATCCCTCCAACACTGCATGAGCAAGCCCGGCCTCGGATGATCTCGCCGAATGATCCGATCCGGCCAGACAGCGATTACGGAGCGACAAAAGCATTCATTGAGGCATTAGCCCGGCAGTATTTCGAATGCCATGGCATCCACGCTATTATCCTGAGGATTGGCGCGTTCCGCGAGAACGATAATCCACTCGAAGATAAGACCGGAAGATGGCTCAAGACATGGATCAGCCATCGTGATCTCATTCAACTTGTGAAAAAAAGCCTCGAATCATCAAAAGCGTTTGGGATTTATTATGGTGTCTCAAATAATTCGGGCAGGTTCTGGGACATCAGCAACGCAGTAGAAGATCTCGGATATAAACCTCAAGATAATGCGGCATTGTTAAAGCAGAAATAAAGAGGAATATCCTGATTCTAGGCTAGTCTTTGTCAACATTTAAAAACGCTCAAATACCTACCCCGATGATGGATAAGCATTTGAGCATCGCAAGAAGAGCAGCAGAAGCAGCTTCCAAGAAGATCATGGAGTTCTATGGCGCGCAGAATGTCAAAGTTAAGATGAAAGGAGAGTTTGGCCCCGTAACGGAAGCAGACCACGCTGCGAATGAGATCATATGCACGATGCTTCACAAAGAGTTTCCTGAGTACGGCATCCTCACAGAAGAGGAAATACACAATCCTGAATTGCAGCACGCGTTGAAGCATTGGAGAGAAACTGAATATACCTGGTTCATAGACCCGTTAGACGGCACAGATCCTTTCATCCACATGACGGGAGAGTTCGGCATTCACATTGGATTAACACATAAAGGAATCCCAGTCATGGGCCTCAACAGATATCCCGTGCAGGGAATAACGTACTGGGCTGTAAAAGGCAAAGGAGCGTTCAAAGAGTCCAATGGCAAGCAAGAAAAAATCAGCGTCTCAAATATTGAAAATATGAAAGACATGCGCGTATTCACGGATCCGTTTTATCCGATCAAAGCGGTTGAGGAGCTCCTGACAAAAATCCCCCACAGCACCGTGCGCGATGTTGGAAGTCTTGGACTGAGAATCTGCAAAGTCGCGGAAGGTGAAGGCGATGCTTTAATTCGCCCGCCCATAAACAGCAAAACGCATCTCTGGGATGTCTGCTCAGGCCACGTCATCCTCACTGAGGCAGGGGGCATGATCACGGATTACTTTGGAAAACCGATCAACTACAGAAGCGCAGAATATGTGCTCGCAAAAGGGTATGTCATTACGAACGGAAAACTCCACAAATCCCTGTTAGAACAGACACACATTTAAACTCTAAAATGTTCGTATATGTTATGTTACTCGAATCACTCGCGGTTATCGGAATGCTTCTCGCTGGCTATCTCATATATGTTGAGCGCAGGCTCTTTACGTCTAAGAGATACAAACCTCTGTGCGATATATCCAAAACGGTTTCGTGCTCAAAAGCGATTTTAAGCCCGTATGGGCACCTCATAGGCCGTCTTGGCGGTCCAAATGTGGATTATTGGGCATCGAATGCGTTTTTCGGCTTTCTCTATTATATACTTGTCTTTGTACTCGCAATTGCAAATTCGAGCATTCTCTTACCCCTCTCTCTTTTAGCAGTGATTGCATCTGCGTACCTCTTCTACGTCTCGCATTATAAGATGAAGAATTACTGCGTGATTTGCATGGGTGCGTATGTAGTCAATATAGGCATTTTTATTGTGTCCTTGCCTTAAGAAGCGGCCGAACGCGCACTATTTCGTACGTTCGTTTCTCTCCCCCTATGATTCCTTCCAGTTGCTCACCCTTTTTGTGCCCGAGAAGGAGCTGTGCAAGCGGGCTCGAATAGAGAATCCAGTCTCTATCAGGGTCATCATCTCCATGTCCTACAATACCATACGTTTCACGCGTGTCGTTTCTTTTTACCGTAACGACGCATCCGAGGCAAACCTTTTGCGCTTTGGACGGATACTCAACAATCACAGGATCATTTAGGGGAGTGCGCATGCTCCGAAGTCTTTCCTGAATAAGCATGCTCTCATGGCGAGCAACCTCAAATGGCGCGTTATTCTCGGCAATGTCGCCCCCGGACTCATGAGCTTCCCCCACAAGGTGTTCCTGCTCCCTGAACCTCTTTTCAAGCTCGCGAAACTTCGCGACATAACCGTCATATCCCTTCTGCGAAAAGTAATGCGGCATGCGCAATGGAGAATCCGGATCCTTTAAAACGTTTATTGCAACTAAAACCCTATTTCCACTTAATGCTGCATCCCCGTACGGCTGAAGTGGGCTTGGCAATAGGTTTTCCCGCAAGCAGCGCAATTACAGCGTTCTCAACATAATGCTCTTTAGCTTTTGCGGCATGTTCCCAGTTATCATCAAAGCTTCCTTGATATCTAAGCTTTCTGTCCTTATCAAACACGAAGAAATGCGGCGTGCATAATCCCCCATACGCGCGCGCTACATCCTGCGATTCATCACGGGCATACACAAAGTTAAACTTTTTCTCCTTCCCACGCGCAACCATGTTTGTAAAACTGTCCTGCGGGTAACCCACTTCATCATTGCTGTTAATAGCGATCACGTCAACCTGTTTTCCGTATTTTTTCACGAACGCAATGACACGATCCTCAACGGCCTTCACATACGGGCAATGATTGCAGGAGAAAAACACGATTAAGATGTCTTTCTTGAAGTCTTTCCGCGCGTGGGTTTTTCCATCAGCGCCTTGTAAAGAGAACTCTTTTGC
>JAGVYU010000049.1 GCA_018303105.1 Candidatus Woesearchaeota archaeon | reverse complement strand
CTCCTTGAAACTCAGAAGGCCGATCTTTCGAAAAGCTGCAGCATATGGCCATTTCGGCAGGGAAGATCCCGACTTTACGTGGGAGAGAACGGATAAGGCGGAACTGCTTAAACAGGATGCGGGATTCTGAGTGGTCATAACATCTCAATTCCCATTTTTTCATTTTTTTGTTAAAAACGAGATTGTAGATAGGGCCTCTTTCGTTGTAAAAGCAAATGCAGCTACGTCAGGGCTACAAAATTTTAGTGTCTAAACTCCGCTCATCCCGATAATTGCCCCGGAATTTCCGAAACATTTATATAGAACTATTAGTTCCTATATATGAACAACTAGTTCCGCTACACAAACTGCAGGTTACTATGCCATGAAAACACCAACTGAAAAAGAGAACGAAGCATTGTTGTTGATATTTAGAGATTTTAGTAGTGACTACAATGCAAACTCAATCTCAAAAAAGCTTAACATAACGCCGAGAGGAGCTTTAAAAATATTGAACAACCTTTATTCAGAAAAGACTCTGATAAGGAAGAAGCTTGGCAAAGCCATATTTTACAAAATCAATTTTGAGGATACTTATGCTAAAAAATTGATTGAAACCTTGCTGACGAAAGAAACCAGGGAAAAAGCGTCCCGGTGGTTATCTGAATTCGAAGAGTTATTCGAAGTGATTCAGGCCGGGTTAATGTACGGTTCAGCTGTAAGAAACTATGAAAAAGCAAAAGATATTGACCTGATCCTTATTATTGAAAAAGAAAAGTATAAGGAAATCTCCAAACTCATTGATGAAAAGAACAGAATCTTGATAAAACCCATACATCCATTGATCATGGTTTCATCGGACTTGGAAAAGAACCTGAGAAACAAAAATCCCGCGATGATTAATGCAATTAGGGAAGGATATATCCTTCATGGCTATGCTGAAATTATGGAGGTAATCAGTCATGTCACAAGCTTCTAACAAGGTAAAATGGTGCCTTAACAAGGCAAAGAGAGAGTTAGAAGAGATCGGAATGCATCGTGGGTTAATAGAACAAGAGCAAGACTTCAAATCAGCATCGCTTCATTTGGCAAAAGCAAGGCACAACCTTAAAGCGGCTTTGTTCTTTCAGAAAAATAATTATTCTGACTGGTCTGCAAGTGCTTTCTTTTACTGCGTCTATCATTGTTTTCTGGCTGTTTTGCGTAAATTCGGATATGAATCAAGAAATCAGGAGTGCACTATCGCGGTAATGGAAATGCTCAAAGAGCAAGGGAAGATTGAGATTGATGGCAGATTCATCAGCACTTTAAAGATTTCACAGGCAAAGGAAGATGAGCACAGCATAATCAAAATCAGGGAAGATTTTCAGTATGGGACAGATGTTGAATTTCACAGGAAAGAAGAGTTTGAAAAACTTGCTCAAATGTGCAAGGAAGCAATAGAAGCAACAAGCAAGATTGTTTTCAGCAAGTAAAACTCTGCTCATCCCGACTTTACTTGGGAGAAAACAGATAAGGCGGAAATATTGAAGAATGAAGCGGGGTTTTAAAGAAAAGGTATGGGGGATGGAATGATGAAAGTATATTATGCAAAAGATCCGATGTATACTGTAATGCCCATCGTAGAACCCAACCGGGACACATTCCCGCAAGATGATTTTGTAGCCCTCGACGTTCAGGTGCCAGCAGATATGACATTGGACAGAATCTTTGAATACTTAAACAGCGCACAGAACCCCCTTAAAACGGCGGAGAGTCAAAGATGGCTGGCCCAACAGGATTTGAGTCACACTTCAATGAGTGTAGGGGATATCGTTCAGGATGATCATGGCAGGCTGATGATGTGTACTGGCCGTGTTTGGAAACCGGTGCAATGGGAGTGATCTCCTCTGTTTGAAATGCATTGAAGAGAGACAACGAAGGATCGGCCGAAAATACGAGAATACTCAAAGAGATGAAAAAACGGATCACTTGCCTAATGCTTTTCTAACCTCTTCAACCCTTCCGGCACTGCCAAGCACTTCATTCTTATGCGCCACATAACGAGCATATTCCGGGATAAATAGCTCTCCCGGTTTCCTAAAATCAAAACCTTCTGGGTGATCCCTAAAATACTCTCTATGTACTCTGGTCCAAACAAGCCTTCCATCAGTATCAATATTCACTTTTGTAACGCCCATAGGGGCAACACGGCTTACTTCGCTTTCGTCGACTCCTCTTGCTCCGTTGAGCTGCCCACCCGCTGCGTTAATTCGTGCTACTTCGTCTTGCGGGACAGAGCTTGATCCGTGCATGACGAGAGGAAATCCCGGAAGCTTTCGTTGAATCTCTTTAACAATAAAGTATGCAAGAATGCCTCCCGCGCTAAATTTATAGGCTCCGTGAGACGTGCCGATCGCGCAAGCTAAGCTATCACATCCCGTGGCATCTCTGAATTCAACCGCCTGATCCGGATCCGTAACATACTTGCGTATATCGCCCCAGAGATCTTGATACTGCGCTTTGATGCTTGCCAATGGAACCCCGCGGTCATAGAGAGCGTTTAATCTCCTGAACAGCTCTTCGAGTTCCCGAGGATCTCTCCCTTTTACGTGCTCTTCCATTCCACCAAGCTGCCCAAGTTCTGCTTCGACATTGATACCCTTTGCGTGAGCCCTTTCCACGACCCTTCTTGTTATCGCGATGTTTTCAGCAAATTCCTTATCGCTGGCATCAATCATAACCGAGCTGTAGAATCCGCTATCAATGCAGTCATAACACGTTTTTTCGTCACCATGGTCCAGATGAACAGCAAATATGGCTTCAGGGAAAATCGTGCCGGCAGCCCGTATCATGGCCTCAAGCATAAGCGTGTGCGTGTAGTTCCTCGCACCTTTGCTCAATTGAATAATAAACGGAGCATGAGAATCTATATTCCCCCTAAATAGCCCCATGGTTTGCTCAGCATTGTTGATATTATACGCTCCAATAGCGTATTTCCCGTACGCTTCTCTGAAAAGATCCTTCGTGGGCACTATCATTTTTTTGTCTCAGTTGTTGTTAACTCTTAATAATGAGAATGCGGGTATTTATTTAAAAGTTTATATTCTGCAGTAACAAGACGCAAAACGTACATCTGCTCACACACGGACACCGCCTGAGAGGCGAATAGCACAAGCGGGATACCTTAACCGTTATCCATTTTCTCTATTCCGTCTTTGATGATGGGCGCCATGAGCCCTTGTACATAGGACGCGAGGGATTTTACATTGGGGGCCGGAGTCACTTTGACAAGACCTGTCGCACTGAGTGCAAGAACCTCGCCTTGAATAATTCTTTCAGGATCATCTAAACGGGCATGTGAGGACTCGTGAGCTGGACCTACGGAATTCATGATTGTGGCCCTTCGGGCTCCGGACATCTCGGGAGCATGAAACACCTGATTTCCGATGACAATATTCTCTGTCATTTCAGGAGCCCAAAACGCAATTTCGTATGACAATCCACAAGGAGAACGGTAAAATCTCTCGCGATCTTGAACATAGGGAGATTCTGTTGGATCCGGTATTCCGTTTGCCAGATTCATGGCAAGGAACTCATTGATGTATCCCCACATTGCTGCAGGGAATCGTGTACTCTCTCCTTCAACCATGTGCATCGTTCCATCAACAACGATGACATCCGGTTTGTCTGCTTTGATAGCTTGAAGTATGTGCGCGGCGGGGGCATCGCCCGGGCGATACGTACAATCATGGGACATTGATGAGATGAAATCATACAATACGTAAACATCCTTTGTGCGCAGATACGGTTCTATGGGCTCAACCACCCACAGTGAGCCGTAGCGGATATTGCCAATCACGAGCAATGGAATTTCCTCCCTCTTTCTCGCCAGTATTTGACGATAGACTTCTACAGCTTCATGCGCAGTTGCAGCAACTACTCCATCATATTCAGACTCCAGTATAACCTCTCCTGCAACTCGTGGTAACTTATTAAAGCTCGCGAATGTATGCTCCGTGTATTTAACTCTAAAGCTTTGTGGATTAGCTGCGTACCGGGAAAATTCAAGCTGCATATGCAGAGGATTTTGCGCATCAAAGTCACCGGCAAGCATTCGATTTCTCATATGGATGATGGCTTCTCCCGGACGCTCATGTGATGCCATGAATTCAAGGGTTTCCTCAAACGGGAGGAGTCGCAGCGAGATGAGGTCGTCGATAACCACGTCGCTCGGTGGGGAGCAGACCCATTCATCAGCAGTGGTGGGGCTGAGATAAGACAGGAAGCGATTGCGATAGGAGTTTCCATCCTTTTCTGCGGGAAGTTTTTGGTTGAGCCTCCTTAGAAATTCATGTGATGAGAACGACAGCGCACCCGCAGCATGCGCCCGCTCAACGGCGTCCATGATCGCTTGTGATGAATCTAAAGATCGCGCTCTCCTTCTAGCGTACACAATGGGTTCTTGCGCTCCGATCATGAATATTCAAAGTGCTTGGCCATTTATAAATCCATAACAAAATAATAATAACAGAATCAATGATTATATAATTATCGTCGCCGGCTTCTCGTCCTTTTCTTTGTCAAAGTCTGTGACAACCGCTTCCGTTGTTAGGACCATCGCTGCGATACTAGCGGCGTTCTGCAGCGCGCTGCGCACGACTTTTGTCGGATCAATCACGCCCGCTTTCACAAGGTCCTCATAGATGTCCTTCTTAGCGTTGTAACCAGTAACCTCATCCTTGACACCCTGCAAGCGAGCAATGACTTCTGCCCCTTCTCTGCCAGCATTCTTCGCGATTTGCCGCAAGGGTTCTTCAAGCGCGCGTTTCACGATCGTAACTCCAACCTGCTGGTCATTTTCAACTTTGAGCATATCAAGCACTTTTATTGCGCGGTACAGCGCAACCCCTCCTCCAGCAACAACACCTTCCTCAACCGCGGCTTTTGTGGCATGCAGCGCGTCATCTATCCTCATCTTCTTCTCCTTCATTTCCGTTTCGGTTGCGGCACCGACTTTCACAACAGCCACTCCTCCTGAAAGTTTCGCAAGGCGTTTCTGCAAATCCTCTTTCTTGTAATCAGAGTCCGCGAGCTTGATCTGGCTCTCAAGCACTTTTCTGCGGTTGTCTATGTCCTTCTTGTCGCCTTTCCCCTCGACAATCGTCGTATTTTCATTACTCACCGTTATTCTACGCGCGGATCCAAGCATCTGCTCGTTCACCTGCTCGAGTTTCATTCCCGTGTCTTCGGAAATGACCTTGCCCCCGGTAAGGATGGCGATGTCCTCGAGCATTTCCTTGCGCTCGTCCCCAAACCCGGGCGCTTTGACCGCGCATACTTTCAGGGCTCCCCTGATGAGATTGAGGACGATGGTTGCCACAGCCTCTCCTTCGACGTCATCCGCGATGATCAATAAAGGTTTTCCTTCGCTCGCGACCATTTCGAGCACCGGGATAAGCTGTTTCATGTTTGATATTTTCTTGTCCGTAATCAGGACATACGCTTCCTCAAGCTCACAAATCATTTTTTCCTGATCCGTGGCCATATACGGTGAGATAAATCCTCGGTCGAACTGAAGCCCTTCCACGAGCTCAAGAGACGTCTCAATGCTTTTCGCCTCCTCAACCGTGATGACTCCCGTTGCTCCGACTTTTTCCATCGCGTCTGCAATCAGTTTTCCAATTTCCTCATCATTATTTGCGGAGATTGTTGCGACTTGGATGATCTTCTCCTTCTCGCGCACGTCCATGCTGCGCTGCTTGAGATGCTCAACGACTTTGATGACCGCTTTCTCAATCCCTTTCTTGACTTCAATCGGGTTTGCTCCTGCCGTGATGTTTTTCAAACCTTCAGAAATTATCGCCTGCGCGAGCAGGATTGCAGTCGTCGTTCCATCTCCCGCCGTGTCCTGTGTCTTTGACGCGACTTCCTTTATGAGCTTCGCTCCCATATTCTCGAATTTATCTTGAAGCTCGATCTCTTTCGCGATCGTGACTCCGTCATTCGTGATGAGCGGATGTGCCATTTTGTCAAGTACGACATTCCTTCCTTTGGGCCCTAACGTGATCTTCACCGTATTGGCTACTTTATCCACTCCCTTCAGCAATGATTGTCTTGCATTCTCCTCAAACATGATTTGTTTTGCCATCGTGTCACCTCACTCAAACTTTCCAAGAATATCTTTGTATTCTACGATGATGAATTTCTCATTGTCGATCTCAAACTCATCGCTGCTGTATCCGCCATATAGCACACGGTCTCCTTTCTTGAGGGGGATCTCTTTGCCATCCTTGAGCGCGCCAACGGCAAGCACTTCCCCTTCTTTCTTGTTCTCCTTCACAGATTCCGGAATGTAAATTCCGCCTTTTGTTTTTTCTTCCTCTTTTTTTGGCTTGAGTAGCACACGCTCTCCTATCGGTTTGATATTCATAATGACCCCTCCTTTGATAATTGGGGTAACTTTTCCTTATATATAAAGCTTACTAAAAATCGAATTCATTATTAAATAGTCGAAATGATAGCAATATAGTGGAAACATTTATATACTCTGATTCTATCAAAGGAATATGCACAAGCAGATCATCGTTCGGGATCTAGTAAAACCCGTTCAGAAAAATGTGACTGAGGACATAGAATGGGTGTGCGACAGCCTTGGCTTTGCCCGGGGAAGGGATTTAACGCATCTTTCAACGCGGCTTGTCGCGGCGCTGCTTGAACGCCTCTCAAACGAGCGTGGCATTCCCACAGAGCTGCTTGCGGAAGAGCTTGATGTCTCATCCGCGCGTGTCAACCACCACATTAGAAACTTAATGGAATCAGGCATCCTCTTCAGGGAACACCGATTAGTCATGCTTAGGGGTGGAAGCCTCAAAAGCGCGATCGAAGAGCTCAGGAAAGACGCGAATAGAATTTTTGATGAGCTTACAATAATCGCGAAGGACATTGACGCAACGATGGGATTGAAAAACCGCTAGACGACTACCTGTAATTTCTTGCATTCCGTTTTAACCGTATCATACGTATACACGGTTTTATCAAAAAGCTCTTGTTTATCTTCTAAGAAATCTTCCCAATCCTCTAACTCTTCCTGCTCGCGGTCGAGCGTATACTTTGCGGAATCTATTTTGGCTGGATTCGCTCCCTGCTTTGCCGCCTCGTACGCGGCGAGTGCCTCATCATACGAGACTTGGGCGTCGTCAAAATCATTATTGGCTTCCTCAAGCTGATCTTCCGCTTTACGCTGATTATTCCTCCAGGTTTCGATGAGTGCAGTGCACTGCCGTGCCGTGATCGTGCTGAAATCAATCAGCCCTTTCGCGTTCATTTCCTTATAACGCTCCTCCTCCTCACTTAGATTGCGCTTCACATTCACAGGAATAACGGGTTGTTCCGGCTGCAGCTCATCAGATTCATCACTCGGACCCTCTTCCGGCTCCTGAGGCGCTTCCTCCTGCTCCTCATCTGCTTCCGGAGGTGCTTCTTCACCATTGGGAGCTTCATTGATTGCGGACTCTTCTTCAGGAATGATGACTTTTTGCTCATATGTGGAAGTGCATGCTACTAGCGCAAACAGAATGAATATCATAGCAATATATCTCATGGCTACCCCCAAACTTTAGAAGCACAGCACGGTTTAAAAATGTTTGGCTGGCATCATCGTGAGGAACACATCCCAATAATCTTTATATCCTACTTCCGTGCCGTTGAGGGTATGAGGATCTATGTTGCCCACAAGCAGGGTGCGGACTTTCAGGATGAATTATATGCGAAGCTGCGCCAAAGCGCCCTCAACACAGAGCATACCATCATTCTTCCGCATGAACAGATTGGCGTATCATTTGATTCCAAGCAGCTTCTGCATCAAGGCATTGACGTCATGATTGCCGAGGTCACCTTTCATGCAATAGGTGTAGGAATGGAAATCGCATATGCTGACGTCTTCGGTGTTCCTCTGCTGTGTGTTTACCGAAATGGTTCCAAACCTTCGAATTCCGCTTTGCAAAAAGCAAAAAAAGTTATTGAGTATGAAACGATCGAGGGATTAATTTCGGATATCGAGAAGCTCTTGCCTGAATTCCA
>JAGVYU010000021.1 GCA_018303105.1 Candidatus Woesearchaeota archaeon | reverse complement strand
TAATCGGAATGCTGGTATAAGACCGCGCGGATATTCTCAATGAGCTTTGAACGGATGGCCGGGGTTCTTCGAATAATGGGAACCCACAGCGTTTTTTCCCTGATTTCCCTCAAAACAGAGCCTTGCTTGCCAATCGCGACCCCGGGCTTTTCCGCCTCAATATTGACGATTGAGCGCTGGCTGTCAAACAGAATCTGGGCGATCTTCGCCTCCTCAGGCAGAATCTTCTTAATCTCTTTCTCGGCCTTTTCAGATTCCATCGTGATGGCTGGATCAGGCCTGAGCTCTACGCGCTTCTTAATATCATCAACGATCTCCTTGATGAGGCCGTTATTGTTGAACAGAAACTCTTTATCCTTCGTATACAGGACTATATTAGCTCCTTCAAACGCCGCATCACTGATCTTCCCTTCCGGGATATGCTTCAGAACTTCCTTTAGGATATCCGCCATTAGAATAGATGTTCACTCAAATTATAATTCGATCTTCGTCTTGAACTCTTTGCTCAAGGCTTTCTTCACGCCATCCTTTGTTATGGTCACGATGTCAAGGCCTTCCCCAGAGGCGATGTCGCGCTGCACGGCAGCATTAATGCACTTCACGCCCAATGCGATGCCTTCCTCCAAGGACATATCTTCCTTAAATAGTGTTTCGAGGACTCCATACGCCATAACGCTTCCTGAGCCGCTTGAAACGAACTTCTTCACGTCTGATATAGAACCATCCGCGTACAGATCATATAAATAGAATCCTGAGCTGTCCTTACCACCCATCAAAAAGTGGGCAATTCCTGGAATGACGCTGAATTTCCTGATATTCGCGTAGATCATCCGGGCTGTGAGGTTCGCTGCCTCTTTTACCGTGATATCCTGGCCGGTCCTGAACCTCTTTAATCTCAGCTCAGCCTGCGTAAGCCTGACAAGGAGCTGGGCGTCAGAAACCGTTCCTGCTATAGTAACCGCGATATTCTCCGTTATCTGGTGGATCTTCTCCGCGTCCTTCTGCGCTATGAGATAGCCCGCTGTCGCTCTTTTATCTGCCGCAAGGACAATGCCGTCTTTGCAAACCAATCCCACCGTTGTGGTTCCTGTCTTCATGACTTCTTCCATAGCAATCATTCAGAATCTGTTCTCGGTTTAATGAAATTCATTTGGTATATAAAGGTTATGGTTGTGGAATCAGTTGAGTTACTCTGGCAGCAAGGTCAGAGGGTGTATAATTGAGTGTACAATGGTACTCATCCGCTCCTGCCCGCACGCATTCATCCGTGATGTCGGACGCATATGCATCATTTTGCTCGAGGATAGCATCTATTGCTACTAGTGGGGTATGTTCATATCCCGGGATATGCCGAATCCGCCGTATCAGTTCTAATCCGGTTTCGAACGGCATAAGTGAGCGGTCGCCAGCGAAGTCCTTAAACTCAGGAGAAGCGCCCGGCGATATATGAAGTCCGGTTATAATCATTGGAGGGACGGGATTGCCAGACCTGAATCGCTCTAAAGCATCGGAAGCCGTGTGTATCCACTCAACTTGGATTCCCAATTCGTTCAGGCGATCTGGATAAGCTCCGAGAAAATAAGGTGCATGTGCCACCCACGGAATAGTGATCGATTCATTCATGGTATCCTTTAAGACAATTAAAAATAATTAATAAAATAAAAAAATTAACGGCTTCTGCAGTACGCGAAGAGCTCGTCCACGATGTCATCGCGGTCGTTGAACTGGCCGTCGAAGTCATCAATCGAGTCTTTCAGGTTTCCGATGTCATCTAAGAGTGAGTCGACCTTTGTCGTCACGCCATCGACATCATCCGCGATATCCTGCATGTCATCGCTCTGATCGCTGAAATCAGCGGTGTCCAGATCGTCTGAGAAGTCTTCGAAGTCGTTCACGACGTCGTCGATATCATCCTTGAGATCTTCCGCATCGGTTTCCGCGTCATCAAAGTCGTCAACAGCATCACTGTAATCATCCGGATCTTCCGTGTTGTCCACAGCGCTGTCAAGCGTTCTCTTAATGTCTCGCAGCTGATCTGCAAGGAGCTGCACGCTCGAAAGAATCTCGGATTCATTGCCGTACTGGCCGCTCACGTCGGAGAAGTTGATTGCGCTCCACCTGACTGCTCGAATGTCATCCTGGATGTTGTCGAGCTCATCAATGATGTTGTCATCGATGTCTTCCTTCACATCGTCTACGTCGTTGTCAAAGTCATCCTCAATATCCGTTTCCAAGTTGTCGAAGTAATCCTCAGCTTCCTGGTCCAGGTCAAACTGGCAGTCAGCAGAGCTGAACACGTTCAGATTGCGGTTGGATGCATATTGCTTGATTTTGTCTAGAATCGTTAATGTGACGACAGGCTCCTCATCCTGGGGCTCTTCTGGCTCCTCTTCAGGTATTTCCTCTTCAGGCTGCTCTTCCATGACAGGAGGAGTTACAACCACTGGAGGCTGCGTTGTCGGAGGAACGCGAACGGTTGGTGCTGGCGTTGCGTCCTGATTAAGAAGATACACAACGGCAACGACACCAAGTAATACGACCACTACGATCGCAATTCCCAATATCAATGCTTGAGCTCGTTTATAAATTTTGACCACCCCGGAATAGGTTTTCCGAATTGAATATCTACAGTATATAGATACTCTGAACTATGTGTTGAAATGCAGCACCCCTATATAAAGCTTTTGTTATTGCCCAATGGTAACGGATAGTATTTATAAAGGCACGTCGTTGCCTGAGAGATGAGTAATCGTATAAACAGCTTGGGAAAGCTGCAATTGATATGGGGGTTGGGAAAGCCCATGCTTCTTACGACAACGATGCGAAAAAGGGTGATAGAACTGCGCCCGAAAACACGGGCGTAATAGCAGTTTTACGTAGGCAACATGTTTTTGTTGTCACGCATGACATTTCGTTCCGAAAGCCGCAGGAGCCTATAACCAAAAAAATGAAGGGAGGAGTTGTCTTTCCCGCGATTCCGTTTCCAGAAATCAAAGGGGCGATCTCAGCGTCTCCCGGGAATACCGTGCATCGATATCTTATTACGTTATTGAGGAAGCGGGCCATACGCGTGAAAAAAGACGATGCGACGCTGCTGATTGGGGTTTAAACAGTAACAGAATATGATCATGAATACTACTTTTAAGTGAATATATTTTTAAATGAACGTGCGTTTCCAAAACGCCATGCCCGAATACGAGCCGGCTCCGGAAGGATACCTAAGGACAATTCTTGCTGAATACACGCATTGCCAAGAGGTTGGATTGCCTGAGGATACTATCATCGCAAACTGCGGAACGTCCTTAGGTGCTGAGATTTTCATGTCACATCGACAAACGCATGTGATTATGGACGCATCCATACCGCCTGAGAAGCTCACGGCCATGATACAATGGTTTGCAGCCCAGACGATGCTGCCACAGGGAGATGAGCACTCTGTTGTGTTCCCCTATCACGCCTTTACGGTTGAAGAATGCGCGCATCTCGATGAGCGCACAGCATATGAGCATTTTTACGAAGGAATCGCTGACCAAATATTGAGCGCTCCATCATTTATTGATCAGGAACGATTCAGGGACATTGCCAAATGGATAAAAGGAAGGTTTGACAAGTTCGTGATGTTTCCCCTTAACCCAGAGAACCGCTACATAGACGATATTCTTGGCAGAGGAAACCTACCTTCCCAGGTTATGTTGGATGCTACTCATAATTGTTTTTCAAGAAACCTCGCCCAGTTCATGGGGCATTTTAATTATCGCTTACATCCCATTATTCATTTTGGAACGGACGCGCCGGTCTACACCGAAGCTGAAACCCGAGAGGTCATAGATCGATTTTACACGAGCGTTCATGGCCTCGATCGCGAAAGCATGAGAGCTGCGCTCGATGGACGGGAGAACGATGCAGCCCTCAAAAGGATGCAAACGGACTTTCGGGCAGTGTGCGCAGACACAAACCCTGACGAGCTTGAAGGATTAGCGCGCACCGCAAATAATTTGTACTGGGCAGAATGGTCATTTATGTACCAGGGTGCGCCCCGCGAAATAACTCTTGTTCTGCCACGATGGGTCATTACACTCCAAGAAGAATTCGCAGGAGACTGGCAGAGCTCATTCCATCCGCTGCTTAATCGGGGCACGAACAAGAAAGAGTATAGATATGAAGCTCAGTTTGTTAGCTATGTAAGGTGTTAAGATGTCAAACAAAAGGTTTACACCGGAAGAAAAGCATATGCAAGAGATTGTGAAATCTTTTCAAACAGGATTATCCGCAAGGGATTTTAACACCGCGTCAGCGGCGTTAGATGCTATTGATGAGCAGATGGAACCCCTAGGATACTGGCTTCCTTATAAGGATCTGGCAAAATTGATACGGGAGCGATGCACACTTGATGAGATGCCCCTTCTCTCACCGGATGAACTATTGTATTTGACTCAACTTTCTGCGAAACTCGGTGATATGAATAGCGATGTTGGGCTTGGGACAAACGCTGAGGCGTATCATCGGTTTGAAGATTTAAGGGGGAAAAGAGAAGGCGGAAGAATAACCACGTTGGCGACTGCGACATTGCCCTGTGAAGTTTTGGATGATCTCCTGCTGCCTCCTGATCTCGCTGAGCAAATACCTGGATACAAAACGCGTCGGGATGAACGGCATAATGCGAGGGAAGGGATCTGGAGTGCGTGGGAGGGCGCTGAGAAACTATCTGAGGGATCATTGGAAAACCTCGTCGCCTCTGGACTCACAAGCGCAAAAGTGGAAACATATCTCAACACGTTCATGACCCTTAACTTATATTCAAACCTATTCCAGGCGAACATGGATAATGATATGCTCGCACATCTCACTGGCATTTTCAAATTGCTCTATCGCATGAAGGTTCATGAAGGCATTCCAGCTGAGCAGATTCCACACTTACTGAGCCAGCACATCGAATATTATGTTGAGGAAAAAAGCCATGGGAGGTTAGAGTATGATGGCGGGGAGGGCACGCGCGTGTTTATGATGATGCACGCCTCAAATCAGCTTGCTGAAGACAATTTTTTAGGATTGTCATGGCAACGGTATGATCCCACGCAGCAGTGCATGGATTGGATTTTAGATGCGGGAAAGTTAGAAGATGAAGAGAAGGCATTTTATGTTTCGAGGATCGCACGCGATTGCACGGCGGATTTTCAGAATCGGGCTGCAGCGCTTGTTCATTCGACGATTATTGATTTTACTCGATCATTTGTCCGTCAAGGCGTCATTGATGAAGCGCGGGGAGAGCTGCTCATGATCGCTCAGAGGTATTTTAATGATGATTACCGCAAGGAATTCATTCAACCGTTCACGTACAAGGCGATTGTAACCGCCGCGGAAAAAGGACATGCGTTTGCACAGAGTCTTATTCAAGCATTGACTCCTGACGACGATGAGTTTTCAGATGGCCTCATGGGGATCATGGTTGATGTGATCGCGCGCAGCAAAGCGGCACCATTCTCGGATCACCCCACAGAAACTCGGGGCAGTGTTGAGTACTGCGCGCGCAATCTGAGGGACATCGCATTAGCAGGAGACTATGCTCACACGGCAATTGAAGAGTTTATGGAAGCATTGGATCAAGGCCAGTATGTCGCCCCCATGAATGAATGCAATACATCACTTGAGGAAATGCGTGTTCTGTCAACGGAGTTGGCTACAACGATGCTTGAACGGCGGGGCCATCATACCTGTACGGACTATATGTATGTGAGGGATAACACAGCATTCCTATACCTTCGCGATGGAAGTCAGCAAGTCATTGTTGGTAATCCTCAACATTTCGGCACGTTCGCTGCACTTCTTGGATACTGGGGAAATTGCGTATCTCAATATGATCCAGGCAAAGAACAGCCAGAACGGCATGTCATTATTGAATTCGATAATGAGTTTTTAAGAAGCCGGGCACGCCACAATATCGGCAATGACTGGTTTGGCATGCCTGTTGATACCGTGATCCCCTTTTCGCTCTCCTCAGAAAAGAGATGCAACGAGAAATGCCGTTGGGATCTCACCGTACACAACGAACAATCAACATCTCAGTGAATTACCATGCCGCAGGATAGCCCTCTCGTCTCCGTCATCATTCCCGTCTATAATACGGCGCGGTTTCTTCCTGAAGCGCTCGACAGCGTTCTCAGGCAAACGTATTCGCATCTTGAGCTCATTGTCGTTGATGACGGGAGCACGGATGATGTCCATGGTGTTATTGAGTCGTATAAAGGAGATATGCGGAGACGTGGAATTCCTGTAACTGTTCTTCACCAATCGCATAAAAACAGAGCAGCTGCCGCAAATTATGGCATCAGGGCAGCAGCCGGTGAGCTTGTCGCTTTTTTGGACGCGGATGACGCGCTCCCCCAGCAAAGCATTTCAATGCGTGCGTGGCATATGGATGATAACCCACACGTGGATGTTCTTTTCTCAGATCTTGCATATGTACGTGATAATCAAAGGTATTCCACGCATAGTCCTCCTTCCATTAACCCAACGAAACTGAGGCAAATGTGCCTCCACGCAATGAAAGCCCCCGTTCACATCAATACGTACATGTTTCGCATAAGAGCGTTCAGCAAAGCCGGATTGTTTGATGAATCTTATGACCGTGCGGAGGATGCTGAGTTCGCGTTGCGCGTGCTTGATCACTGCTCTATCGATTATATTCCCATCGAAGGGTACCAATATCAAACAGCACATCATCCTGTGCGGGAGAGAATCCGGCGTCGACTTCAGACTTATCCGTTGCATCTTCGCATAGTACAAACGCATACGCATGGTATGGAAAGGTATTGGCTTTCCATGAAGCGAGTGTGCATAGACACGCTGAAACTTGGATATGAAGTTTTTTCAGGAACTAAATAATTCAGTAACTTTTGCTATAGAAAATCTTGTGTTGGGCTGGATTTCCGCAATGTAAGCAGTTCCCCTCGACGGGCTCGTCATCCAAAGGTATGCACCGCGAGCTTGCTCCTCCCGTTTTATCTTTAATAGTATCCTCGCATTCTATCTCACCGCAGAAAATCCCTTTGACGAGTTTTCGCTTCTGGATCGCATCTGTGAACTCTTTCCACGATTTTGCTTCCACAATGCTTGATTCCAGAAATTCCTCGGCCTTGCGATAGAGGTCATGCTGCATGGATTCGAGCATGACAGAGACTTCCTTGTACGCTTCGTCAATGCTCGCAACCGATTTTTTCCCTGAATCCCTGCGCACAATAACAACCTGTTTTTTCGCGACGTCCTTCGGGCCAATCTCAATCCGTATGGGCACTCCTTTCATCTCCCATTCATTGAATTTCCAGCCCGCGGTGTAATCATCGCGGTCATCGAGAATAACAGAAAGCCCTTTGAGGCGATCCTTCACGGTTTTACAGACTTCCATAACCTCTTCTTTGGAGTCCTCAAAGATGATCGGAACGATCGCGACATGGGCATGCGCAATCGCGGGGGGAAGCACCGCCCCTTTATCATCGCTGTGCGTCATGATGACGGCTCCAATAAGCCTGGTTGACAATCCCCAGGAGTTCTGCCATGGAGTATGCATTTTTTCGTCTTTTCCCGTGAAGCTGATTCCGAATGCTTTCGCAAAGCCCTGTCCGAGATTATGAGACGTGCCGCACTGCAGTGCCTTTCCATCAGGCATGAATGCCTCAATCGTGTATGTTGTTTTTGCGCCCGCGAATTTTTCCTTTTCTGTTTTTCTGCCAATAAGTACTGGTAATGCAAGCAATTCTTTGCAGAGCGTAGCATAGCGTTTAAGATATTCTATGGTCTCATGCTCGCATTCTTCCTCAGTCGCGTACACGCAATGGCCTTCCTGCCATAAGAATTCCCGGGATCTCAGGAAAAGCTTTGTCGCCTGCGTTTCCCAGCGCACGACGTTGCACCATTGATTGATCCTCAACGGGAGGTCTTTGTGGCTTCTGATCCATCTTGAATACGAATCGTACATGATCGTTTCGGACGTTGGTCTCACAGCGAGACGCTCGCCTTCTCCCGTGATCTCTTTGTCAAGCCATGCAACTTCGGGAGAGAATCCTTCCGCGTGCTCAGCCTCCTTGTGGAAGAAGCTTTCTGGAATAAATAACGGGAAATACGCGTTTTTCACGCCCATCGGCTTAATGATGTTCGCGTTGAAGTATGCTTGGACAGCTTCCCATATCGCGTATCCATTTGGGCGAATGACCATGCATCCTTTTACAGGCGAGAATTCGGCAAGCTCCGCTTTTAAGCAGACCTGCTCATACCATTCAGGAAGATCGTCTTGTTTTTTTACTGTAATTCCGATATCTTTCTTTTCTTCGGGCATTGGTGAATGAGAGAAGCAGCGTTATATAAAGATTTGGGAAAAAGAAAAATAATTATTCGACTATTAACACGCCTTTCGCCTGAAGATGCGTGTCATCGCCATATGTGAATTCGCCTTTCTTGTCTGCGGTGAAGCGCACAATCGTTGGACCGCCTTCATACAGCACTTCAGAAACGCCAAGTTCATCGATGAGGAACTGTGTTTCCCTGCGGTCGTCCATAGATACTTCCTCATCATTGCGCTCCTCAGGGCTGAATAATGTTGAGATGGATAACGTTACGACATCTCCCTGCTTGACGCGGATCTCTGCGGGCTCAATAATATTATCTTCTATTCTCATCTCGACAACCCGGCTGTCTGGCCTATTCTGTTCTGGCATCACCGATTCTTCGATCGTAACCGTCTGCGTCGTTGGAATACCCTGTTGCGCGGGCTGCTGCTGGGTACATCCCAATGCAACAAACAAAAAGATGACAAGAGCAATGATGTGTTTCATGTAATTACCCCCTATTGCAGAAGAAAATGTGCGGTTTCTATATAAATATTGTGATTGTTAGCATTGAGTAGTGGTTATGTTCTGATATGCTTCCCTTTGTGCCAATATAGGTGATTTTTCTGCGGAAAACAGAGGCTGTCTCAGGACTCAACATTTAAATACCGGGCACCGCTTTGAACGGCATGCACGAAATCACGCAGGAAAAGCTCGACAAGTATTTTGACGTGACGGGAAAAGCCTTGAAGAAAGTCACGATTCCTGAGACAGACTACGTGAAACTGCATATCCGAAAAGCCGCGGAGGACTGCCTCGACCTAGCACAACGGTATTTTGATGATGCTCGGCATTTCCGCGACAAGGACGATTGGGTGAATGCGTTCGCTGCTCTGAGCTATGCGCACGGGCTTCTGGACGTGGGAGCGCGGATTGGGTTATTTGATGTCGGAGGGGATACTGTGTTGTTTGCGGCGGATTCCGAATCGACGAACGAGCTTCTTGAAGACGACGAGCAATAAGTCGCTACTAAATAGTAAAGATTTTAAAGAGATCTTGCTTTCCGTACTGCCATGGCAGGTTGTAAAATCGAAGAAGCGGTTGCAGAGGCCCTAAAACTTCATGCCGAACGCTGCAAAAGAAAGTTTGCTCCTGCTACTGTTGGAGAACTCACAGCGACACAGCGCGTTCCCGCTCGGAGTGGTGACGTTGATCTCAGTTTAGATATCAAAATTATCGATGACCGATGGACATATTTGGCTTTGACAATGGCCACGGCTAGATCTGATTACTCTTGGGTTGAATCACGCATGCTCCGAGATGCCCTTGGATTCTCGCTCCAATGCGTAAACTATGATCTCACGTTCAAGGTTGAATCTTCTGGAACAGGATACCCTACACACAGCATTGAATATCACAAGGTTAATGACAATCGAAATGAGATCCCGTTTGTGAAGTTGCCAGGGTCCTTGGATGAAAAGCATCTTGAGGGAATTCGATATGTATTGGAACACTTCGGAATCGAATACGAGGAAACAAACGAAGCATTTCGTGTAAAAAACGAGCGCAAAGAGGATTTTCCAGAAAGAATTCCAGAAGCTGTAAGTTTCCTAGTGAAATCAGGCTGCAAGGTGCATATTACTAATGAAGGCGGGGCCGTCAACGATTATCGATGCAAGAAAGCGATAGATTTGCAGTATGAGCCAGGAATTCAAAAAGTTACGCTGACATTAGGCTCCACTGACCAAGGGGGGTGGGCGGCTTCCATGGATCTTGTGAAAACAATTGAAGCCCTCGTTGAAGGCGTCCATGATGTCGATTTGCGCGAGGGATGGCGGTTCGCAGAGATGCCCATCACGCCACCGGAGGGTGTTGTTTTGAAAATTGGTTCCGATGCTCAGCTAAAACGGTTCAGCGAGTGATAGGCAATGGCAGATCCAATCCTTGCTGGAATTGTTAAGGACGCGACAGAAGCCTATAATCGACAACGGGCTGAGCTTTATTCTGAAACTCCGCTTACTAAATTGAATGGCAAAGCGACCATGCAGGATGGGCGTAATGTATCTTTTGGATTGGATCTTAACGCACAGGGTCAATGGCAGCATCTCACCGTTGAGACCGATATTCGTGGAATTGAGCAATGTATCGCATCAAGCTCCGTCCCAAGGGCTATGTTTGACTACACCTGGCTGCAAGCCCAGAATCAAGGGGATAAAACGCCCATGATTGTGAACTTCACTATTCATCCGGCCGCGGGAAGCACACATCCTCAATACGCGATTACATTTTCAAGAACTGGTAATCAATTCACACCTTCCGTTAGTATTATTGGATCCGCTCCCATAGAGGAAGCACCACGTATTCGCCAGGATGCAGCGCAGCAGTTGCAGGATTACCTTAATTTCTTCGAAATTCAATACGATAGCACGGGCGCTGTCCTACGTGTCAAAGAAGTCGCCGTTCAAGGGCTTAGAAACAAGTTGTCAGAGGCAGCTAGGGAGCTTGTCTCAAAAGGGCATCAGGTAGACATATCCTTTGAGGGGGGAATTAATGGCATTACGCGAACCGCTACAGTACGATACAATGCACCAGGAATGAACGCTCATTGT
>JAGVYU010000020.1 GCA_018303105.1 Candidatus Woesearchaeota archaeon | reverse complement strand
GATTAAAGGTTTTAAACCTATATACTCCAGAACAACAATCTTTATATACCACCACTATTATAGAGAAAAGTATATTAATACCGTTTTTTGGCGAAAACGGCTTGAGTGTGTTAAACGGGTTGCATCGAAATTTTGGCGAATTTCGGTTGCGTTATTCACCTGTTGGCGCAAGTAAATAACTTCGTTCTGAGGATTAGCTAGGAGTGGTGCTATTTAAACCTTTCGATTTAGATAGTAAACTCCGAATAAAAAGAGGGGTTGAAACAATGGACTTTATGGTGCAACGGGCTATGGAAACGGAACAACAGAACACAAAAATCATCGAAGGCTTAGTCGGCCAGGCTAATATCAAAGTCATAGGCTGCGGTGGTGCCGGCAACAACATGGTCAATTGGCTCTATAAGAAGGGTATCAAGGGAGCCGAGATCATCGCGTGCAACACGGACCAGCAGCATCTCTCCATTACTGAAGCGGATAAGAAGTTCCTTCTTGGAAAGGATGTCACAAGAGGTCTTGGCTGCGGAGGCTTCCCCGAGAAGGGGGCTGCGGCCGCTCAGGAGTCTCTCCAGGAGATTAAGGATTCCTTACGCAAATCAGATATGGTCTTCGTCTGCGCAGGCATGGGCGGCGGCACAGGAACAGGAACCGCTCCTATTGTGGCCAGCGTTGCGAAGGACATCGGTTCTATAGTCATTGGAACTGTTACGATGCCATTTAAGATTGAGCGCGCAAGAGTCGATAAGGCTGAACATGGATTAGCTCAGCTCAGAAAGGTTGCGGACACCGTGATCGTAATTGACAACAATCGCCTCGTGAGCATTGCAGGAAACCTTCCTATTCAGCAGGCATTTGCCGTTGCGAACGAGCTCATAGCCACCATGATTAAAGGAATTGTAGAAACCATTGCTATCCCCAGCTTAGTCAACCTCGATTATGCTGATGTAAAGGCAATTATGTCAAATGGCGGCGTCGCAGCGATAGGCATTGGATACTCAGACACAGCTAATAAAGTTGAGGAAGCCGTGCGCGGAGCGCTCTCAAACCCCCTATTGGACATTAGCTATGATGGAGCAACAGGAGCACTCCTCCACATTACAGGCGGTCCAGATCTAACATTGGATGAAATCAATAAGATTGGTGAAATGGTAACCGAAAGTATGGATGATGACGCCAATGTTATCTGGGGAGCACGCATTGACGCAGAAATGCGCGGCAAAGTCTCCGTGATGACAATCATCACGGGAGTCAAGAGCCCATGGATCACAGGCAGAGGACAAGTCGAATCTCATGCAGCTACTGATCAACTGAGTGACGAGCTCGGCATAGAGATTATCAGGTAAGTTACGCTCATCACCTCGCTTGAGGTGACGCTTTCTTGCCTTCATCTTAACCACCCCCCAAACCCCAAGATGAAGGCAATTTTTTATTTTTTATAGAAAACCAGCAGCTATCAAATGCCTCTCAATGGTTTCTGGCAAAACCCTTGGACCAATATGCAAATCAACAGTTGACTTTTCTGAAATCGCATACAAGTGCTGCGGTTGGGCGGTGACAAGTGCCCTAGGCAATGATGCCTCGAATTGCCGCGCCGTGATGTCAACGTGCACATCAAGCCGGGGATCATGGTTCCACGCATGCCATAAACGTTCACCTTGTGCGCAGAAATCTCCCGCGACCATGGAAATTCCGAAACAGAGTTCCACAGCATACGCGCCAATATGGCATTTCCCTCTAGGAAAATTCGACATGACTGCTCTTAGGAGCCGCTCGAATGCTATTAATCCCTTTCCATAAGGCAGTGCGCGCACTTCAGGAAGCGTATAGCATAATCCTCTGTAATCTCGCATAGCTCGAGAAGTGGCGATGGCTTTTTAAATCATTTCTTCAACTGCAGCTTATTCATCATGCGCGAGAATATGTCCTTGCCCTTCCCTGCAGTTCTTTGAATGCGCTCCGCATAATCCCCTGAATATTTTGGAATGTCCTTGACACGATTGCCCTGTCCCCCATATTCGCGGAAATACATGATATTCTCAAGCGTGTATTCAGGCGGCTCGGGGGGCTGCTCATCCGCGTAGCCAATCGTGACTATCGCCTGCGGCCTGATCTCATTCGGCATGCTCACGAGATTGCGCAGCGCATCCTCATCAAACGCCCCAATCCAACAAGAGCCGAGGCCGAGAGCGTGCGCCATAAGCAGCATATTTTGAACCGCGGCCGCGCAGTCCTGAATTGTGTACAAGCGCTCCCCTCGTATGCCATAAAACCGTTTGCTCTTCTCGGGCTCTCCTACCACAATAATATGAACTGGCGCGCGCGCCATCCAGTGCTGCTGCATGCAGCTCTCCGCTATCTGCTCTCTCTTCTTCTGATCGAGGATAACGATAAACCTCCAGTCCTGAAGATTGCCGCAGCTCGGCGCTGCTTTTCCCGCTTCAAGAATCTGGCCTATCTTGTCCCATTCCACGGGCGCCTGCAAGTACTTCCGTATAGATCGCCGGTTTTTAATCGCTTCATACACGTCCATGCTGTTTTCTCACCTTATGAGGTTAATAAACCTTGCGCTAGAGGAGCGTCTCAATAATCCAAAAGAGCACGTACAAGGACATGAGGACTACTCCGTGCTTCCACGTGATATACTCTTTTCTGAGGAATGAGGATCCTATGTACACGCACACGAGCATGAATACTGCCGTGCGAATGAAGAGCCACCGGTCAAATAAAATGGGATGAATGAGCACTGTGACTCCAAGCACGAGGGTTGCGTTCATAATCACGGCTCCAAACACGTTGCCAAATGTCAGGTGGCTGTGCCTTCCAAGGGCTGAATGGATGCTTACGGTAATCTCCGGAGCGGTTGTTCCCAGAGTTATGAATAACGATCCTATTAGGAACAAGGGAATATCCGCTTGATGCGAGATTTCTACGACGGAGAACACAAGCCACCGCGCGCCCAGCAGCAGGATCGCCAGCGATATTATAAACACGATCATGTCCTTATAGATATGCTTCCATTTCACATCATCTTTGATCCTTCCCAGCTCTCCTTCCTTCTTCACGAGCGTGATAAGATACAGGAAAAATGCCGTGATCAGCACAAGGCCGTCCTCCCGGGAGAGGCTTCCATCAAGCCCGAGAAGCAAGGGAAGCATCGTAACAAGCAAAATGGTAATGATCGTGCGCTCATACACTTTTCCTTCGATTTTGACTTTTTTCCCAATAACCGCAGCAATTCCCAGGACAACGGTTGCGTCAAGAATATTCGCTCCGAGCACATTACCCAGAGAGAGAACGTTTTCCTTTACAATGGCGGACATAATTCCGGTCGTAAGCTCGGGAAGCGCTGTTCCGATTGAAAGAATCACAAAACCAATGAGATATTCGCTGATGCCCGTTGTGCGCGCATAATTAGAGATGGACTCAATAAGCTTGCTTGAGCTGCGAATGATTACAAAGATGCATATTGCGGCGATGATAAGATACCACATAAACTCTGTCATCTCAGCATTCCTCCGGAGTATAACTGTGAACCGTGTCACCGCATAGCGTGGTATGGAATCCTTCACGGATAAGTGGAACGAGAGCAAGCGTGCGCACGACACCATGCTCCGGTGTATAGGGAACTTCCAATCTTTCGTCATCAGTTAAAGGAATGAGGCTTATCTGATTTTCCTGTTCAATGCGGAGGTAGAGTGTATACGGACTGCTCGGCATGTGAACGCGGATATGATCTGCGGTGTAGCAGGCCGATGGTATTCGTATGGGGGCGATCTCCTCACAATGAGCAGCGGTCAGCGCCCGCTCCGCCCTGTCTCCAAGGAGAATCATCATGACTCCTCCGAGCAGTAGCGCGATGATTACTGTGATGCACGTCGCTGCCAAAGGGCTCAGGGCCTTACGTGATTTCATAGTGGATCTTGTTCCTAATAAATTTCATAAGTTCTCCGATTACAAGCACGCTGCATGAGATGATGATAATGAGAATCCAGTCGCTCATCGTGAGAGGCACAGTCTTAAACCACGAGCGTAAGGGCGTGTAGAGCACAATCACCTGAAGTATAATCGATACTCCAATCGCGAGCAGCATACGGGGATTGCTCCAAAATCCCAATTTGTACAGCAGATGCTTTTCTGACCTGCAGTTGAGCACGTTGAACATTTGGAACATCATCAGTGTTGTAAATGCCATCGTCGTCGCGTACATGTATAAGTACGATTCTGAATCGAGTGTTGTTCCCGGGAATTGGCCTCCAACCCGCAATATGAACGCATAGAGCCCGAGTGTTCCAATCATCATGATAATGCCTATGCTCAGCATGCGCAGCATGACAAACCGCGTTAGGATTCCTTGTTTTGGGTTTCTTGGCTTGCGTTTCATGATATCGGGCTCCGCTGGCTCTACGGCGAGTGAAAGCGCAGGCAATCCATCTGTTGCAAGGTTGATCCAGAGCAACTGAATAGCGAGAATGGGCAAAGGCAGTCCAAGCATAACCCCTAAAAAAACGACGAGGACTTCAGCGAGGTTTGAGCTCAGCAGGTATTCCATTGACTTCCGAATATTGTCATACACGCTCCTCCCCTCTTCGACTGCGTTGACAATGGAGGAGAAGTTGTCATCCGTGAGCACCATATTAGAGGCTTCCTTCGCGACATCCGTTCCCGTTATTCCCATGGCAACGCCAATGTCTGCTTTTTTAAGCGCCGGCGCGTCATTGATGCCGTCTCCCGTCATCGCGACAATGTGCCCTTTTTTCTTGAGCGCATCCACAATCCTAAGTTTGTGTTCGGGATTCACGCGGGCGTATATAGCGATATGCTCCACTTCGCGATCGAGATCAAGCTTCTCAAGCTCCTCTCCCGTGATAGCTTTTCCTGTAATTCCAAGCTGCGCAGCAATCGCGAGCGCCGTGATCTTATGGTCTCCTGTGATCATGACAACCCGGATGCCTGCCTCATTGCATTTTTGAATGGCTTCCTTTACTTCTGCGCGAGGTGGGTCAATCATGCCTTGCAGGCCTATAAACACAAGGCCGTTTTCCCTAAATTCTTTTTTTGTGTCCTTGTATGCGAATCCTAGAACTCGCAGCGCCTGCTTCGCGTATTGTTCATTTGCTGCAAGAATCGCTTTCTTATCCTTGGGAGTGAGCTTTCTCACTTTTCCGGCGGTCCATATTTTTGTGCACTTCTTCAGGAGGATGTCCGGGGCCCCTTTCGTGAACATCACCTTCGATTTTCCTTTTTTGTGCAATGTGCTCATCATCTTTCGCTCAGACGTGAAATCGATCTCGTCCACTCTTGGCATACGCTCTTCAAGCGCCTCTTTTTTGAGCCCAAGCTTCATCGCAGCTACAATCAGCGCAACTTCCGTTGGATCACCAAACGGCTTTCCATCCTCGAGCTTTCCATCCGTACAAAGTGATCCTGCCGTGAGCAGCAGCTCAAGATCCTTGCTGGCTACACTCTTTGTCCCGAGTAAGAAAGTTCCCTCGGCTGAATATCCAGATCCCGTGACGTCAACCGTTTTGCCATTCATGAACAATTTTTTCACGGTCATTTCATTATGCGTGAGCGTTCCAGTTTTATCCGTGCATATGACCGTTGTTGCGCCAAGCGTCTCCACGCTCGGGAGCGTGCGGATAAGCGCGTTGCGCTTGACCATCCGCTTGACGCCGAGCGCGAGCGCAATCGTGACAATGATGGGCAATCCTTCAGGTATCGCCGCAACGGCGAGCGCAACTGCGTCGCGAAACGTAAACAGCGCCTCAGTGCTCAGGAGCGCGATTCCTCTTCGTGCAAGCACGCTTGCGAAGAACACGGCGCATATCCCAATGACTCCGAGCCCAATAATCTTGCTCATGCGACCGAGTGATTTTTGAAGGGGAGTTAACGGCTCAACCTGCTCCTGCAGCATCATTGCGATTTTCCCAATCTCCGTCTGCATGCCCGTAGCTACGACAATGGCTGTGCATCTCCCAGACGTGACGGTCGTGCTTGAGAAAATCATATTCTTCTGGTCTGAGATGATAAGATTCCCCTTAAGCGCCTCTGCTGTTTTTTCAACAGGAGTGCTCTCTCCCGTGAGCGGAGCCTCCATCGTGCTCAAATTGTGATGGTCTAGGATGCGCGCGTCCCCCGGTATTTTTTGCCCTGTTTCGACAAGGATAAGATCTCCCGGCACGATGAGCGCAGCCTCGATCTCCATCTCTTTTCCGTCGCGAATCACGATCGCTTTGAGGCTCGCGATCTTTTTGAGCGCTTCCATCGCCCTTTCCGCGTTGTATTCCTGGATGAATCCGACAACGGCGTTAATAACAAGAATGATGAGGATTACGATGGCATCCTCCCATTCGCCAATCATCCCGGAGAGAATTACCGCTACGATGAGGATAATAACGAGAAAATTGCTGAACTGCCTCAGGAGGATTATCCAGGGAGGATTTTTGTCCTTTGTTTTAAGCTCATTTCTGCCATACTGAGCGAGCCGCCTCTGCGCTTCTTCATTGCTAAGCCCTTTCGATGACGTGTTGAGCTGTGCAAGGACATTTTTTGCGGGCGTGTTTGTGTAGTTCATGCGCGCTCCTCGAACTTGATGAACCATTTGTTCATTTGACGATCATATGAGAACACGGCATTGTAGCGCTTTCCGTCTTCAAGCGCGAAGAGTAATGGTTTAGGTATTGTTGTTTCTACGCTCGACCCTCTTTTGTAAATTTTTCTCCTGAATTCTGTCATTTTTCCGGAAAAACCGCTATTTTTGCCTTAAAACCTCTATTTTTATACCTTTTTATATATTTACTTATTTTAATACTAACTAAGCTATTAAGTTAAATACTTATATATAAATGTTTCCGAGCGGTATGTATGCGATAACACCCAAAACACACTAAATCACAGAATCAGCGGGTTGCTCTTAAGGCGCTTCGAACGATGCCCTCTGGCACATATGTCGCGTATGCTCCGCCGTAATCATTCATCTCTCCAATACGCTTAGGCAGGGAATACCTTGCCTTTCCGTCTTTTGCTTTCTTGTCAAGTAGAGTGATCTCGATAATATCATCATCAGGAATATGTGAAGGTATCGTGACGGGTAATCCCGCCGCAATAAGCAATCGTTCCTGCCTGTCGAGTTCCTCCTGCGAGAGGCCTCCAAAATCCCTTGCGATTCTCCCCGCGATCATCATGCCAATTGAAACGCAATGACCATGCGGCATCTTATAATCACTGAGGCTTTCAATAGCATGCCCTGCAGTATGCCCATAATTGAGAATCCTCCGTAATCCCTTTTCATTCGGATCTATCTCGACAACAGAGCCCTTAATCATGCAATTCGTGCGTGCGATTTGAAACGCCATTTTAGAATCTCTCTGGAGGATAAGCCACATATGCTCTTCTAAAAAATCAAAAAAATTGCGGTCATAAATCACGCCATGTTTTATTGTTTCCGCAAGGCCATTCACATATTCTTCATCAGGAAGCGTTTTGAGCGTATCAATGTCGATATAGACTCGCTTCGGTTGCCAAAATGCACCCACAAGATTTTTTCCGTACTTAAGATCGACGCCTGTCTTGCCGCCGACGGATGCATCCGCTTGCGCAAGCACCGTCGTTGGTATCTGAACAAAAGGCACTCCCCTGTTGAATATAGCAGCAATAAATCCCGCCATGTCTCCAACAACGCCGCCCCCCAGGGCCAGGATCACGGAATCTCTGCCATATTTCCGCTGCGACATCTGCCCGATTATGTCAAGGCACACCTCTGCGCGCTTGCTCGCCTCTCCTGCGGGAATAACGAACGTATCCGTTTTGATATCTGCCCTCTGGAGGGTCTCTTCGAGCCTTGACGCGTGCAGGGGCCCTACATTCGAATCTGTGATAATGGCATGCTTGGATCCGAGGCGTTCCGTTTTGAGCCAATCGCCGATCTCTTGAAATATATCAAAACCAAAGACAATATCATAGGAATCGTCAATGCTTCGTTGCAGGGTGAGACGCAGGGAGTGCTTGTGTGCTTGTACCATAACGGTTCACGTGTATTCCCTCAAAAGTGCTCCTCATTTTATAAATGTTCATGCCTGAAATGATAACTTTAAATATTTCCTCGACAGAGCAAAACGTATGGAACTCAAATGATAACTTTAAATATTTCCTCGACAGAGCAAAACGTATGGAACTCGTGACGGTTGTAATGCGATTGGGCATTGTCTTTATCTTAAGCTTACTCTTTGGCCTTGAGCGCCAGCGCGCGCACAAACCCGTTGGGATGGGAACATTTACGTTCGTGGCGATCGGAGCTGCGACGCTAGCGATCGTCGCGACGACGGCATTTCCTGATAACTCTATTGGCCTGCTTGGCGCGATCGTATCCGGCATTGGTTTTCTTGGCGCCGGCGCGCTCATACGCACTTCAGATAAAATCTTTGGATTCACAACCGCCGCAAGTATCTGGCTCTTCGCCATTATTGGCCTCGTGATTGGCATCGGCGAATACGTTATCGGTGCGCTGGTCTACATCCTCGTGTGGTGCGTCGTGCTTATTGACAAATACCTTGAGCTCCGGGGCATCGGGAGCTATCAGAAAAAACTCATGATTAAAACGAATGCGATCGTGAATGAAAAGCAAATTAAGAAGGAGATCCTCCAGCACGCGCGGCGATGCAGGCTCATCGGCGTCGAAATTGACAAGGTAAACAACAAGCTGACAATCAATTACATCATTGAAGGCGTTAAGGGCGAGATCAACAAAATCCCAAACTTGCTGTACGAGCATGAATGGCTTGAAAGCTGCAAAGTAGAGTAATTCTCCTCATTAAACAGCATCAGCTTATGATCTCTCTTTCACGCAGAGAATCTGAAACGCCCATTCTGGATGATGCTTGACAAACGGCTGTGTTAATTCAGAGATGAGAAACCAGATGTACTTTGGGCGAAATCGCATGAATCCTCGCGCGGAACGCAACGGTCTCCAGCCATTAACTCCCGTGATGTGATATCCCTGGCCGCGCATTTCAGCAACCGTCCACCCGCTTTTGTGCTCCTGCATGGGATTATGATCGTATGCATCCTGCTTGAGAAACCCGTTAGGGGTGCAGATGATCACTTTCTTTTTTGCGATGCGCTCCATTGCCGCGATAAGCTTTCTGCCCTGCGCTTTCGTCGTATGCTCTATGACATCAGATGCGATGACGGCATCAAACGATTTTTCTTTGAATCGTTTTCCTACATCGAGTATATTCATGCGGTAGTAGCGCGCGTGGATCCTCTTGCGCTGGCTCGCCGTTATGCTTGCACCGTGTGCGTCTATCCCGACAGCATATACTTTTTTTGAGAATCTCTGAATAGGAGAGTCACCGCCGCACCCTACATCGAGGATGCTTGTGCAGCCCTTGCATGCGCTCTCGAGATTCCGAGGATAACCCGGCACTATGGCTCTGTAAATGACCTTAAGCAATTTTTCCATACCTCCTCCTTTCTCTCCTGATTAATATGGCTGTCGGTGTCATCCAAGAATCATATCGCTATAACATATAAATCACAAAACCGATAATTTTAAATAGTAGTATATTTAACAATACCCCAATATACATTTTTGTATACTAGAGGTTTGGCGGGAAGCCTTCGAGCGCAAGCGCAGTGACTACCGTGAGGCACAATGCTAGAATCAACACTTATATCCCTAGGCGTTCTCTTCTTATTCGTAATCATCGGTGGATTAATCGCGTCGCCGTTCAGGCAGCCAGCCGTCATCGGCCTGCTTCTTGTTGGCGCTCTCATCGGCCCAAATGCGGCGAATCTCCTGCATGATTCAGAGATGATGGCGCTCATGGCGGAGCTGGGCGCGATCCTCCTCCTCTTTGTTATTGGCCTTGAATTTGTCATTCCAAAGCTTATCAAGATAGGTTTTAAGGCCGTGATGCTTGGAATTCTCAAAGTAGGCATTGTCCTGTTCATGACGTTCCAAGTATGCCTGCTCCTCGGCATGGATCCGGTCACTGCTATCATCATCGGGATTATCCTTTCTCTCTCAAGCACGGTCGTTATTGTGAAAATCCTTGAGTCAAAAAACCTGTACAGGCGCGAGGAAATGCCGCTGCTTATTGGCATTCTCCTCATTGAGGATATCTTCGCAGTGATCGTCCTCACATTCCTTGCGGGGGCGACGCAGGAGACAAGCATCCTCGCTCTTTTTGACAAGCTTGTTATAGCAACGACTGTGCTTACGCTCGCATATCTGCTGCTGCTCAAGTACGCGAAGCATATCATCGCATGGTTCCTGAGGCATGCGGGAGACGATGCCGTTCCATATATCGCGCTGAGCATATGCGCGCTTATGAGCGCGCTCGCCCATTTCATGGGCCTCACTCCGAGCATCGGTGCGTTCCTCGCAGGCAGCGTCGTGGCATCGCTCCCTGGAGCGAAACTGTTTGAGCACGCGCTCAAGCCTTTCACGGGAATGTTCTCCAGCCTCTTTTTTATATCCGTTGGCACGATGGTTAATTTTGGAGTCATCAAGGAGTACATCATGCTCATTGCGATTCTTGTGGCAGTGATAGTCATCTCACGATTTGTCGCTGTTGGCATGATTAGCTATCTCTTCGCGAATTTCGGCAAGGAGCAAACAATCTTCAGCAGCCTTGCGATGATATCCATAGGAGAATTTTCTTTGCTCATTGCGCAGGCGGCGAATCCGCTCGTGTCCGGCATGGACCTTGTATCGCTCTCTGCAGCGATTATCTTCATCAGCGCGATCATCATGTCTTTCGTCATCACGTCATATCTCAGCGTGTCCACAATGCTTGATCATAATAGCATCAGAAATATCTTCAACAAGCCGAGAAGCTTATCAAAGTATGTAAAAGTCCTTTTCGACGAGGTGGACACGGAGAATTCGTACAGCGTGAAGTTCAAAAGGCTCTCCATGCGTGTGATCACGTTGCTCTTCATCATCGTTTTTGCCTTTATAGGCTGGCGAAGAGTCGTGCTTTTTGCACAACCGTACTCGATCTGGTATACCGTGGCAGCAAGCATCGTATGCGCATCAGTGATTGTCCTGCTGGCGGTGCGCATCTATAAGAGGGCGACGGAAGCAAAGGAAACACTCGTAATCATTCTTGCGAATGCGGACTCGAACAGGGATCTCCGAAAGAGCGACTTCATACTCAGAAGCCTCTTCATCGCGATAACGCTCTTTTTTATCGCGTTGTACTCTCCATTCCTTATTGTTGCGACGGGTGTCTCCGCATGGTTTAACCTAATCCCCTTATTCCTGCTCGCGGTATCGATCATCAGGATGCGCCGCGTGTTCAATATTGTGCACAACTTTTACGTTCAGAAAACTGGTTTTCCGCAGTACAAACGATTGAATCTTAAGGTGTAGCTTCACAATCGTGAGTGCCAAAGTTTATAAATAACTTCCCGTTTATCACTTTTGGCAAACCTTATGAAACACATATTGTATCTTATAGCAATTGTAATCGTGGCCGCATACGCGGCAGCACAGGACGATCCCTTCAACACCTCTGTTGACCTCAATACTTCCATTGTAAATAATGACACACGGGAAAACACCAATGCGACCGTAATCATTTCCCCCATCCAAGTGACGGATTTCACGCTTGCGAGTTTCTCACCGCGCGAAGTAAACATGGGAGATGTCCAGCTGAATATCCAGGTGCAGAACACAGGAACAACGGAGCTGAGGAATGTCATTGCTTTTGTAGCTGCCAAGGACTTCTCGACATATGACATCACGCCTATCGATCTGCTCCGGCCGGGAGAGAAATCGTATGTTCTCGTATCGGGAAATTTTAAACGCTCAGGCCCCCTCACGCTGACCATTCGTATCAATGATAAGACATTCCTTCAAAATATCGTCGTTCTTGATCCTAACGCAGAGGAAAACGCCCAGAAGCTCAAGGATATAGGGGAGCAGGAAGCGAAGCGCAGGCAACTCTTGGATGAGGTCTCGGCTTCATTTACGGAACTCCAATCCAACTATACGATGCTCGAAAAGGATTTGCAGGCCAAAAAAGAGGGCAAGTATAATGTAGCCGAGGTTAACCTTGCTGATTTGAAAACATTCCTGCGTAATACCCAGTCAAGCCTCGTTATCGGTGATGCGGATCAGGCGAAGGCGAGTTACACGCTCGCGCTGTCCGAATACAATGACCAAAAGGCGAGGCTCGACGCAGCCCAACCGATAAAACGCTCAATCATGAATGTGCTGCAGGACAATGCGCTTGTTATCTCAACGATTGCCGGAGCGATCATCGCGATATTCACGCTGTTTGAAGTGATTAAAAGTAAAAAGGATGCGTTGTACAAAAAGATCAAGGAAGTCAAAGTTGATAAGGACACGAAAATCGTTGTGAAGCAGAAAAAAAGCAAGAAAGAATAGCTATTTATATGAGTTCTTTGCAATGGTAACGCTATGAAGACGTACACGATTGCGCTTGCCGTCATCAAATACCGAAGCAGATACCTTATTGCGAAGCATCCGGACCGCAGATTGAATCCGGGACGATGGGAGTTCTTGTATGCAATGATTGGAGGAGAGGAACCCGCAGAGGATGCGGTGCTCAGGCTCGTTTTGCAGAAGACGGGATTAAAAGGCAAAGTCACAAAGTCGTCTGATCCCTATGTTATTAAGACAGATGTCAACCGATGGATTGTCATCCCTTTTATCGTAGAAATGTTTTCTGACAGGCTGAAAGCGGACCCATCATACGCTGAGATGAAATGGGTCTCCGTAAGTGAACTCGAGGACTATGAGGACATTATTGATGTCGAGCTGCTTAAGAAGAAGGGTTTGCTTTAGCTCTCCGGTCGAGCTCGTTATGGATGACGATAGAGCATTGCGATGCGAAGAGCATTTTAGGGCCCAGAGAGATGCGTTCTGCGTTGAGGGTTTTCATGAGCTTCTCAGTTTTATCCGGCAACCCTCCAATATCTCCAAATACGAAAACAGGATCATCAACAAAACGCGCAGACCGAACATCAACCCCGCGCTTATGCAAATAATACAGCCGGCCCGCGTACTGCTTCACGAGTGTTTCAAAGGGTTCTTTCGCGACGATAATGCCGGGAGACAATTGGCGTTGCTCATGGAGCAGGATTCCAGACGATTTCGCGAGTGCATCCCGGATTGTTTTTGCGACAGACCGCTCATCGTACGAAAATGTTATGAGTTTGCTGCCATCAATCGTGATGAGCCTTGGGGGGTCTTTAGGCCCGTTCAGCACTACATGCATGATCGTGTCATTGCGGATCCCCTGAGATACGTACAATGTATTTGTTATCGTACGGCATACGGTATCGAGCTTTCCCGCTCCAGGAAGATCATCGAGCGAGAATTCAGGTGTCGTCTTTCCATGCAGCGCGAGCAGGATGAACGTTCTCATAGGTGTGGTATCGAGCACTGGTATAAAACGCTAGCGTTTTTTGAAGAGCGCGATCTCGTGCATGACGCCCTGCGTCGGCATCGTTATCGCCACATTGTAGAATAAGCGGTGGTACGATATTGGCCTAACGGTTCTCGGCTCTTCAAGTTTGTGCAGGAAAAGCAGCGAAACGCAGTATCTCCCAAGTCCGCTGATGAGAAAAATCATGTAGTAGCTGGAGAGCAAGACTGCGGGAAGGCTCGCGATGAGGCCTCCTGCGATTCCTCCAATGAAGATCATGGAGCCATTGACTACATTGTAGTATGCCACGCATCTCGCGCGTTTGGATGGCTGCACGGTATCAAAGATATAATTGAATGCCGCTATTTCGAATCCCGCCCATACAAATCCCGCATAGACTTGGATCGCGAGAAGATACCAGAGCGAGGATGAAAACAGCCAGAGCAAAGGTGTGAGGGGCATGAGAAAGCCCGCGAGTGTGAGCACTTTTTTCCTTCCAAATCGGTCTGAGGCTTTTCCCCAGAGGGGCATGACAAGGATTTTGACGAGTAGGCTCGTGCAATTGATGAGTGTGAATGTGAGGTAGCTGAATTCAAGATCATAGAGCATGTATGCCGTGAAAAATGGAGCTGAGAGGAATACAAAAAAGTTCATCGCGGACATGAAGAGCACGAAATGACCGAAATTTGTCTCTCTCGCCCGCTTTACAAAATCCATGAACGAAAACTGCGCAGCTTTGCTGAAGCGGTATCTTGGATGATATTGTTTGCTTAAGTACACCCATGAGAGCAATCTGGAGATCAATGCGATCATGAAGATGATGACAAAACCGATATATTTGTTTACAGATGAATATTGAAGGATCATCCCGGCAAGGAAGAACGCGATGAGCGTAACACTCCCCGCAATCCTGTTTCTTCTGCCAAAGTATCTCCCCCTCTTTTTTTCGTCAACTAAATCACCCATCCAGCTGTTCCACGCGGGATCCAGAATGAGCCCGAAGATCCAATAGAGGCAGACGAAGAAGATTAAGTGGTATATCCTGAGCTCCCCAAAGAGGTACACAAGGCTGATGGGAATGAACATGAGCGCCTGCAGCAATACTCCGTACAGAATGAATGTTTTGCGGCTCTTGAACAATGCTATGAATCTATTTGAGAGCAGTTGAACAATGCTGCCAAGTGTTTGAGGCATGCTCCCCAAGATGCCTAGCTGGAGATTTGACGCCTGCAGAAACACTGCGAATGCTGAGAAAAAGCTTTCACCGAATCCAACCATTGCGGAGTAAAATGCGCCATCGATTATAGAATACTTAAGGCTCTTCTTGACTTTGTCATCCATGCGATGATTCAAACACCGCTCCTTTTTAAACATAGCTTTTACGCAGCAGCGTATAAGACAACAGATCTACAATTATAAGCCGTATTAACTTCTGCAGAATGGCAAACAGAAATGTTTATATTATTGCAGACTTCCGCGGCGAGGTGAGGTGACGTCATGAAAAAGCCCCATAAGAAGAGCAAGGACGAAGAGGAATTAGATTTTGATGA
>JAGVYU010000019.1 GCA_018303105.1 Candidatus Woesearchaeota archaeon | reverse complement strand
ATGATTGAGAGTTAATTCTGAGTTAGGATACACCAATAAAAAACAAACTAGTGTTTAACAGCATAGAGCTCAACAAGCTCCATGAGTTTTCCAGGATCCGCGCCCGTATCGGCTGCGACTTTATTTAAAGCCATTTGTGCTCCTTTTGTATCATGCTTTTCCCTGAAAGTATTCAGTGCCCATGTGGGGCTGCTGGCCACGAGCATATCGCGAGCTCTTTGCATGCGTTCATCATCGTTCATATTCAAGGCGATCTTGTACGCCTCTTCAGCAAGCGATGGTTTTCCCTGTGCAACTTCCATGAACGCATCGTATGCCTGGATATGGCCGGGTATATCATTGCGCTCCAAGGGGGGTCTTGAGTGTCTACCCATCGACTCCGTTATCAGCTTTGCTCGTATCACATGCAGCTCATCGGAAGACATGCTGCCTCCGCTTTCAATCCAGAGGCGATATGCCATATAATAATCCCCTTGCTCAAGTTTGGTAAAACTGTGTTTCCGGAGGAGTGTGCTATCTTTAAGATGCCTTGCTATGTCAATCTGTATGCTTTCAGGCTGGCCGTCATACACAGCCCGGCAGAGGTCAGGATCAATTTCAAAAACATGCATGCCCCCCCTTGGATCTTTAACATGAAGTGCGATTGCTGCATTGACAGCGTCGATTATCTTCTTTCCCCGATGGTTTAATTGTTTCATGATCTGATATGCAGCCTTTGGATCGCTTCTTGCGTGTTCCTTCGCCCATCGCAGCTGAAGATCAGGATCGACACCCTGCTTATCAATATCATAGTAAGACAAATTTTTAGCCATCATATCCATAAACCTCTTTTGCTCGTCCTGAGTAAATTGCGGCTTGTGTCTTTGATATAATTGGAATACGCTGCTCGCACTGCCATAGCTTAGATCGACGCGAAAAATCAATTGTTTGATTCGCTCTTCCGTGTGCGCAGGATCGGCTTTGGCTATATGCTCAAGAAGCGAGATGTCACCTGAGCTTCTGCTCCCTTTTATCCACGTGTCAAAGACTAATGAAATTCCGTCAAGGTCATGGATGATAGCGAAATTTGTAAATGCATCACGATAATTTCCATTATCCAGCGCCTTTCGGGCTAGCAAGGTATGGATCGTATGACTTCTTTCTGTCCCGTGTTGCTCATCAGCATAAAATTCCTCGGTTATTCTTGATGAAATGTCGTGAATATCTGTATACGTGAGATCTGGAAGCTCGGTTGCTAAACGATAAAGCAGTTCATTTTGACCGCGGTGTGCCAATGCATCAAAGTTTGACGCTTCAAGGAAACTTTGAGGATGTGCTAGCGCAGACTCCATAATGCGATCTCTTAAAGCAGCATGATCTCCGTCATATAATGCATCTGCCTTCCCAAAACCACCATAAATCATTCGGATGACTGTCTGCCAATCTCCCGTACGCAACTTCTCATCAATGATTTCCTGAGCGATGGCCCCGCGCTGAGCCAATGGAAACTGCGCCAACGCGCCATTCTGAAGAAACTTATCCTCAATTCCAAGCTGTGTTAATGCTGCTCCGAGTCCTGGCATGATATCAACCCCAGAACTCCGTCTTTCGCTCATGTTTATAAGCATTTATTTACATAAGGATATAGATGAAGAAAACTTTACTGCAGCTTAAATGGGCTAATAATATCTCCATGCTTCTTCTGCGCTTCAAGAAGACGCTGCCTCTGCTGCTTCAAATGTTCGTGAAAGAGTTCAGGGATGTCATGCTCTTCTGCATAGATTTTCTCAATCCTCTTAAGCCCATCAAGAATCTTCGCGATCCTGATTGAAAATGCGTATTCATATTCTTCCTTCGTGAAGTCCTTATTGAAAATGTCCTTGAAGAGTTTTTTCAAGTCGTCATACATGGGTATGAATCCAATCGGGGTTTCAATCGCCCCATACTCCCCATGAATCCTTCCCTCCATCCACAATAACCAGATTTTTTTGTCCGTTTTTGCGTTCACGAATTTTCCATCACGTTTGAGGAAGTAATTCGTCGCGAAGATTCTGGGCGGTTTGCCGAGGCGCTTTCCGAACGCCAGATGATTCTTAATATAGACCCCGAGGGGAACGACAAGAAAATCCATGTTTGCCATAGGATCATGCATGCGGTCTCCCTCACCTGCGAGCTTGGCAAAACCGACTTCGGATTCAAGAGCAGCCGCCATAAAAACGCCGTGGCTCCAACTCAAGCTTTCAATGACAGGAGGAGAAGTGTCTGAATCCCGGCCACCATAAATAAATCCGCTGACAGGAACTCCTTTTGGATCATTCAGATGGGGATCAGCGTTATCGAGCTCAGTGATGCGCATCGTGTATCTCGCATTCTTATGCGCAGGCAGGATTTCTTTTCCATCAGGCCCGAGTTTTCCTTTATGCCAGGTGCCGCTGAAGTTCTCTCCCTTGACTGGAAGCTCTTGGCCCATACCGAGCCAGTGTGGTTTTCCATCGACGACGAGGACGTTTGAGAATATGAGCTCTCGGGGAGTCGTGAGGGCTTTGTAAATGACGGGATCATCAATCACATTAACGTCCTGCGCAATGCCAAAAATACCCTGCTCGACATTGACGCCATATGCAATGCCGTTCTCGCCCGGTCTGAGATATGCGATATCATCTCCGATGATCGTCTGTCCAGGGATCATCGCAGTACTAGTTTTGCCGCACGCGCTTGGGAACGCACCTGTAAAATAGGTTGTTCTTCCGTTGTTGTGAACGCCCATGAGAAACATGTGCTCGCAGAGCCAGTCTTCATTGTTCGCTTTGCTGATCGCAAGCCTCAATGCGAGCTTTTTCAATCCAACGCTGTTTCCCGCGTATTGATTATTTATTGTGAATACTCTCTCACCCTCGAGGTCGATATATATGCGGCGTTTGTTAACGTTTTTTGAGTTCCCGCGCTCATCGAGCTCTCCAGACGCATGGATAAAATAAAAAAACTCCTTAGATCCTTTCAAGCGCTTGAATTGATCATACCCGAACCTGTACAGAATGCTTTCACTGTGGGTAACGTATGCGGAGTCTGTGATTTGCAGGGCGGGAATGGAGAATTTTGAATGTTCAGGGCCAAGGCAGAAGAACGAAATGAGCATTTCTCTCCCCGCCATGATACCGTCGAGACTCTGCATGATTTCCCCTAATCCTTCCTCTTTGTCGACAGTGAGAATGCTCTTGCTCATGATCTTGCCCTTGGGCAATAGGACCCGGGTGTTTTTAGAATCCCTTCCCTGATCGTGGATGCTGTCAAAATGGACGGTGTGGCCTTTGAGCGCAAGCGGTTTTTCCTCGCCGAGCTGAAGGGCGCGCGTCCGCACATATTCAGTATCCTCTTTCGAATCCGTAAGCACCCTCACACTTGCGGGCTTGCAAAGGTTCACATACGTATCAACAACCTCAAGTACATATGGATTTCCCAATGCCTCGAGCTTTTTTCGCTCATTTACTTCCATAATGAACCTCATTGCAGGCGCGATAAATATTATCAAAGAGCTCAGGGATGTCCTGCTTTTTCACGCTACTGAACGCTATGCGCAATAGGTTTTTCTGTGAGATGACGCCCGTGTCATATCGAGCCAGCAGCGTGTTTCTTACTGTTTCCGCGTCGGCATGACTGAGCTGCACGCACATAAAGTATCCTGCATTAAACGGTAAGGCCATGAACTCATCTGCAAATCTTGGATCAGACAATACCCGCTTCACCTCATCGTATCTTGCCTTGAGGATCGCGTATGTCCTCTTTTTTTCAGTGGCATACTCAGCCGAGCGAAGCGCGTGAAGGATGAGGCTTTGGGAAAGATGTGCTACATTGGAGATCGTGCCTCTTACTGCTCCGGCTGTTTTAGCCTCCAATGCTTTGCATGCTTCCTCACTGATGCCTTGATACGAAAATGTCAGAAAGCCGACACGCAGTCCCCAGACATACGCCTCTTTTGTGGGGCCGTCAATTTTCACGGCTATTACATTTTTATGCAGACGCGCCAGCCGTCCAAAGAGACTCTCCCGTAATATTCCCGGCTCATACGTCAGTCCGAAGTAGGCATCATCAACGAGTACAGCGATGTCATTGCCCTCATCGGCAGATTCACGAACAGCATCTAAGATACTGTCCGCCTCGTCAATGGTTGGTGAGTACCCTGCCGGATTATTTGGAAAATTCAGCAGCAGTATTTTTTTCCCGGGCCTCTTCAGTTTTTCACGCAAACTCTGAATGTCAAGATGCCCTTCCGCAAACGTATTATATGTTTCGAGCTGCGCGCCATACGTTGCCTCAAAGATCAGCCTGTAGTTTCCCCAGAATTTATCGCAGATGTAAATGCGATCGCCAGGGTTTACAAATAGATAGCCTGCCACACTGAGGCCATGCGTTAACGCTCCCGTTGCAACGGGCATGCTCATCCTTTCTGTAACACTCGGATTTTCATCCTTGATATGCTGCTTCCAATCCTCCCTGAGCTCCTGCTTTCCAAAGCTTGAGGCGTATGTAAAAACGTCTTTAGGATCTAGAAGGATCTTTTCGGCGATCGGCTTCAAGTGCATAGGGCTTCCGTCATCCTCAACCGCGATGCCTGCGGTCGCGTTTATGCGTTTTCCTTTAGCTTCCGCGCTTTGCGCGACAATGCCCTCTTTAGGAAAGTAAATCGCCTTACCTCGATCTGATAACAGCCTGAGGACTGCTGGGTTATTGTGCCCCAAGACATTATTGAGCTCCGCTGCCTGAGGATTTATGGCCATAACCCTGCGGGGTATTGTCCGGTTTTTAAAGGTAACGGCGGAAAAATCTGGTTACAATCGCTTCCTATAACCTAGAATTGGTCCCTTTTCCCTATCCTGAAGCGGTTCCCATTTTAAAATATGGGCTGGTTCCTCAAAATTCATTTTAATAATGGGATGCATTCTCTCTTCATCTCCAGGATACAACAAAAGCAAAGGATGATTGTGGCGGCTATATGTCTCGATTTGCTTAAATCCCATAACACTTCCAAGTCTCTCAGCGATCGTGAGTGCTGCCAAGCCAAGCGTTGTGCATTCCGGCACTCTGGCCCCGCGGATATCTTGAATTTGAGCAACCACCATAATGTCAGGATGCCTGATGAAAAAACTCATTCCAAAAACGGGGATATAATTACCATGCCCACTGGCTTCTCGATCTTCCTTATACACCTCAATCCTGTATGGCGCTGAGGCTACCAATGTGCCTTCCGTGTTCATGCCTGGACCGAATTCAGCGCGGAGTACATATCCCTTGAGATCACACAAATGAGTACCGTTTTTTCTGTCCTTATGATCGTTTGGAAGGGGAACCGTCCTTGGCAACACGACATTTGCCATGTCAATACCCAGCTCTTTATCCAGGCGATACACTCCCTTATGAAAAAGGCGCAGTGCATCCAATAATTTTGGATGAGTTACATACAACTGTGCATAGTCATCGATAACCGCTGTCTCGACCGAGTTCGCAGTAATCGTCCAGTCCCTTTCGGCAATCATGCCGAGAATATCCCTCAACTCTCCAGCGTTGAGTCGACTGAGAAGATCTAAATTTGCTCGTGTAATTTCCGAAGCTTCAATAATTCCAAGCTCAAGCTCAAGTGTACCCACATCGATCTCCTGGACCATGCTCCTCGCGCGCTCTACATCCATTTTCAGGCTACTACGAAGTGCTTCAAAAATTAACGGTGCGAGACTTAATGCGTGGTTAGCTTGATTTCCCACTAAGGGGTCTCCCCGCAAAGTGTCGCGCATATTGCCAAAATATGGGTCTCTGCGGTCGTACTGAGATGGAGGAAGATAATCTCCGGCTTCCATGATTTCCCTGAATTTCTCAAGCCCACGACGATTTCTTACAGACCATAGTGGATCCTCTTCAAAGTCTTTGACATCATCAGCAACCTGAAAAAGTGCTGTGCGGAGCTCTGAGAATCTCCCTTCACATTTAGGTGATTTGTGACGAGATTTAGCCATACGTTCAAGCATTTACGACCCATATATAAACCTTTCCTTTTTGACACTACTATACAGTTACTACAATAGTGTTTTCGATCCCCGTTGCGCTATAAAAACCTTTATAAAAGCCCTCGCAATCTGCAAAGGATCGCGCCGGAGTAGCTCAGCCTGGTGATCTTTTTTGGCGAGCAAAAAAGCTCAACCAAAAATTCGGGGGTTGACCATCGGTCAAGCCCCCAATCGGGAAATCTAGAGCGCATGACTCATAATCATGAGGTCGGGAGTTCAAATCACCCCTCCGGCATTCACACTAATGAAGGTGAGAACAATGCCCATGACATCAGACGAAGCAACGGACCGATTTATCGCGTACATGCGAGCGATGCACGCGCCTGTCGGCCCGTATACTGTGCAATATGACAACGGGAAGCCGCGGTTTGTCGTCGCAACATCAAGAACGGGATTAGACAATCTCACGGGAGGAATTTTCTTTAGTTCCCAGAGGATCGAAGGATTATTTCCGTTCCACACAGAAACACACCCCGTGCAGGCGCATATGCTGCCATCGCATTTGAAAACAGAGGTTGACCTTCACACTATCATTATTGAAGCGCATGCTCCAAGTGGCAGGCATGTGGATGTGGAGATTGAACGCCTCGATCCGGGATATCAATCACCTTTAAAAAGAACGGCATAATCAAATTCAAAAATGCCCCTGTAGTGTAGTCCGGCATTGGGGATTGCATCTCCAACGGGAACAATCATAAAGCCCTCTCGCACAATCTTTTGCGTTCGCAAAAGCTTGACCAAAATTCGGGAGTTTCGCGCTTCGCGCTCAAGCTCCCAGTGGAGAGAGGCTTTGACCCGGGTTCAAATCCCGGCGGGGGCATTGCGTAGCAATGAACCCGACGGCTTAAAAATCGTGAGATTTTTATTGTCGGCGGGGGCATTACCTGTTAAATAAGTAAAAGAAACAAGTACAATTAAGGTCGTTATTTATGGCTGAAGTAAAAGTTTTAGTCGAAGGATATGCAAAGCAACTTGCGAAGGGTTGGGTGGCAAGCTCTACTGCCTGTTTGATTACAACGGAAGATAAAAAAATAATTACTGACCCCGGTTGCAATCGTGAAAGATTATTAGCAGCACTAAACAAAGAAGGCTTAACCACCACAGAGATTAACTATGTTTTCTTATCCCATCGCCATCCCGATCACGTTTTACTAGCGGGGATATTTGAGAACGCAAAGTTCATTACATTTGATACTAACTTGATCTATGACAAGGATCTATTGCTGGAATTTGACAAGCATGCATTGGGAAAGGACATAGAGATTATTGAGACTCCTGGACATGTGGAGGAGCACCTCTCACTCATTGTAAATACTCCGAAAGGCAAGATCGCAATTGCTGGTGATGTTATCTGGTGGCTTGACGGAGAAAAACAAGTATTCAACATTAGTCAAAAAGACCATTCACAAGCAAAAGGAATGGACATGGACAAATTAATCGAGTCTCGTAAAAGAATTTTAGAAATGGCAGATTATGTCATTCCCGGTCACGGAAAAATGTTTAAGGTGAAACGTTAGAGGTTTCGAATGCCGTTCCAGTATCTTACACGGCGTTGCGAAGTAATGTCACCGACAGTTAAAATCTCTGATTTTTGACATCGGCGGGGGCATAGTTTATATTCTTCATAAGCCAAAGATTAAAATACAAACAAGGAATTAAATCCATTTATGAGAGACATAACCGAGGAATACAGAAGAGAGTATATCGAAGCATGCGTGAACGGCCCTGAGGAAATGATGAGGTTAAATGGTTATCATGGCAGGCCTTCTCGTTTTTTAGGTTACGTAAAGAGACAACTGAATGGTTTTAGAGTTTATGAGTTTAATACTGTTGCAGATGTCGTGGAGAATTATCAAACCGTGGTTGAAAATGAAACAAGAGGGATTGTTAATTCATTTATGCGCTCTTTTGGTCCCCCTTGGGAAGTGCGCAATGCTTTCGGTTTATTTGGTTCCAGTTGTAGAATAACAAGGGTGAAGGGAAGCGTTTCTGAAGGTGGAGGGTTTTATGTTGAAGATTACACGGGCAGAGTAGCAGTAACGAACAGCAGAGAGGTCACAAAACATTTTAAGGAAAGTGATTCGGACATTAAAGCAGTTCATTTTTATTTTGACTTTATTGACACAAGAACATATCCATTTGTAAGAAGGTACTTTGAACCTTGCCTGGATATAACCCATCTTCATTTAGACAGAGATGGGGGATTTGGTGAAGATCATGGGGGAACTCCTTTATCTCGTGAAGTTGAAGAATTTTTGAATGACGCTTTCCCACAAGATGGGTCTGTTGAGAAACCGGTATTAGAGGAACTGCTGATGTGACAACTAAGCAATGTATGGCAAGGGTTTTTATTTTTATTACAAGCAGACTTATCTGTCACCAAACTTTTCAAAACCCATTGATCTTAAGATATTTTTGATTTCTCCAATGATTTTCTGCTGATCCTTTTTCTCTGACATGCGCACGAACTTAATGAGCAAGACCGCGAGTTCGTCTGCCGATCCAAACTTAAGCACATGACCATCCGTGATACAATAGAATCTGTATTTTTCATATTTGATTTCCTTGATGACAATCCCGCCTACGTGACCAATAGCCTTTCCTTTATGGGGATTCTCTTCTAATGATTTCATGCTCAGAAAGATATCTTGCGCGAGAGCTTTGAAGCGACTCAGCACTTCTTCCTGGAGCGCTCTCGTGATTACGACTTTGGCCATCGTTTGCGAGCTTCCGCTATGGCCTTGTCAATGGGAACAGCGTCGGATTCATCGTATAAATACTTCATGAGGAGCTGGCCTTTCGTGGCTTCATACATGCGTTGAAGGATGTCCTCGTATGATTCCCCTGCTCGCCCTAGGTTGCGCAGTTTCTCTTTCAATTCGCCGGAGATGGCTATGGTGGTGTTCATATAAATGTTATAAACATTATAAACTATATAAAGGTTATGGTGAGGATATATGTATCCCAAGGAGAAACTGAGCATAGTTGGTATTTTTAAATCAACGCAGACTTAGGTTAAACATGGCATCGCTAGAAACAATCGCACGATTTCACACAGACTTCTCAAGGGTAGATGAATTGGAGGATTACAGAAAAAAAATGAGAACCGAAACGGATAAGATACATTACGCAGAGCAGATTGAGGAAATCTGCGCAGGATGGTCGGTCGAATACGCTTCAGGAGAGATCCGGGAGATTGCGCAAGACTACCAAGATCTCCTGCAGAGAGTATACAGCTATGTGACGGATATCGAGAGGACGTGCAACGGGACTCGTTGGTCTGTTTTTCATGCTTCGGATCATTTCACAACGAAACAAATAAGCGAAATTAAATTCGTAGAGAAGCTTGTACTACCAAGATATCTGGGACGCATGTATCGATCATTCGATATCCTGCGGAGACGGCACAAAGGCACCGTTGACCCTCTTGATCCAGACGAACATGATTCAGTGCTCTCCATACTTCTTGAGCCGGTTTTCGGCCCAATATATCTGGGCCTTGCGACTATGACGGGTTGTATTGCAGGAATAGCGTCTGAAGTATTCATGAATCCTCACCCCGCCATGAATTTTGGAATTGGGTGTGTCACCGCGCTCTCTGTATTGATGGGGATTGCTGAGATCCATCCTGAAAGACCACTCCGCACACTTTCCCAATTGATTATTACTAATTATACAAATGTCCCAGAAGTTGCGCTTGCTCCCTACCAACTCTCGCTTCCCATTGAACAAAAACTAATCGCGTGAGAATAACTTTATCGTCTTCTCAATTTCTTCCTTCACGCCAAGGATGCAATCTACTTTCAGTTAGCTTCTGGAATCAAAAAGACACACAAAGTTAGCAGAGGGTTTCAGAAATCCTTGATTCTACAGCACAATTGATTTATTGTGCATTCTCTTTGGCGAGGAGCGCCCGGTTGATTGCATCATGAAGCTCATAGTGCGGTTGTGTCCTCATTTGCTCAATCTCTCCGGCACACATGCGGTAAACGTGAAAGCGCCTGAGAAACTTCCATTCGCATCCATGCAGCTCATCTGAGCAAATATATACATTAATTCTGTCTGTCACGCCGCGTATCATCCTTTGACTGGCTGCGAGGGAAGGATGCACCCATGACGGGATATAGGGCAATAGGGGCGCCATGATCTTGGCATATCCGCTCACTAAATATTGCCGCAGCGGCCCTAGCCCCTCACTGAACTTTCCTGTGATTACGAGGGTTCCATGGTCGCGCACGACACTTTGCGTGTGATAAACTGCTTTAATCGCCTGCCAAACATCACTATACCGGGGGGGAACATGCGCAATCACACCGTCTAAGCGGGGTAAGCGCTGAATGTGGTATAAACAACTATAGGACACAGCTCCCTTGTGCGCATCCGGGAAAGTCCCCGCGCACAGCGCAATCGGCTCGCCGTCATTCATTACAAAATTTAACGATATTTTTTCGCGATCGAGTTCTGCTTCCAAGTTGTCAATGAATTGGCGCGCCCCATTACTCGATTTGCCAATGGATGTTGAGCTCGCACTCTGATGCGTGTACATCACAAGTCTCCTGCTACTGACACCAGGACACAATAACTTTGCACCCCCGCTAAACCCCGCTACCGCATGGGGGGCCGTGGTACTAATACCGATGATAACATCGGCACGCTCCACGAGTGGATTAACGTCATTTCTTGTCAAGCGAGGATCATGCGATTGCCAACTAGCAGGAAGTATGGAGAGCTTGCGACTGACTTCGCTTCCCGTCAGCGGCCGGTGCATTCCCGTAGCGAACAGAACGCGGAACTCAAGCGGGGAGTCAGCGTGCACTGCCTCTTCAATCAGGGGATAGACAACATTAGCGGGAGCGTTTCGAGTCTGGTCTTCGCACAGTAGAAGGACTCTCTTCCTGTGAAAGGAATAACGCGAAAGCGTCTCTCTCACCCTGGTTTGGATGGTTGAAATGCCCAGAGAGGGAGCTTTTGGAAGCAGAACATTCATGTTCTGGCACTTGCTCGGGCGTTTATAATGGTTTAGCGTGTATAATATAAGTAATTAGGATGTATAAATTGCAGACAAACAAAGTCAACAGGTAAAGGACAGGATATCTGCCTATGTGAAAAACAAGGTTATTGTCTTCTTCACTTCTTCCTTCACACCAAGAATGCAATCGTATTTCTTGACTTCTTCAGCATTCACCCAGGCATAATCTGTGAAGCCGCCTTCTTCCAGAATGACGGATCCTGAATTGTACTTCGCGGCAAATTTGACCATGATGACGGGGATGCCGTCAGGTCTCACAAACGCGATGCTGTTGATATACTGCAATGCAGGATGAATTGTTATGCCTGCTTCCTCGTGCACTTCCCTTGCCAATAAACCTTCGACCGCGTCTTCAAAGTCAAACACTTCTCCGTTCATGCGCGTCGGTTTTCTGAGATCAAGATTCGACCATTCGAGCTTTCCTCCCGGGACTGCATATTTTCCCGGATGGACTTTCTCGCGCGGGTCTCTTTTAAGGATTAAACAACGGCCATCGCTTTCGCGATATACGACGACATTCGCGACGAAGTAGAAGAGTTTGTCTTGTTTGGCGTTGTCGAGAGAGATTTCTTTGGCAGGCATTATTAAACAGCAAAAAATGGCAGTATTTATGTGTTTCCTAAATTCCGGCTTAATTTGGGAAAACGTATTTATATGCCTGGCTTTTACGGTGGGATATGAAAGAAACAAAAAAACACGAAAAAGCGACGTTCGCCGCAGGCTGCTTCTGGGGTGTAGAAGACTCGTTTAGACAGATGAAAGGCGTGATTTCAACTCGTGTGGGTTACACGGGCGGAGAAACAAAAGATCCTTCGTATCATGAAGTCTGTACAGATACAACGGGGCATGCGGAAGCTGTTGAAGTTACGTTTGATCCACAAATCATTGCATATGAGATACTTGTGCAGCATTTTTTCAAGATGCATGATCCGACGCAAATGAACAGGCAAGGTCCGGATCACGGAACGCAATATCGCTCCGCAGTCTTCTATCATTCTGTCGAGCAGAAAAAGATTGCTGAAAAAGTAAAAGCGGAAGTGCAGAAAACAATCTCAAAGCCAGTTGCTACAGGAATTGTGCTAGAAGCCCCATTTTATCGGGCTGAAGAATATCATCAGCAATATTTGGCGAAGAAGGGGTTAAAGGTTTGTCATTGATGCGTTAAAATCCCAGAAACCGCGTTTTGTCTCCATACTGCGCTTTTATTTCCCTGACTCTTGATCCAATATTCATTCCATTCTTCTTTGCAAGCGTTTTCGCATACGAAAGCCAGCCGCGAGCCGCTTTATTATCGCCTCGCTCATAAAAGTGCTGGGCATATCCAAATGCATTTTCCACACCTAGACGATATGCTGCTGTCTCAAATGCTGCAAAAGATTCATCAGGGGTAACTCTTGGCAGATTAAGCTCGGGCATCAAAAGATGAGTTTCAAGGTTCTCCTTTCCCGTTCGTTCAATTTCATCCTGGAGCAGATCTTGAGCAGTTTCTAATTCAACACGGGCTTCATCGAGCATACCCGTTTCAGCAAAGCTATGACAATGGGATACAGCACACTCTAATCGTGGGTTTGTCATACTAAATGAGAGTGTATAATGCTTTATAAACTGCCTCGTTTTATGTTCTGAGAATAAGGCTTATTGACTCATAATTCCATACATATGGGCGCTATTGAGCTCCAAGTAGCCACTTCGGAAGCTATATTAAGGCTACACCCTTCTAAAAGTGCATGCGCGGAACACTCATCTATACGTATACGATCGCATACAAAAAAGCGATTGAGAAGAAGCGAAGGAGAAAGGATGAGGCCATAGTCCCGAAGAAACGAGCTCCGAATTATGAGGAGTACTTTCCCAAATATGACCTGCTGCAAAAGGTAACCAAGCAAATCTCTGGAAATGATGTTGAGTTTAAGGTGAAATCGTTCTCAGACAAGAATATCGTTATTGAGGCACGAGTGGAAGACACTGAATTTGATTTGGGATTTGTCTCGAAGCTGCGCGATGAGCTCGATGATGAATGCATCAAGATTGCAAAAGCGTATGATCCCGCAGATGCAATAGAGGAATACGTGTTTTTTTGCGTGAAAGACTTCAAAACCGTGGACTCCTTCATAGAGAAAAACAGGGAGAAGATGGTCTCGCTCATGAAGAATGAGCCGTACACGTTTACGGAGACCGAAGTCCAGGAAAGCATGAAAAACCAGATACGATACACGAATGAAGACCTTGTGGTGGTTGATTGGGACGGAGCATTTGTGCTTGATAAAGAGGGCAATTACACGGAAAGCAAAGCAATTATTGAAATCGCGAACATTCAATTACTGAACCTGAGAATTCTCGATGGGCAAATCGCGCAGGAAGTTGAGGAAGTGAGCGGATTTGTGGATATTCGCGGCATTCGAAGGTTTATGCGGTCAAAGCAGTTGCTCAATCGCATCATCCAAATCAGAACGGAGCGCTACGGCGACCTTGAGGCAATTGACAAAAGCCTCAGATTATTCGGAGATTGGTATACGGGAAAACTCTATGGCCTCATCAGCCAGAAATTATATCTCGACAAATGGAGAACTTCTATTGAAAAACGGCTTGCGGTCATTGAGGACATCTACAACATGGTCTCCGCAAAAATATCGGAGGATTATAACATCCTCCTAGAGCTTATGATCGTTTTGCTCATCATTTTCGAAATTTTATTATATTTCCGCTCCGTCGGCTCTTAAATGAGGCTTATTATCGATACGCGGAACGGGCTTGCGGGGGATATCTTCTGCGCCGGACTTATCGGATTAGGAGCGGCATCCGTCGTGCCGTCCATGCGCAGGGCTGCGGGACTTTTAGGAAAAGCGACTGTTGACGCTATGCGCGAAGACAATGTCTGGAGGATGAGCATCCAATTGACGAAAAATGACCCGCACTTGCACGAACATGAGGCATTTAGGCTATTAACAAGCGCGCTGCAAGGGCATTCGCCTCACTACCAGGAAAAAGCAAGAGCGATTCTCACCGTGCTATGCAAAGCGGAGCGTTATGTGCACGCGCATCATCCTCTCCTGAAAAACCACGGCGAAGCCGTGCTGCATGAAGCGCAGGATATACTCATAGATACGATGGGAGTCATATCCGGATTAGAGGAGATGGGCATAACGGAAGTCTTATACCTTGGATATCTTAATGTGGGCAATGGGACCGTGACATTTTCGCACGGTACGTTTCCCGTGCCGGCTCCCGCAACGGAGCACATTCTCAAAGAGCAGGGATTCGTGTGGCAAAAGTCATCCCAGTATAACCGTGAAATGATGACCCCCACAGCTGTGAGCATCCTTGCCGGATTGCAAGCTTCAAAGATCGAGAGCCTTCCCAAGATATACAGAAAAACGGAAGCGCGGGGAACTTATCCAGGACTCCCTGCGATCTCATTCATGCTTACAGACTGAGAAATTATTTATAGATTGCTCACTTCCCTCTCAAGATGAATACTCTCAGAAGCCTCTGCGATCGCATCTTTCACGGCGACAAGGATGAAAAGATACGGGAGGATATAATCACGTACGCGCGCGACCATGGTAGAGAAGAGATGATAGAGGTCGACGGGGTATTGCATCGCGGGATAAAGCTCCAAGTCATAATACAAAGCAATCCTTGGTATAGCGTTAATGTGCTTATTGACGATCATCTAAAAAGAGCCACAGTCGACATCAGTACAATCGGCACTCGACCACTCATGTATCATTACGAAAAACAGCTTTCATGAGAATCACCTGCATCATCTGCAACGAGGAAGGGCATCAGCATATGAACTGCCCCGTGCTTGCGAAAGCAGAAGCGCTGTTCAAGATCGTCAACATGGAGGGCAAGCAGGACTTCTCGGGATTGAGTCCAGCGCCGTTTGTTGGCAGGTATGGGTATCCCAAAGTCAACGTGGGCATCCTCGCTCCAGGAGAGATCAAGGAGGACGTCTGGAAGTATGATTCGCCAAGGTTCTGGGCGCAGGAGAATTATCAGATTCCGGACGTAGTGCAGCTTCGCACCGCGCTGATTAACTCTCGGTTTTCCGCCCATGTGAAGGATACAAGTCGATTTCTCGACGCCGCTCAGGAGATTGGAATGGCGTCACAGCCTGTTGATGTTGAGCTTCACCTTGAGCAGACGCCAGTGTTCCACTTGAATATTGATCCGCACGCGGCACCGTTGGGCCAAAGCGCCTCGCTCAAAGATGTTGACATCACGTCAAACCCGAAAATCCATACTAAAGTGGATCGGGCGGTGAGCGATACGGACTTGAAGGCGAAAGATGCGCTCGTATCGCTGTATGAGTCTGGATTTGATGAGAACTTTCTTTCACGAGCGCTCTCGATTGGGAATTTTGGCATAGGGAAGAACAGGAAACTCGTGCCCACGCGCTGGTCGATTACGGCGACGGATGACACGCTGGGCCTGAGCATTATTGAAGAGATTAAAGATTACGCACAGCATGAGTACGCAGCTTATTTTGGAGGGTATCTTGGGAATAATTTTCTCGTCCTCTGTTTTCCGCAGCCGTGGAGCTATGAGCTCTTTGAAATGTACACCCCAAAACCCGGGCAGTGGACGACAGATTATGAATCGGTTTTTGGGAGGGCGACGTATGTGGAAGAGACGGCAGGAGGCTATTACGCGTGCAGGCTTGGGGTTCTTGAAATGCTGCAGCGGGAGAAGCGGCAAGCCGGGATTCTTGTCCTGCGGTTTATTACGAATGAATATATCGCGCCGTTAGGTGTGTGGGTTGTGAGGGAGGCGACGCGAAAGTCTGTGGGTTTAAAACCGATTGTGTTCGCGTCAAAGGAATTGATGCTAAAATATGCCGATAGTCTTGCGCGGAGGAAGTTTAATTATGACATCACTCAGATTCTCAAAGAAAGCAGATTGCTGAAAGGACAGGAGCAGAGGACGTTGAGCGCGTTTTAAAGCTGATAAGCGTCTTGGGGTTAATACCCGGGAACACCGCGTCTAGACCTAATCCACTGCAAAATGTTGCGACGTTCTGGACGTTTTGGCTCAGACTTCGGCCAAAACTCCTCAACAATCCACGAAGGATGCGGTTTTGCATGGTCGCGCAGGTACGGAAGGATAAGCTTCAACTGTTCAATCATGTCTGGAGATAAACTCGGTTCATATAAAGCGATAACGTCATCGATACTCCCATGCGTTCTCGTATGTTCCTCAGCACCATCTGCGTTTATCCAAACATCAGGGGCTTCAAGGCTTTCAATTTTGAAATCATTATAAAAGCCTGAGAGCACAACCAGCGTGCGCAGATCATCGTGATAAAAGCTCATGTTCACACAGGGCATTGAATAGGGGTAGGTTGCATGGGTCTCCACCCGAGTAAATGGCTTCATACCATTGAAGTCTTCCATGCCTTTATAAACATTTATCGAACACAAACTATAAATACTTCGGATATTCATGAGATGCTAATGTTCCTCACAGACTTCGCGCGGGAAGTGCACACGTTGCATCAGGACGTGAAGACGCTCTCCGGAAAAAAGATTGATCTGCGCGTAAAACCGAGTCCTTCTGGTGTGTTTGATTATGAACGCGCACGTATCGAGACGCTGCAGCGTTCTATTCCAAGGCATATCAAGACGCTCTCGGAAAAATCTGAAAAGCTCAAGATGGAAATTACTGGAAGGGGATTGTCTCAAGTGCTTCAGCTCGTGAACGAGCTTGAGCTGTATTCAGGCGGGAACGATATGAAGAACCTAATGGCGAGCACGGAAAAACTCGCATCGCTTGTCGCGGAGATTCAGGACAACCAGGAAACGCTGCGGGTTTTCAAAGTACCTGAACATATACCGGCGGAGATAAAAGAAGAAGTGCTCGCTGACATCCATGAGCTCAACAAGTGCATGGAGCATCAATGTTATCGGAGCGCGGTCATTCTCTGTGGGAGGATTCTTGAGACTGCGCTGCACCGTAAATACTTTGAGTCTGCAGGAAAGGACCTCTTAGAGACGAGCCCAGGCATCGGATTGGGAAAACTCGTTGCGAAGCTCTCTGAGAAAAACATTGCGCTTGATCCTGGATTGTCTGAACAGATTCATCTCATCAACCAAGTCAGGATTTCTTCCGTGCACACGAAGCAGAGCGCGTTTTCTCCAAATGACGCGCAGGCGAGAGCAATTGCGCTGTTCACGAGCGATGTTCTGGAGAAAGTGTTTAGCAAGTGAGACATAAAACCATTGCCTTGAGTTTAATTAATAGGAGTCCACCCTTTTGCAGGCGGGGTTCCTTGAGAATTCAAACTAAGCAGGAATCTGCTGCCGAGCAAGCCTTCCTTCAAGTTTTTTTGCCGGCCTAACCTTTGAGAGATCAATAATCCAGTCAGTGCCATTTCCCTTCTGGCTAAAGCATACATGGAGACCATTGTATTTATGCAATCTATCGGCGAAATTCTCCCGGATGTGACGCATAATGCTCTCAAGCACTTGCCCATGATTTTGAGGAGTCGCGTGCTCATTTGAAACGACAGTCATGTGCAAACTTCCGGAATTTATTTCGTTGTCTGGATGCACGTCTGTGTAAATCTCAACATCACACGGAAGCTTGGCGCGTCGACATTCGCCAAGAGGAAAGCCAAGGACATATCCCTGCTCATCGTGGACTTCAATAGCTGTAAACTCGCGAGCAAGCATTTCGAGAAGAGAGCTATACATCTCATTGGCAAAGGCCGTTCTGGCCGAAACATCCCTGAATAAGTCTGGTTTATTAGCGTAATCCATGCTCAATAAAAATACGGTGTTTCTCCCAAAGAAAGATTGCCGATCAATATCAACGGCGGCCAACTCCGGATGAATTCTTGCAGCCGTTTTTAAAACCGCTCCCATGTATGTTTTTGCATCGTGATACATCTCCAGAATTTGCGGCTCGAAGAGCACATCGATAGGGTAAGGATAATGTTTAGGCATTTGAGTAGCATTAATGAAATGCATGGGAAAATAGACATCACCTGAAGTAATCGTAACCCAGGCAAACGGGAAGTGGTAGAATTGACGCAGCTTTTCAGAGCCTTCACTGGAGATCTCTGTAAATTGTTCAGGCCTCCACTTATCGAATAATAATGGACAATGCTCACCCTTGAGCTCAATCATGGGAGATGAAAGTGCTTTTTACTTTAAAAACCCTCGCAAAGGTTTAAAACATAAACCGCACTTTGCTTGGCCATGGCAGATAATGAGGAACTCACGAAATTCGCGCTTGAAATTGCCCCAACATTCATACCGGATATTTGCGGAATCGTCGGGATACCGCACCGCGCGCAGGAGCTTCAAGGCCGCCTGGATCTCCACGTGAGCAATGATTGGGAATCCTACGCGAATCGCACAAAGGTCCATCTTTCTATCTTATATGGCAAGCTCCCGCGCCACGAGATTGCACATGAGATGATGCACTTTGTCGATTACTGCGTGCATTGGATTATGGAACGGGGCTCTTTCTCGCTGGCTCAGCGAAACGGTATGGAGCTGGTTGCTGAAGTCTATGGATGGATGATCGCCCGTGAGCATGGCGAGCGCATCTACCATGAGCAGCATAACATCCCCGAGCATCTTAAGGAATTCGATCGCAACCGACAGCATATTGAACATATGCTCAAGCATGTCTGCAGCACGCTTCCTGCAGAGGCCAAAGCGGGGCTACGAACGGCTCTGAGCACTGATGATGCGGCAGCTTTGCGAAAACTCGATATGTATTTCGATCAAAATGGACATCCGGAGAACTATGAGAACCCTCGGATGACTTTACGCTACAAAGTTTCACACTGTGCGCAATTGCTTGAGGAAATCGACTCCGCAGTTGAGCATAAAAGCTTTGAAGTTGTGCAGCAGCTCTGCAGGCGCACCGTTGATTTTCCTGGCCTGGTGAATCAATTGTTTCATACCCCATTCGCAGAGCGGGTTCCATACGCGTGGGCATTGCTGGAGTCACGGCAAAGATTTTAAAGGGGTTATGATTCATTCCCCGATATGAACCGGAAACAGCTTATAGACACGTATATCGCGTTTTTCAAGGAGAAAGGCCATGCGGTTATTCATAGCGCTCCTCTCATTCCGGAGCATGATCCAACGGTTTTGTTTACGACTGCGGGCATGCATCCGTTAGTTCCCTTTTTGATGGGGCAAAAACATCCTCTGGGAAAGCGTCTCGTAAATGTTCAGAAATGCATCAGGACGCAGGATATTGACGAAGTGGGTGATGAAACGCATACGACGTTCTTTGAGATGCTTGGGAACTGGTCTCTTGGGGATTATTTCAAAAAGGACGCGATTGCATGGAGCTGGGAGTTCCTCACGTCAAAACACTGGTTAGGCCTTGATCCGAAACGGCTTGCGGTTTCATGCTTTGCCGGAGATGATGACGCGCCACGAGACGATGACGCCGCGAACGTGTGGATGAGCCTTGGAGTTCCAAAGGAGAGAATAGCGTATCTTCTCAAATCAGATAATTGGTGGGGCCCGGCAGGGAGCACAGGACCCTGCGGTCCGGACACAGAGATGTTTTACTGGGCTCCTAATGACGATCACGCTCCGAAAAAATTCGATCCAAAGGATACACGCTGGGTTGAAATCTGGAATGACGTATTCATGCAGTACAATAAGACGAATGGCGGGAAGTATGAGCCGCTCGCGCACAAAAACGTCGATACGGGATTGGGAGTCGAGCGTGTCACGATGGTATTGCAGGGAAAAACAAATATTTTCGAGATTGAGGAATTGAAAAATATCCTAACTAAAGTTGCTGAGATTACAAATACCCAACCAACTCCCGAAAACATCCGTTCATTCAGGATTATTGTGGATCATATGCGCGCAGCAACATTTATTCTTGGAGACGAGCGCGGCGTTGCGCCTTCAAATGTCGATCAGGGATACGTACTGAGAAGGTATATCCGCAGATCATTGCGGCATTTGCGATTGCTCGGCATGGACCTCTCAAAGATGAACGCGTGCGAAGAAATTGCGAAAGTGGTCATTGAGCTTTTCCAAGCGGATTATCCCATACTGCATGACCGGCGCACATTCATTATTGAAGAGTTGCGGAGAGAGGAAGAGAAGTTCCAAAGGACGCTGGACAAGGGCCTCAAGGAGTTCGACCGTATCGCAAAACTCGGAAAGATTGACGCGCAGCAGGCGTTCCTCTTGTACCAAAGCTACGGATTCCCGATCGAAGTGATCCAGGAGCTCGCTCAGGAAAAACGCATGCGCGTCGATGTCGAGGCGTTCCAGAAAGAGTATGAGAAGCATCAGGAGCTCTCGCGCAGGGGAGCTGAGCAGCACTTCAAAGGTGGGCTTGCGGACGCCTCGGATGCGACGGTGAAATTACACACGGCGACACATCTCCTTGGTGAAGCGCTGCGCAGAGTTCTCAAGAATCCAAGCATAAGACAGAAGGGAAGCAATATTACTACCGAGCGATTGCGGTATGATTTTAATTTTGACCGAAAATTGACCGCCGAAGAGATCCGCGGTGTGGAGGCGGAGGTCAACAAACACATCAAGGAGCATCTTGACGTGCAGCGCCATGAGATGACATTGCATGAAGCATTGCACAGCGGAGCGCAGTCAGAATTCGGAACGCGCTATCCCGATCAGGTTTCTGTATATACCGTCGGGTCGTTTAGCAAAGAAATCTGCGGAGGCCCCCATGTTGCGAATACCAAAGAGCTTGGGCGCTTCAAAATTCTCAAAGAGGAAGCCGTGAGCGCAGGTGTCCGCAGGATTAAAGCGACGCTTGAGGCCGCATCATGACAAAATTCAACGTTCGGGTAGACCAGGAGACGTGCATTGGCTGCGCGGCGTGCACCGCATGCTGTGAAAATTTTGAGATGGTTGGAGACAAGGCAAAGGAGAAAAAGCAAATCATCGACGAGAGTGACCTGCCGAAGAATAAGGAAGCGGAGGAGGTATGTCCGGTTGCCGCGATTAAAATTGAGAAAAGCGAATAATTATTTCTGATTTTTACGATTTAAAACAAAACATTTAAATAGAAAAATGATCAGAGTCATGATCAGAGGTGAATTGTAAATGGCAAAGAAAGCGAAAAAGAAGTCAGGTAAGAAATCATCAAAGAAAAAGAAGAAGAGATAAACTCTTCTTTTCTTACTTTTCTATCATGAAATACAACCGGCGATTATTTTTTCCTTTATTTTCCATCGCCGTGATGCTGATCCTTCCCACTTCTGACGTGTTCTTCACGTGACAACCGCCGCACGCCTGTTCGTCGAGGTCTTCAATAGTGATTACACGAATTTCCTGAATATCCCCAGGAAGTCCTTTCGCCAGTTTGCATAATGTGGGGATTTTTTCCGCCTCTTCTCGGGAAATGAATCTGATCGTGACGGGCTTGTTTGCCTTGATGAGCTCATTCGCCTTCTGCTCATACGTTTTCATCGCATCGCGGTCGAATTGCTCAAGGTTAAAATCAATCCTCGCCTTATCCTCACCGAGCTGATTGCCCGTTATTTCGGCTCCTGTCGCGTTGTGGATGACCGCAGAGAGCACGTGCGCTGCGGTGTGGTAGCGCATGAGGAGATACCTGTGATCCCAATCAATGCTTCCTTCAACGCCATCGCCTGGCTGAATGCCCTCATGATCCACAAGGTGAACGATCCTGCCCTCTTTTTTTCTGACATCAACAACTCGATAGGTTTCTTCTCCCTTTGTGAGGACTCCCGTATCAGACGGCTGGCCACCGCTCTGTGGATAAAACGCGGTGTGCGAGAGCACAATCTCATTGCCCACGACCTCAATCACTTCAGCATCAAACGTTCTTAAGTATGGGTCTCTTAGATATAATGCGCCGTTCATGTGCTCACCCCCGATACATGTATCCTTGGGAAGCTATTTATATACCCTTCTTCAAAAAAAATGAAACAGATTGCCTAATTTCGCATATCTCAGAGATACCCATGGCCCTTTAGGAATTTCCTTAATTGCTTGTATTCGCTGCTTCTGTCTAAGATGCAAAGAACTTTGACTTTTGGTTTGTCAACAAGGTAGACTACTCTTTTTTCTTTTCGGTTATCTTCAAACCTAATCCTAAAAAGAAATAAGGAATACCCTTCAATGCGCTTAAACCTAAACGGGTTTATCTTTGCCAAACGTAATTTATCCTCAATTAGTTTGGCGGCCTCATCACTCAGTTCATCAATCTGCTCTAGAAAAAATTCGGATGGAATAACCTCATATTCCATTCCTATCTTCTCCTGAGCTTGCTAAATAACTCCCTCTCTGTCCCGTAGAGTTTTTTCTTTTCGGTTAGGTCAGCGAGTTTCTTTACAAGCGCCAACTCTTCCTTGCTTATTTCAGGTTCATCAAACAATTTTTCCCTAATCGTTTCTTTAATGAAGTCCTGCACCGAACCATATCCATGTTCGTCAGAATAGGACCTCACTGAACTAAGCAATTTTTGCGGTATCCTTACATTGATTTGTGTATTCATGATACCGATAGATACCATACGATATATAAATGTTTCGATTGTTTCTTGATTTTTGTAGGGGGGCTTGTTCCCCTTTGGGAAAAGATACCCATAGAAGATAGTTCCGAGATTCAACGGCCCCCATACATGACGACACTCATCCCCTCTGTGGCAATACCTCCAACAACAAGCTTTATAAATCCTCGCCCATTCTTTGGACACATGAGAAAAAAGGAATCATCGAGCAAATTCATCAAGATCAGATGCCCGAAATGCAAGAACGAGCAGATCACGTTCGGCAAGAGCTCTATTGAAGTCAAATGTCTGGTGTGCGGAAAAGTTCTGAGCCAGCCTACAGGGGGCAAGAGCCACGTCAAGGCTCAGATTCTTGAGGTTCTTGAGTAAATGTTTCTCCGAAAACAAGGATATCCAGAGGAAGGAGAACTCGTGCTCTGCACGGTCACGAATATTTATCATCATTCCGTATTTGTCGATCTGGATGAGTATGGGCGCTCCGGATTAATTCATATCTCTGAGATCAGCCCGGGGCGCATCAGAAACCTCCGCGAGTTCGTAGCCGAAGGGAAAAAGATTGTCTGCGTCATTCTTCGCATTAACAAGGAAAAGGGGCATATTGACCTCAGCCTGCGCAGGGTGAACGAGAGCCAGAAGCGCAGAAAACTCTCCGAAATCAAGATGGAGCAAACCTCGGAGAAGATTGTTGAGCAGGTCGCAAAAAAATACAAGAAAGAGCCCAAGCAATTCTATGACCAGGTCATGGCTGCGATTTCGAAAGAGTACAGAGAACTTCGATTTTGCTTTGTGGATGTCGCGAATGGGGCTGCGAATCTTGTCGATTTAGGAGTGGACAAGAAATCCGCGGATGATCTTACAGAGATGATCACGACGCGCATGAAGCCGCAGGAAGTCGAGATTCGCGGAGACCTCAAAATCACCAGTTTTGCCCATGACGGGATTGAACGGATCAAGGGAACGCTCTTAAAGATCATCGCAGAGGATAAAGAGATCACACTCAAATACAAGGGTGCAGGTGCATATCTTGTTGCAGTGAAATCGCTCGATTTTAAAGATGCTGAGCGCAGGCTCAAGAAAGCGATCGACACGGCACAACACATGATGGGAGAGACTGTTGCTTTCGAGCGCAAAGAGGCAACATGAAAGCCTTGCTCAAATGCAAAACCTGCGGCCAGTACACGCTTCAAAAACCGTGTTCTTGCGGTGGGGAAGCAGTCCAGCCGTACCCCGCGAAGTATTCTCCTGAAGACAAGTATGGAGAGTACAGAAGGAAGGCGAAAAAAGAGATTGAAGCAAACCAATCATAACGTTTATATACTTTCTTTAATGACGAGTTTTTTATGGGGGCATGGACAATACAAGGCAAACTTCCGAAGCTTTCTAAACCCGTGCTTATTGAGGGGCTTCCCGGGATTGGCAATGTGGGAAGGGTCGCGGCTGATTTTCTCATCATGGAATTGAAAGCGAAGAAGGTTGTGACGTTTTTCTCCCATTCACTGCCGCATTCTGTCTTTGTTCAGCCGAAAAATCTCGTGAAACTGCCTGAGCTATCTCTGTATCACGTGCGCGTGAGGTCAAAGGATGTTCTCTTTCTCGCTGGGGACGTGCAGCCCGTTGACGAGCGGGGATGCTACACGTTTTGTGAAGAGCTCATTGCGTTGACGAAGCATGCTAACGTGCAGGAAATCGTGACGCTGGGAGGAATAGGACTACATGAAGCGCCCGAACATCCCAAAGTGTATTGCGCAGGGTCGATTCCGAGCATTGTCAGTGCGTATAAAAAACTCGGCCTTAAGGAAGAGCTGTATGGCGTTGTAGGCCCAATCATTGGAATAACCGGTGTGCTTGTTGGCATTGCCGGACAGCACAACATTCCTGCAGTCGCGCTTCTCGCTGAAACGCATGGCCATCCTATGGCCGTAGATCCTCAAGGGGCTGCGGAGCTTGTCAAAGTGCTTCAAAAACGATTCGGATTTTCAATTGATTCCAAAAAATTGCAGAAACCTAAGCAAGACGATGCAGCCATGCTTGCGGGAGACGAAGAATCACACGAGGATCGGCAGCAGTATATTGGGTAATCACGGTTCTAACATATTGTTTTTAATAGCATAATCCATTTAATAGCTAAGGAAATCCCAGTACGTATGAGGGGATATCTTATATTCATCATCATAGGGCTTCTTGTAGCATCACTAGTGCTTGCAGCGGCATTTACACCTGAGCAGAAAACCGCAATCTCAGCATGCAAACTGGATTGCAAGGAGACTAAGAAAGCTGCGTTTCTTGGGTGTGTCGCGGACCAGGACATATGTAAAGATGCGTGCGTTCAAACTTATGATACGTGCGTTGCCACAGCGGAGGATACAAGACAGATATGCTTACAGGATTGTGCTTCACAAAACCTGACATCCGGCAGCTTTTCATCTTGTACAAGACAATGCGAGGGCTCATTCAGGGAATACAAACGAAACGAATGTGATCTTTCCGGATGCAGAAGCATATGCAATCGTGAAGCGGTACTATGCAAAAAAACAGTGAGGGCGGATTACAGATGGTGTGGTATTGCGTGCGTTGGAAATACTCTGTATCCGAATGCTACGTGTGGCGCATATCGCCCCGGAGATCAGTTTGTTGAGGACTGCAAAGAGTGCGAGTGCAATTTTGACGGCACAACGTCGTGCAGGCCGTCTATTAATTGTTTTTACTCCAATTTCACAATCACGGAGACTTCATGCTTGAACGCGGGTGGATTATTCCAGCCCGTGTGCAAAGGGCCGTATTTCAGATTGAGATGCACACTTGAGGACTATTGCATATGTGATGGACTTGGGCAATACGCATGTCCCTCTGACACTTTCTGTTTGCATAACTTCACGGTTAGAGTGAAGTCAGACCTTCAGGGGTATAGGGGGCTTCAAGGCGAAGAGATTGGAGATATTGGAATATGCGCGCAGCAGCCCGAGCTTGAGCATTGCGGGAATGGTGTGTGTGACGCGCTTCTTATTAAGGATGGCACATCCGGAGAGAATCAATTCAATTGTCCGACGGATTGTGAATAATTCTTTTTATTCTTGCCACGTCCACCCCGCGCTCCTAAGCCCGGATTCGAGCCCCTCACTTAGCGCCGAAGTGGCTTCTTTCCAGAGTTCATTATCGTTGACTATACGGAGGTATCTTTCACGGGTATCCCTATCGCCACTAGATTGGTCTTCTAAAGCCCCGACTAGGCCATCCCTTTCAAAGTCCATGCCGCTGGCAAAATCGCTCACCACATGAAAGCCATGCCGCGTTTCATAGACCACAACCTCATGTTCTGATCCCTGATACGTCGTTGTCGTTCTACCCACTTCCACTTTGCGTCCCCACGGACCTTCGCGTCCAGGATCTGCACAAGCCAGAGCTGCAAGACCCACTGCCGCCAAAAGTGTTGATTTTATGTTCATATTTGCACCCCCATACAAGTAGTAATATGTCGGTTATATATAAAGATTTACAGCTAGTTTTTACTATTTAGACGATAGCTTTATATATCAACATTTATTATCATAAAATTTATGAAAGTCGATAAAAAAGATAGAAAGCTCCTTCACGCCCTCGATGAAAATTCACGGCTTACATATACGCAGCTTGGACGCATTGCAGGCATTTCGCAAGAAACTGCGAGATACCGGGTTGAACAGCTCTTCAAGAAGGGAGTCATCCAGCAGGCGTTGACGATTGTAGACCCCGGAAAACTGCATGCTGTTTTTTACAAGGTGTTGCTGCGATTTCATAATGCCGACACTGCTAAAAGAGAAGAGATTGTCAAGCGTCTTATCAGCAACCCCCTGCTTGTCTGGCTTGCCGAGTTGGATGGCAGCTATGATCTGGGATTAGTTATCAAGGTTGAGCATGTAACCGAGCTCGATGCGTTTATGGAAGGCCTCTATCAGCAGTACCATCTCTTCATCAGTAAACATGACCTCTCCATAAATCTGAAGGGAGAGTACTTGCTGAGAGACTACCTTGTACATACCTCCCGAAAACCCCAACGTGAAATTTCCTATAGCGCTGAAAAAGGAGGAGTCACTTTGGACGCACTTGATCTCTCCATTCTGCGCGCTCTCTGCAGATATCCGCGAATACCCGTAGCTGCCCTTGCAAAGGAATGCGATGTGGCACCTGACACCATTCGGAACCGAATGGTCCGCCTTTTACAAAACCGGGTGATCACGAAGTACACGATAGTGCTAAATCATGATGCATTGAATCAACTCCATTGCAAAATTCTCGTCTACGCCAGCGACTATGACCCCACGCACATTAGCGACTTTCTGCATTACTGCCAATCGCTGAGCCGGGTTGTGTACATCATCAAAGCGCTGGGAAAATGGAATTTCGAATTGGATATCGAGAGTGAGAGCTTTGATCAGTTTCGAGATGTGATGATGGACCTCACAAAAAGGTTTTCTCACGTCATTCGCGATTATGATACGCTCATCGTGAGGAAGATACACAAGTATAATCTGTATCCTTAAATCAAGATCTTTCAATTGTCCGACGGATTGTGTCTAAGAGATCACTTTTTTTGGAGTAAACGTGCATGAGTACGAACCGTTACTTCCTAAAACCCAAGATACTGGCATTTTTCTTGTATACAATTGCCCCTCCGCAAGCATTGCGAGGACGGGATTGTGTTTTAGTACAAAGGCTCTGTTTCTCTCACCCATCTCCTGCGCCGATGGAGAATATCTACCGTTAACAATATCAAGCTCAGAAGGAACGAAGGGGATATAGGCTAGCCAGGGAGGAATAGGAATCCCTGCGTGCACTGCCCGAGCCATGGCAACAAGGACAGAGTGACCATCTCTCTTCTCACCGTTAATAACCTTGCCAAAGGCAGCGATCGCATCGGGAGGGTACCCAAAAGCCGCACCAAATTCAACATCAGATTTTGCATGAATGAGTCTCTCGAGATTTGGCTGCGAATCCCCAACAAGAATCCAAAGAAGATCATGCACCATCGTCACCGGAGGCTGTTTGTTCGTGAGTACGCGCGGCTGGATGGGTAAGACGCTGTATGGTCTTCCAGTATCATACACCATCTTCTCAACTTCCAGAACAAATTCAGAGATAAATCTATCTCGGATGTGTGCCATCGAAGGCATCTGTCGTTCATCGTGATGAACAAATGGAGAGAGATGAGTATCTGTCGCATCAAACGCTAGTCGCGTAGCAGGCTTTAAGCCTTTTTCAACAAGGTACAGGTCGAGCATGTCAAGAGGGCGCAAGTATTGTGATCGTTGCATGAGATAAGAAAAGCGCCTTTGATTTAAAAACATTATGCAATGTTACCACTTTTTAGTTACTTATAAAACCGTGCGTATTGATCCAAATCTTTTTAAACTTGTTTCTTATAGGATTCATAAAGAGGTGTTCATGTGTCAAAGATTCTTGATATCAAAGCCCGGGAAGTCTTAGATTCTCGGGGCAATCCTACGGTTGAGGTTTCTTTAATGACGAAAGACGGACAGTTTTCTGCGATGGTGCCTTCTGGGGCATCTACCGGAATTCATGAAGCGTGGGAATTACGCGACGGTGGCAAGAGATATGGCGGAAAAGGAGTGCTCACAGCGGTAGCGAACGTGAATTCGGCTATCGCGAAAAAAATCAAGGGACACAGCGTTCTTGATCAGTATGCTATGGACACACTTCTTTGCCAGCTTGATGGCACGCCGAACAAGAAAAAACTCGGAGCGAATGCGATTTTAGGGGTTTCTATGGCCGTTGCGCGGGCAGGCGCTGCCGCGTCAGGAGCGCCATTGTACGCTCACATTGGAAAACTCGCGAAGAAAAAACAATTCCTTTTGCCTGTGCCGAGTTTTAACGTAATAAATGGAGGAAAACACGCAGGAAACCAGATTGACTTTCAGGAATACATGCTCCTTCCTATTGGCGCTTCAAGTTTTTCACAGGCGCTGCGTATGGGCGCTGAGACGTATCAAGTGCTCAAAGGGATTCTCAGGGAAAAACATGGTGTGAACGCCGTGAACGTGGGGGATGAAGGCGGGTTTGCTCCTCCTTTAACCACGATTGAGCAGCCCCTTGAAGTCTTAACACAAGCGATTCAGCAGGCAGGGTATTCGGGAAAGATAAAGATTGGGATGGATGTGGCTGCTTCCTCTTTTTATGCAAACGGAACGTACAATGTTGAGGGAAAGGCTATGCTTCCCGGCCAGCTTCAGCTCCGGTATGAAGCGCTTGTAAAAAAATATGACATTGTTACGATAGAAGACCCGTTCGCGGAAGATGATTTCAACGCGTTCAAAAATATAAACGCTAGCATCGGAAAAAACATTCAGATCGTTGGAGATGATCTGCTCGTCACGAATGTCGAGCGAATCCGGCTCGCCCTGAAACACAACGCGTGCAACGCATTGTTATTGAAAGTCAATCAGATTGGAACCGTGACGGAGAGCCTTGCGGCCGCGCAATTGGCTCGTGATAATTCATGGGGCGTCATGGTGAGCCATCGCTCTGGGGAAACCGAAGACAGTTTCATAGCGGATTTGTCAGTGGGGATATGCTCAGGCCAGATCAAATCAGGGGCGCCGTGCAGGTCAGAACGATTGGCAAAATATAATCAGTTATTGCGCATTGAAGAGCAACTCGGCAAGAAAGCGAAGTACGCGGGAAAAAACTTCAGGAGCGGAGCATGAGCTATCTCGTTCTCGTACGGCATGGAGAATCAAGATGGAATCTCTCAAATCGATTTACGGGGTGGGTGGATGTGCCGTTGAGCGAGAACGGGATCTACGAGGCTCTGATTGCAGCCAATAATCTGAAAGCACTGCGGTTTGATATCGCATTCACTTCAAAGCTCACCCGCGCTCAGGAAACACTCATGATCATTCTCGCAGAGCAGGATTACACAGCAGTTTTTATGCACGATGATGGAAAAGAAAAGCACTGGTCGAGCCATATTCAGCTTCAGGGCAAGGAAATACCGGTGTTCGAAAGCAGTGCGCTGAATGAACGATACTATGGTAAATTGCAAGGACTGAATAAGGACGACGCGCGCAAGAAATATGGAAAGGAAAAAGTATTCATATGGCGCAGGAGCTATGACATTCCACCTCCCGGAGGCGAATCGCTTAAGGATACCCTCAAGAGAACGCTTCCATATTTCAAACGCGAGATTGTTCCAAAAGTCAAAGCTGGAAAGAATGTACTAGTCTCTGCGCACGGTAATAGTCTACGCGCAATAATCAAAGATCTGGATCGCATCTCAGATGCGGATATCCCCAAGCTCGAGCTGCCGACAGGAAAACCAATTATTTATGAATGGAAGAAAGGGAAATTCACGAAAGTAGAGCATATTCACACGTTTAACAGGCCAACGCACTGGAAGCGGCACACTCCAACGGGGATGAAAAGCCGCCACAAAGCGAAACATTAAAAAACCCTCAGTTTCTATAAGGGAGTTAGGTGGTGGTATGGGTAAGTATGATGATAATGGGGATCAGGACGAAGACATCTATGATGAAGAGGGCAGTGATAAGCTCCTCGATGATGATGAAATATCCCCGACAGAAGAAGGATTCATGGCGGGTGAGAAGAACCCGGTTAACTTTGGCGTGTGTTCCCATTGCGGAAAGCCTTTAACGAATGACAAGGAAAAGGTTGTCGAGCGCGAAATTAAAGGAGAGCGCCACTGGTTCTGCTCGCCTGAATGCGCTGAGCGCGGCTTGAAATGATGGACGCAAGAAAGAATTTAGTAACCATTGTCATGCTTCTTGTACTTTTTGTGCTCTTTGGCATGATCATTTACTTGCATGGAGAGCTTACATTGTTCAAAGCGAATTACTATGCGGAACTCGCAAAGGAATGCCCCGTGTGCCCCGTCGCAGAAGCGCCTGCGGTTGTGGCTCAGCCTCCGGAAGAACCCGTTGCAACACCGGTTGAGGAAGCTCCGAGCGAACCCGTTGTTTATGTTCCCCCCGCTATCAATCCGATCATGACAAATGAGAAATACTCGCATGTTGTAGCTGTTAATGTCACTCCTGCCTGCATCTCCGGATATCCGGGAGGCACAATTTTCTACAAGACGGGTCTAAAGCCAAAAAATATGACGATTGGTAAAAACCCAGGATTCGTATTATGAGCCCGTGTTCAGCCCGGGCACAGCGATTGACGAAGGATATTTGTATTTTACTATATGCGGAAAAGGGGAGATTAGCTGCGCACACAAAGGCTCATTCGCACTTGAACAGGATCTTGTGTATGTGCTGAGGATTGCGTTCGAGCAGAATGTGATCGAATATTCTAATGAGCATATTGTTGACACCCGTGAAGGCAGCCCCTACAGAGACCAGACTTGCAGAGGGTGAATGAGGCACAGTGTGGAAAAACCGCTTTCACTTACGTTTCTGAGGGGTATCCTGCTCTTTCGCATCATTGATTTTCTCCTTGAGAACAAAGGCATGGACTTCAGCAAGACTGATATTGCAAAAGGCGCGCAGATTTCAAGAGCGTCTCTGTTTAACTACTGGGGCGAGCTCGAAAAAAGAGGAATTGTAAAGGTAACACACAGATACGGAAAGACTAAACTCTATACGCTCAATGCAAAAAGCCCCGTGACACAAAGGATCATCGATCTTGAAAAAACGCTCATCGCAGAAGCGCTTCAAAGTGCGCGAAAAGATAAGGAGATTATTCTTGAGCATTGAAGACAACAACATTTTTAAACCTCAATTCTTCCCATAGACGCTATGCCAAAAAAGAAGGTGTTTATCACGGGAGTAGCTGGATTTCTCGGAAGCCATCTTGCGGACGCGATGCTTGCTGAAGGATGTGAAGTTGCGGGCTGTGATAACCTTATTGGCGGCTACGCTGATAATGTTCCCAAAGGGATTGAGTTTCATAAGATCGACTGCGGCGACCTGGAAGCGATGAGGAAGGCAACGAAAGGCACGGAGATTATGTACCATTGCGCATGCACAGCATATGAAGGGCTGAGCGTATTTTCACCAAGCCTTGTTGCGCAAAATACGTACCAGATAACGGCCTCTGTGATAAGCGCTTCAATCGCTAACAAGGTACAACGTTTCGTCCATTGCTCAAGCATGGCCCGATATGGCACGCAGAAAGTTGTCCCATTCACGGAGGAACTCATCTGCAAGCCCCAGGATCCGTACGGAATCTCGAAATATGCGTCTGAATTGCTCCTTAAAAATCTGGCTGAAGTGCATGGCATGGAGTATGTCATCGTTGTTCCTCATAATATCATAGGGCCGCGGCAGAAATATGACGATCCGTACAGAAACGTAGCATCAATCATGATTAACCTCATGCTTCAGGGCAGACAACCGATTATTTATGGCGATGGCGAGCAGAAACGCTGTTTCTCGTTCGTCCAGGATGATATTGACTGCCTGAAAAAAGTCGCGTTCCAGAACAATGTGATTGGGGAAGTGATCAATATTGGGCCGGACGAGGAATTTATTACGATTAACGAGTTGGCGCGCAGGATTGCAGGGCTTCTCGATTTTAAACTCAAGCCAACATACATGCCAGGAAGGCCTCAGGAAGTGAAACTAGCTGCGTGCAGCGCAAACAAAGTTCGGAAGTTACTGGGTTACAAAACGAACGTGAGCCTTGATGAGGGGCTCAGGAGCATGATTGCGTACATCAAGGAGAGAAAACCAAAGCCATTCACGTACCACATCGCTGTGGAGATCAACAATAGGAAGACTCCGGAAACGTGGACAAATAATTTCTTCAACAAGTATGCAGCGCGATGAGTTGACAATAGACGCTTATTGACGGTAATCCCGGGCAACTTGCCTTGCACAAAGTTTAAATACCATGCACATTCGCCAAACACCCATGGAAAACGCTGAGCAAACCGTGAGCAGGCCATTAAAAATATCACTCGTTCAAGTCATCAACCCGAATGTTAAGGGAGCGATGAACAAAGACTTAAACGGCGGGTTTGGCACGGCAGATGATTATGGAACGACGATAACCTCGAAGATACTGCAACGTATAAAAGGGAAATGGGTGAGACTCCCCGTCATCTCATTCGCCTTTCTGCAGACCATTTTGCGAGAGAAAGGCCATACAGTAACCTATTATGAGGAATCGCTTCCTGAGCAGCCGAGCGATCTCATTCTCCTGTATGGAAGCATTGTGGATTATAAATACGAGAACGAGGTAGGACAGAAATTAAAAATGAAATTTCCTGAGGCAACCGTTGGATTCTTTGGCCCATTCGTCTCTGTCCGACCGGATCTTTTCGGAGGCTGCGATTTCGTTTTGATCGGAGAGCCGGAGCCTTTTTTTATGCATGATTTCACGTCGTTGGACCAATTGAAGGGAAATGTTCTTGTGAAGAGCGCAACGACGATTGAAGACCTGCCTACTCCCTCATACGACGGATTCCCGCTGCATCGCTATGGGTATTCCCCCGCCAACAACAAGCGTCCATTTTTGGTCCTCCTGGCCAGCAAAGGCTGTCCATACAGCTGCAGGTACTATTGTGTCTATGGAGAATACCAGGGAGCAAAGATTAGGCAACGATCGCCAAAAAAAGTCGTGGATGATATTGTGTCGCTTCAGCAAAAGCATAACATCAAGGGAGTTCAATTCCGCGATCCCGTGTTCGGTCTGAACCGAAATTTCATTCCTGAATTTTGCGATGAGATCATGAAGCGCCATGTAAAAATTCAATGGGGCATGGAGACACGGCTTGATCTCCTCAATGAGGAAAACCTCAAGATGATGTACGCTGCGGGATTGCGTAACCTTAATGTCGGCATTGAGACGAATGATCCTGAAGTAGCCAAGCAAAACAAGCGCCTTCTCGTGCAGCAGCAGCACCAGGAGCACATCATTCGATTCTGCGACAAACTCGGAATAAAGGTCTCAGCATTTTACATCATAGGATATGACGGGGACACGGTTGAAACCGTTAGAAATACAATCAAGTATGCAGTCCGGTTGAATACTCCACTCGCGCGCTTTGCAGTCTCAACACCGTATCCCGGTACTCGGTTTTATGACCAGATGGAAGCATCTGGGCGGCTTCTCACCAAAGATTACACGCACTACACGCAGTTTCATCCGGTGTACCGACATGAAAACCTTTCTCCGGAGCAGATTACCGCGTTGCTTTCAGAAGCGTACCGCAAGTATTACTTCCGTCTAGGGTTTGTGTGGAATACACTGAGATGGAAAATTCGGGAGCTGACAAGCGCCTAACATTTAGACATGCTTAGGTCATTCCGCTCCTTGTGTTGAATGCATGATCACGATATTAGTTCTTGCGCATCAGGTCACGTTTCAGCAACAGCCCGTAGAAAAGCGTTTCCGTGACGAGCGCGTACGTTTTAATCTTTGATTTTCCTGTTGTCCGGTGATAATGGCTGATGTCCACTTCCGTTATTTTCAGATGCTGCTTGTATGCCTTTGCCAGCGTTTCCGTGTCAATAAACCAGGGCGCCTTGAGATATTTTAATTTAATCTTGTCCATGGTTCCCCTCTTAAACGCCTTAAGGCCACAGTTCACATCGCTGATTTTGATTCCGAACATAGCTCTGTTGAAAAGATTGAAGCCCTTGGAAAGGATTTTCCGGTAGATTGTGTCATGCCTGTTTTTTCGCTTTCCGCTGCAGATATCATACCCCTCCCGGACTTTTGCAATGACCGCGACGAGATCTTTCGGATCATACTGGTAATCTGCGTCTATAAACGATATAATATCCGCATTTGTGAGTGCGAAGCCGCGCATAACGGTCTGCGTTTTTCCCATGTTCTTCTTGTTTGTGTAGACTTTCAGATTCTTGATTTCTTTCTTCAAGCCGTTGAGAATTTTAAGCGTAGAGTCCGTACTCGCATCGTTCACAACCAAGATATCATAATGGTCATAGTGTTTTGAAAAATGTCGGTCAGCGTCACGGACAACCCTCTCGATTGACTTTTCTTCATTGTATACGGGAATAATCACAGCAACTTTTGGTTTTTTTTCCATCACAACACCTATTTTCTGCCTATTTGGTATTCCTTGTCTTTATAAGGTTTCCTGATCCGCATGCGCTACGCTTTCTTATACACGGTAAAATGGCCGATGCGCCGCTGTAACTCAAAAGAGGGAGGTATCCTAAACGTATCTGAAGGTGACGTCACGATGACACGGACGCTTGGATTTGCATATACGGCTGGAAGCGCATCCTTAAACCGATGATCCGAAGGGTATGACATTGCAAAGCTCCGATTAGCATAGTATGCGATGCTTTGGGGAGCAATAATAATCTCATTCGGAGATGTGATGTCCTGGACAAATCGTGCAGTGTCCATTACTCCCTGCTGCCCATACGCGTATGTTGTCGAGTACGTGGCTGTAAGCTGAATTCCATTCAGGATTAGGCTTGATACGATAAGCACTACCCAGCATGCGAGCAACAGGGCTTTGTACGTTGCGTGCCTAAACGCGAGGAATACGCCAAACGCCACGATCAGCGGGAGAGCCACACTTAAGCCTTTAAGGTTTTCAAAGAGGTATCGTGAGAGGTCCGACTCAAAACTGATTGTGTGCGTAAAAAAGAAATTATGGGCCAGAAAGGGGTCCTTAATCACAACGAGCGATAGGACGATGACGGCAAGCGCGGAAACGGCGATAGCGGAGTATGGAATGCGACGCATGGGAAGAAGCGATGATACTAATAATCTGCTCACGAGTATCATAGCCACGGGCAGCATGGGAATGAAATATTTTGGAAACCCATACGCGGAATGCTGAATGAGGACAAAGAATGCTGTAATTGTGATACAATAAATCCATAGGAGGCGCTCATAGCCGAATTTCTGATTAGCAGTTTTCCTCACAAAATCATATAAGGCGATGCACAGGAGTACGGCGGCAGCGGGCATAATCCACAGTATGATATTTTTTATGCTCCAAAGGAAGAATGCAACATTCGCAAGCAGGGAAGCACTGTTCTCCGCGCTTAAAAATTTGAGATTATGATCAAAGGGGAGCCAAAAGGAGACATCAAGCACGCTCGTGTACGTATACCAGGTGCCAATAAATGACGCGATGCCGATCGCTCCCATCGCCACGACGGGAAAAACTGCTGCGGCAACCCTGCGCGCCCTGAATCCATCAATGCACGCATGGACGAGGATCGCGGCGCCGAGAAAAAAAACGCCTTGAAACTTTATCCAAGAAACGACTCCCAATAGGATTCCGAGACACAGCGTACGTGTCATGCCCGGGGCAAGTTCCGTATAGAGAAAGAGGAAGAGCACCATGCAAAATGTGAGCACCGTCCCATCGATGTCAATGAGGAGAGCGCTTTGGATCGCGAAGGGATTTATTGCGTACAGCAGGCTTGCCATTCCCGCGATAGCATATTTGTTTGCGTGTTGAGCAAACACGGTCAATGACAGCAGGAAAACCATGCCAATGGTGAGTAACGAAAAAACGAGACCAAGACTCCGGGCTGAGAGTTCACTTACTCCAAACACATAAAACTGAGCTGCCAATGTGTAGATGTACAGTGGAGGATGAACGAGCATGAGTTTGCCCTGATCTAATACGCCAAGGTCGAGGTAGGGCAGTTCACCATTGAGCAGATGCTCTGCAGGTATTGTGAATACGAATTCGTCAATCATGAAAGGCTTTGACAATGCAGGCACAGTAAATGCGAGAAGCAGCAGCACGGCAACAAGCAGGAGGAGTACTCCGGTCTTTTTTTTATTCAGTAGCATCATATGTGCATGCTGCGTGTCGGTATTTAAGGATTGCGTTGATCCTGCAGCCACCATCATAGTGTAGCATAGTAAGAACGTCAAAGTTGAAGGGTTCCCGAAAATTTTGGAGAAAAACTCTGGTATTTTGCTTCGTTTAAAAGGAGTAATATTGAGATTCAAGACGTGCAGATTTTAGTGAGTTAATGGCGACCAAATGAAGCCCAGTGCTGCTGAAAAGCATCATAGTGCTTCTGAGCCTCTTCGGCGATTTCGTTCATGATATCATCTATGTTTCTGAAATCCGCAAGGTTGATTCGGGAAAGTATGTGCTGCGCCTGTTCCGAGCTTAATTCCCTGACGCCCAGTTCATGGACGATCGTAAGCTCATGCCCGAAGACATAGTCCGCTAAGCGTCCAATCAGTCCTTCCTCATGGTAATACGTCATCCCAGGCTTGAAACAGGGGAATGCTCTCAGAATATCATCGCGCCTTGAGGATATCGCATGCTCTCGTTCCTCAGGCGACGAAAAAAACAGCACAGGACTGCCTCCTCGGCTATATATGAGTTCTATGAGTTCTGTTGCTCCACATGCCGGACTGTCATGCTCCATCATCGCCACTTTTTCTTGCAAGGTGTACACAACATATTTGGTAACCGTTTCGAGATCGTCTAAAGAGGGCATAGTCTTACCTGCCGTGCTGGGATTTATAAAAATATCTAAACTGAAAGAGATGTAACACCTGGGTTGTTTATGGAAATGCCTATAAGATACATGCATTCAATCGCCGTATGGTCTACGTCTCCTTGGATCAAGTATATTCGGCGCTCCAGTCGGAATGAGAGGATCCCAGAATAGTCAGGCATCGCCTGAATGAATCGCTCGGCTATTCACGTATAGGCATTTTGGAGCGGCTGGGCTATCTTTTGCAATTACAATATCCAGGAGTTACTCAATACCGGCTCAGTCGGAGAATCGCAAGCCTGCAACGGGAAGGGCTTGCCGAAACGAGGACAGCGTCTATGACTCTCCTTGGTGGTCGAAGGGAAATGCCTGAAGTGAGGAGAAAGGAAGGGATTGAAAGGTTGGTTGCTTGAGTTAGTTTATTTCTGAATAGTGATGTAGCAGCCAAATAAGAAGCGATGAATGCTATCCTCCTATAACACTCAATTCAGGCAGATCGTCTTTTTGAACGATCCGCAATTCAACGCCTGCCTCGCCTCTGGTCCAACAGCACCATATTTGATCAATCTCGGGAATCAAGGCCTGCATCATTCTAGCCACTTCATAGCTGTTGAATTTTCTATCAGCAGTCGGATTCACATACAAATCCCCGTGCTCCAGCACGGGACACGTATCTCCTAACCCGGGTACAACCGCCAGGGAAGGTCTTATCCCCTCTTGAATCAGGTGGCAAGCCAATTCCTCACTGAATGGGCCTCTCATGGACTTTAATTCATACGCAAGCACAGAGTCAACATTTCTATACATTTTCAATGCAGGATCATAACCGTGCTCAAACCTCCCTATTGCATACTCATCATAGTCCTCATTTGAGTCAAGTAGTCTTGGCCAAACGAATCCGGGAATTCTCTTGAAATCGGTTCTCCTATCCCGGTTCAACGCTTCAAGAGCATCCACCACAACGTCTCCCAAAGACGCCAAATTCAAAGGCCGTCGTGCTTCGATGAGATACACCATGATGATCGTAGTTAATTCTGAGTTTATAAAACGGCAGGGTGCGCCTCATTACCCCCTCACCTCAACACGCTGCACAAATGCTTCCATAAATGTCTTCATCCTCTCCAAATGCTCCCTAGAATACGGCTCTTTGAGCTCAAACTGCGGATTTAATAATGGACCTCTGTTTGAGAACTGCTGGATGTAATAGTGCTTCGCTCCGCGGATGAGGTTTGCGATCTGTTCCGCGTCGTCCTTCGTAAAAAACTCTGGCACTGCCGTTGTCCTGAATTCATATTCAACTCCGGAGTGCATGAGCAGCGCGACACTGTCTTTGAACTTCTGCAGCGCCGTGGCTCCCGTGAGCTCGACGTATTTTGCCAGCGATGTCTTCACATCAACCGCAACATAGTCCACTGCGTCAAGAATTCGTTTCAGCAACTCGGGATGAAATCCGTTCGTGTCAAGTTTGACAAGAAATCCTGCGGATTTTAACCGCTGCAAAAATGCGATGATTTCCGGATAAAGCAACGGCTCGCCGCCTGTAATGCAAACACCTTCAACATACTGCTTCCGAGCAAGAAGCAGAGAAAAAACCTCGTCTTCGGGAATGCACGGCTGTGCCGGATCAGGATGCACCAAACTTGGATTGTGGCAATAGCCGCAGCGCAGATTACAGCCGGAAACAAACACGACGCTGCATAAATGCCCCGGATAATCTACTAAACTCAGCTTCTGCACTCCTCGGATGGGTAGCATTATAATTTGGTATACTCAACACGATCCTTGAATTCCTGCTGTTTTCCAGCGTTCCAGTTTTGCACAGGCCTGAAATAGCCCACGACTCGGCTGTACACTTCGCAGTCTTTGCTGCATTCGCTCATGTGGTCACCTCTTTTTCCATCTCAATGTGATGAGGACACGTGAAATGCTCACCCGCGATATAGCCATGCTCCGGGCAGACGCTGAATGTCGGAGTGAGCGTGAAGTAGGGAAGCTTGAAATTATACGCGACCTTTTTCACAAGCTCCCGAGCAACCCGCCAATCATCAATGCGCTCTCCCAAAAACCCATGCAAGACAGTTCCGCCCGTGTACAACACCTGCAGCTCATCCTGGTGCTGAAGCGCTTCGAAGAGATCTTCGGTATGGCTTACGGGAAGATGCGTTGAGTTTGTATAATAGGGATCTTTCTCACCTTGCGTGATAATGTCGGGATATTTCTTCTTGTCAATCCTCGCAAACCTATGGCTCACACCTTCAGCAGGAGTCGCTTCCAGATTAAAGAGATGTCCTGTTTCCTCTTGATATTTTGAAAGCCTGTCACGCATGAAATTAAGCACTTCAATCCCGAACGCCTTGCCTTCAGGCTGCGCAATCGTAACATCCTTCCCTAGGAAGTTCATAATCGCCTCATTCATGCCGTTCAATCCTATCGTGTTGAAATGGTTATGGAGATTCACGAGATAGCGCTTCGAGAACGGCAGCAATCCGTTGTCCATGTTATGCTGGACAAGCTTTCGCTTGATCTCAAGCGCCTGTTTTCCGAGATCCATGATGTTTCCAAGCCGATCAAAAAATTCTTCCTTTGTTTTCGAGAAATACCCTATGCGAGGAAGATTAATGGTTACAACTCCTACGGAGCCCGTCATTTCTCCAGAACCGAACAATCCCCCTCCTCGCGCTCTCAGCTCACGCAGATCCATACGCAGCCTGCAGCACATCGACCTCACATCCGAAGGAATCAATGAGCTGTTTACAAAATTCTGGAAATACGGAATGCCGTACTTTGCCGTCATCTCAAACAGCAATTTTGCGTTCGGATGCTCCCAGTCAAAATCCTTTGTGATGTTATATGTCGGGATCGGAAACGTAAACACGCGGCCCTTCGCATCCCCCGTCGTCATCACTTCAATGAATGCCTGGTTGATCATGTCCATCTCCTTCTGACAATCGCCGTACGTGAAGTCAAGCGTTTCACCGCCTACAACAGCTTTTTGCTTTCTCATATCTTCCGGGCACATCCAGTCTAACGTGATGTTTGAGAATGGTGTTTGCCCACCCCACCTGCTCGAAATGTTCATATTAAAAATGAAACCCTGAATCGCCTGCTTGACATCATCATACGAGAGGTTCTCTACTCTAACGAAAGGCGCGAGGTACGTATCAAATGAAGAGAACGCCTGCGCGCCTGCCCATTCATTCTGGAGCGTTCCAATGAAGTTGATGAGCTGCCACGTAACCGCATTCAGATGCTTCGCGGGTCTCGAGTCAGTTTTTCCGGGCACACCATTAAATCCCTCATGCACAATCTGGCGAATTGACCAGCCCGCGCAATAGCCGATGATTCCCATGCTTAAATCATGGAGGTGAAAATCCCCCCGCCTATGCGCGTCGCTTATTTCCGGGGGGTAGACATTATTAAGCGTGTAATGCGCCGTAAGCGAGCCTGCGGTGTGCAGAAGCAATCCCGAGAAGGAGTAATTCACATTTGAGTTCTCATTCACTCGCCAGTCTTTTTGCTTGAGATAGCCGTCGACCATGCCTTCAACGTAATTAACGACTGCTTTGTCCTCCCTGAGCTTCTGGTGCTGCTCCCTGTAAAGGATATAGGCTTTCGCGGTTTTCGCGTGCCCCATCTTCATGAGCACGCTCTCTACGAGATCCTGCACCTGCTCTACTGTGGGGATTTTATCGGGGCTGTATTGATATTCAAGAATTGCAACAACCTTTTGGGCTAATTCTTCCGCGCGCTGCCTGTCATGGCCGCCAACAGCCTGCGCCGCCTTAAAGATCGCGTTCGTTATGCGTGCTTTTTCGAATTCAACGATTCTGCCATCGCGCTTGCGTATTTTAGTTATATGGGTGCTGTAGTCTCCGTTCAACATTGAATTCCCTCTTTTTTTGAGCACTCTCTCTACTTCGCTTGCTCAACGATTGTTAATGCACAGTACTCTTTCGCCGTGGTAAACAATACAACATCTTGTACCTATTTATGTCAATGGATACAATATGTTGATTTTATTTGCAAATAGGTTATATATAAAGTTTGTGGTTTTGGAAAGTATAGGATAGAACTTGGATATCAAAGAGGATATGTGGTTCGTATGATCTACGCATGAAACGCATACACAAATCTTTTAAACTTGCGGTAACTTTGGCACAATATGCCGCGATCGCATAATCTGGTATTGCGGCGGCCTTGAGAGCCGCTTTCCGCAAGGATATCCCGGTTCAAATCCGGGTCGCGGCGTTTTTTTGAGTAATCCTGGCGGTGGCGTTTATTGTCTATCGATAGGTATATAAGGAAAGAAATTTCAAAGAAGCCGTATGACAAGAGTATTGTCCACTCGAGAGTTTGATGCGTGGGAACGGCTTCTTCCAAAAGACTATCAGGAACAGATCGCGGCGATTATTGCGCAGCTGAAAGAAAGTCCTCTGGTGGGAAAGCCGCTGGGATATCCTTTTTTCAGAGAGAAAAAACTTGGAAAATATCGTGTCTATTACCTCGTCTACGAGGATATTGATACTGTTCTGCTTATTACAGTCAGTGACAAAAAAGCGCAGCAAGAAACCATTGACCGCATTAAGAAAGACTTAGACTTCTACAAGGAGATTATTAAGAAAAACATTTAACGCTCACGAATTCTTCCTTCCGCAGCGTCCTTTAACCCCCGCTTGATGCTCAGTGCCAGATCCTCCTGTGCGATTAGCTCGAGGCGCTTCAGGTATTCATATTCCTCCTTGGGAATCGTTACGGTTTCCATAAGGATTCTGAATCTACAGGAATATATAAATGTAATGGCAATTAAACCGCACAAATCCGGGCGGTGGCGTTATGTATTCAATGACCCATGGACGATCAGCAGAAGGCTATTCTAAAAGACCGCGCCGGTTTCTAAGAGCGAGATACGTGTCGCGTATCGCACGGACATTCGCGGGAACATTCCAGTCGCACGTTGCCTTTTCAATCATTATCTTGAGATCATCATTCGTGAAAACTTCCTCAGCAACTCGAGAGTCCAGAGCATCCCGCAATCCCGCTAAGTATTGCTCACGAATTCCATTATAATCTTTATCTAGCAGATGTTCTCTAGATTGAAGAATGAGTACAGGGGCAACCTGATTTCCATAGTGATGCTCCATCTCAGCTAACGTTGTTCTCATCGTGACTCGTCCAACTCAAAGTCCTCGAACTCAAGAGGCTGCCATTTTTCGAAGAGCAATGGAGCGTCTGGACCTTTCAGTATCATGGCCGAGGAAAGTGCACGGGCGTTTAAAAAACCAGTACACAGACCTAGTGGGCTCACTCTTTCGATTTCCACAATCCTTAAAAACAGTTCGATACTCTCAAAATCATGCCGCTCAGACCTGAAGACGATAAAGGATGTTCTATTCATACGCGCATACGAGAATATCTCGGAGAGCGCCTCTATACGCTTGCGGAAAAAACGAATTATCCCTTAAATGAGCGTTTTGTGCTCCCTTGCGTGCTGCAAGCGCTCAACCGAACAGGAATAGATGCGCAGGCAGATCTTGCAGGGGGGTATTTTTGTACTAGCCCTGTCACACTCCATATTGATGATATAACGGTTCATATTAGGGGTTCTGGCGTTTTGAGCATCGATGAGATGCTCGGAAATGGAGAAACAACGACTGTGCGCTCCTTGCATGAAGGTGCACGCATAACCATTGGGAGAACATATCGCAACGCCCGCGAGCAGCTTGATCCGAAAACATGCAACAGAATGGCGATCCGCAAGCTCTTCCAATCCATGCAGTCGGGAAGATCGAAACGTTTCAGAAATTATCTTCGGGAAGAGCTCACATCCCTCATGGCAGCATATCAAGAAGCTGTTTTCCTGCCCGCTGAATCAGGGGAGCTTCATGAGCCCCGCATTCTCCACGATGTCATGCCGCTTGACTGGAATCCTCAAGTCTATGAGCGCTCGCTTTCTGAGGTGCCAGAATACATGAGCTGGAGCCAGGCCGTCGAACGAGCGCGAGAGTATCCGAGTTGGAGCGAGAGTGTTCCTGATCAGGACTCACTGCGCGAAATCCTTTGGAGAACATACCTCGCGCGATTTGTATGGAAGATGAAATATCCGCTGCGTCCAAAATATCATAGGAAAGTAGGGCGCAATTACCGCGCAATGCAACGCATTCTCTTAGAATCCGGTGATCACTGCCTGAGAAAGGTTCATTGAATCGTGTATGGGTTCATTGCTTTGGCAACTGCGACAGCCTGCCTCAGGCGTTCTGTGCTCTCCGCATAGATCGTGAAAATGGTTTCTTTCTTATCTACATTATCATGCATGTGCTTATAGAGGTACATCCCTGCCTTTTTGCTCTTCGGAGCGCCTGCAATCCTGCAAATCTTGTTGATAATCCGATTGTTAATATGCCTGACTTTGCCTTCCTGCTTTGATTTCACATGATGATGATGCTCAGCGAGCTTGAGATCCTCGGGATGAACCAGCTTTCCGCCCTGCGCAAGGATGATCTCATTCATTTTCTTGTATGCGAGCCCCGTGTCGAGCATGTCAAGCGCTTTTCGCTTTGGCTCCTCCTCACCGAGCATCTCGAATAATACGGAAGCCATGTGCAACGATTTTTTTCTCAGATCCTGAGGAGCTCTCGGATCTCGCTTCAATACCCAGAGTACATCGCGGGCTTCGAGCAACGGGCCTAAACCGCGGCCGATCGGCTCGTCACCGTCACTAAAAATGACGCGCACGCTGATGCCGAGCCGCTGGCCGATCGTAGTAAATTTGCGCCGGAGAATCCGCGCCTCCCTAAGCGTGCGAATCTTCGTGTCATGCCCGATGGGAAGATCAGCGAGCAAATGTGTTGCACCTACCGCCTTCTTTTTCGCGAGGATGCTCGAGACGAGCAATCCCCAAGGATCAAGGCTCAACGGATTTCGTATGCGGATCATTTTATCATCCGCGCCAGCGATGCCCGTGCCCCCTCCCCATACCATGCACGCTTTTGTTTTTTCCACAATCTCCTTGATCTTTTTGACATTTAGGGATACGGGAGCGAGCACTTCCATTGTGTCAGCGGTTCCTGCAGGGCTTGTGATCGCCCGCGAGCTCGTCTTGGGCATTGTATATCCCGCGGCCGCCAGGATGGGAACAACAATCATCGTCGTCCGGTTTCCCGGAACTCCCCCAGAACAGTGCTTGTCGAGAACAGGGCCATTCTTGAGCCTGAGCTGTTCACCGTTCTGCGCAATCGCCTTCGTCAGATAATATATTTCATCATCCGTGAGGTCATACTTATAACAAGCAGCAACGAAGAATGTGATCTCGGTTTCGCTGAGATTATTATCAACAATGTCTCGTACAATCGCGTTCATTTCCTTATCCTTTAAGCGCTTGCCGTCAAGTTTAGCTTTGATATAGCTAAGCGACTCGGGCTTCGCCGCAAGGCTTACATCAACAACATCATCTGGCTTAAGTTTTAACTTGGCGATGACTTCCTCATACACCCCAAGATATCCTGCGGGGATGGTGTGATGATTCTCCGCGAGATTCACGATCGCGATCGTCTCCTTGTTGCCAATCCTCGCATTCACTCTGTCAAGCGCAAAGAGATCCATCTTCGCCGCATCATCGTGATGCAGGGTAATTACCTGCGTCCCGCCAGTTGCAATGTTCAAATCTTTGCATTTAAAGCGCATGTTTCTCCTTCCTGTAGATTTCCAATACAACGATGAGCAGGGCAAGCACCAAAGGCCCGAGGACAACGCCTGCCATGCCAAAAAACATTAAGCCCCCAATCAGTCCTATAAGGATTACCGCTGGATGCACATTTGTCCGATCACCGATGATTTTTGGCTTGAGAATGTTGTCAATGACACTCACAAGCATTCCCCACAGGAGCAGTCCAATGCCCTGCGCGACAATGGATTGATTGTCAACAGCCATCCCGCTGAGAATTCGCGTAAGCGCGAGAGGCCCCCAGACAATAAATGTCCCTAGGACGGGAATCAATGCGCAGACAAACGTGAGCGCTCCTAAGAGTACGAGCGCTTTGAATCCGAAGAGGTAATAGCCGATAACAGCAACGATCGCCTGAATCAACGCAATGAACACATGACCATACAATACCGCATACGTGACTTCAGAGAACTTGTTCAGAATATTTCTCTTATGGCTTCCTTTCAGGGGAATGAGCGGGAGCACGTGCTTTATGAATCGGTCACCATCCCTCAGAAGGTAAAACGTAAAGAAAAACATGATGAAAAGATTGAGGAAAAAAACGGGAAGCGCCGTGATGATGTTGCTTGTGGCTGAAAAGATGCCAATAAAGATTTTTTCGGGAACCGCGCCAATCGCCGCATTCACCTCAGGATCATTGAGGAGCAAGAGGGTATGCTCGTACACGGAGCACAGCATTGATGCTTTTGCATCGCACGTATCCTTCAGAGACGTGTCGCGAAGCACATCCTGAAGCGCCCGAACGCCGTCAAACGCCGTGGGCAGAGATCCCAGGATAATTAAAATGGGAGAGAGGATGACCAGGATGAGAAGCACAATGACTATGCTGGCTGCAACGTTTTTCGAAGAGAGTTTCCGCGCGAGGAATTGATACAACGGATACGCAATGTACGCGAGCACGCCCGCGGTGAGAATGCTCACGAGAAATGGCTTTACAACGAGGAACGAAAGCACTATGACAAGAGCAAGAATTGTAAGGAAAAAGTACGGCTTGTACTTAAGCTCCCTTGCCAAACATTCCACCTCTTTATTGAATGGGCCCAGCCGGACTTTCAATGCGCGAGACACGCTCGGCGCGAATTCGAACCGGCGACCTTCACCGTATCGAAAATCTTCGGTTTTCGGAATATCCTCCGAAAACGTCGGATATGTCGAGGTGATGTCATAACCAACTAGACCATGGGCCCACGCTGCAGATTGTGGACACAGGTATGGTATTTAAAGGTTTGGGATTTTGAAATCGGAAGGGGCAGAGTTTAAAAAGCGCAAAAGACTTTCGAGTCTCATGGCAACAGAAGTTTATGTGGATCTCAAGGATTTCGATGCTTGGAATATGGCGAATGTTCCCGACGAACTTGCCGCCACCGCTAGCGGCGGGAGGCTGCAGGTTGGAACCTGCTTTGGAAACAGTGACCGCAGAGCAACGCTTTCACGACTGGTGCAGGAAAGCTGCGGGGAATGGACACCCGAAACGCGCTCTCCGTACATCGCTGCGTCCATTGACGAGCTCCGCTCATCGGATAAGCCTCACTTTTCAAAATGGTCGCATGAAAGTCCGATAGAATTTTTCAACACAGCGCTGAGATTTAGCTGGCATATTCCTCTTGTGCTCCAGGAAGCACCTGAAACACCTCAGACTGCCGAGGAGTTTGCAAAAGCGATGTTTGATTTTTGGAACTCTATCCTGAGTGACATGACCCCGGTATATCATAGTTCATTGTATCCGATATCAACTTGGAAAGCGTTAAGTGAGGCTATTATTGGGGATTATAGATACATGGAATCGAGCAGGATTGTTCAGGGCACGGTCCTTGGAATGCCCACCGAAGATATGTTCTAGCACGCCTTTAAGACACCTATGAGTGTGCTATGGAGCGCTGGCTCGCTGACTGTATCTAAAAGATTAGGACTGGCATTGGGATGTGCACATTTTAAAAAGCGCTGAGCACTTTCAAATGTCATGAAGGGATGGGTAACCATAGAAGGGGCCGTAATGCTGGACAATCGGGATTCGGATAAGCGGCCATCAGGAGAATGCTTAGGGTACGAAACCTCGCGCATCCACCGGTTTAATGATTATCCCAGGTTTAACGACGGGAGGACATATGATGAAGCCTGCAGGGAGTACCGCTGGAACGCTCCAGATGTCATGTATCAGAATTTAATTCCGTTCCTCGATGGGCATGAGAGAATTATTGATATTGGATGCGGCAGCGGACTTTCAGGGATGCCGTTCATTGATGCCGGATTTACTGTGGATGGAATTGACTTCTCGCGAAAGCAGCTGGAGCTCGCACGAGCGAGAGGCTATCGCAAAACAACCTGCGCGAGTGCCCAACTTCCTCTGGCGGACCTTGTCCGGGAACGATATGATGCGTTGATTAGCGTTGGATTGTATGGTGATTATGTTTCTGTGAGCTGGCTTACATATGCGCTTTCCCTTCTCAAAACTCAAGCCTTCGCGGGGATTGCCGGCAGAGCGGATGAGCTTACGCGAGTTGAACGGGATGAAGGGTGCTACAATACGCAAGATGAACTCAAGAGTCAAGGATTCTCAATTTTGCTTGAAGAGTTTGGAGAAGCACATAAATTCTACATTGTAGGCAACGGTAGACATCCTAAGGATGCTCCGCTGCATGCAAGAATGTATTTGTATACGGTTGCGGCTAGATCTTAATACTGAATGGGCCCAGAGGGGTTCGAACCCTCGACCTTCACAGTGTGAATGTGATGTCATCAGCGGTATGGTTTTGCCACATAACCACTAGACTATGGGCCCTTGTGAAATGTGTTATCTTTAGTTCTTATTTAAACGTTGCTTTTGGAGTAAACCATAATTATTGCATTTTTCTCTGGCAGCACCACAACTGGCAGCGGACGGCCTGCGGCCTCCTCGGCACCCCGTAAGGGACATCCCCCGCCTCGGCCTCGCCAGTGGTGCGGGCTTCAAGAAATTTGTTCAAAAAAACATATCGTTTTTCATATATATAATTCAGTAGTCTACACTTCCCCATACGTGTATACTGAAAAACAAAAGCTTTAAATAGTTCAAGGATAAACGATGAAAGAAGGCAAACCTGTACTTGTGGAGGGAAACAATGGGGTTTTTCGGCAAAATCAAAGAGATGATCACGGGAGCTGAAGAAGAAGTTGTTGATGAGGAAGGGTATGTCGAGTTGGACACAGACGCTGAGTCTCCAAAGGCAAAGGTTGTCGTTCGCCCATTCGTTCTGCAGGATTTTGAAGGCGTAAAGCCGATTCTTGATTCTCTTCGTGAAGGAAAAACCATTGGTCTTGTGAATATGCGGCCCTTGAAAGAGAAGGATCTTGTTGAATTGAAACGAGCCGTAAACAAATTGAAGAAAACATGCGATGCCATTGAGGGAGAGATCGCAGGATTTGGCGAGGATTACATTATTGTCACGCCAAGCTTCGCGCAGATTTACAGGTCGAAAGGAACGCAGGACATCAAAGCGGAGCCTGTGAATGAAGAGCTTAAGGGCACAGTAACTGAAGTGGAAGAAGATCGGTTTTAGTTTGTTCTTTTTCTGTATCTAAATGCATATAAACCCTGCTAGGACTCGCTCTTCATGGATAAAATCCAGTTTGGAGCGTGGCAGGCGATCAACACGTGCCTTGCTGTGCAACCGTTTGAGCGAGTGGTGATTGTTGCGGACGGGGAAACGGATACGATAACACAATCGCTATGTGCCATGGCGCGTGCGATCACACCGCATATAACCTATTTTCTCATGGAAGATTTCGGTAAGCGGCCTTTTCCAATGCCTACCGCCATCCGTCAGGCGCTTTTGAACGCAGACGTTTCCATGTATACGGGCACGTATGTTGAAGGGGAGCTGCCTTTATTCCGTCAGCATATCTATGATATCGTAGCACAGGGGCATTTGCGCCACGCAGGCATGCCTTGGCTCACAGCAACGATTATGGAGCAGGGGATGAATGCGGATTATGAACAGATCAAAGTGCTTTGTGAGAAAGTTATTGCGATCGTTACACCAGCAAGACACGTTCATGTTACGACTGCACTTGGAACTGATTTAGATGTGCGAATTGGAAAATGGAAATGGGATATTTGCGATGGCCACATCACTCCCGGTAGATGGAGTAATCTTCCCGATGGAGAAGTGTACACGTCTCCAGAATCCGTGAGCGGAGTTGCCATAATTGATGGTGTGCTTGGCGATTATTTTGACAAGAAATACGGCGATCTTTCAAGCAACCCCGTTCGTGTTGAAATTCGAGACGGTCATGCAGTCCCTGGAACAGTGACATGTAGTAACGCCGCTCTGGAAAATGAGTTTGATCGTTACATCTTTAGACCTAACACGCCTAATTGTAACCGAGTTGGCGAATTTGCAATAGGAACAAACATATTTCTCACTGAAATCATTGGTAACCTGCTGCAAGACGAGAAATTTCCAGGCGTGCATATAGCATTTGGAGATTGCTATCAGTCTACGACAGGATGTCCACTTGTCTGCGATTATCATATTGACGGGGTCATTCGCAAACCCACTGTTGTCGTCGATGGAAGAACGATCATGGTTGACGGAACTTTTCAATTCTGAAGCCTATCCGCAAAATATATAAACCGTTGAATACCTGAATCCGTAATGCCTGAGATTCTCAAGGATCAAAAGTGCCCGATCTGCGGCGAGAAATCATTAGCTCTCACTGAAGATGAGCGCGAAGTGCCTTTTTTTGGACGCATGTATCTGTTTTCCATGAATTGTGATAAATGCAAATATCACAAAGCGGATGTTGAAGCAGTTGAGCAAATATACGCTTGATATCACAACTGAAAAGGACATGCATATTCGAGTCGTGCGCAGCAGCCAGGCTACTGTGAAAGTTCCTTATATCACCTCAATTGAGCCCGGTCCGGGATCGAGCGGGTATGTGACGAATGTGGAAGGCGTTTTTAATCGCATCAAGCACCAGGTTGAAGTGCTCAGGGAAACTGAGGAAGAGAATGACGCTAAAAAGAAGGCAAAGAATTTATTGAAAAAAATTAATAGGATTATGTCCGGTGAGGAGTCGGCAAAACTCATTATTGAAGACCCGACAGGAAACTCCGCGATTATTTCTGAAAAAGCTGTTAAAGGGAAGTTAGTTGGCGTGAAGAAGGAAGAGGAGTAATTACTGGAATTCAGGCAAGAGCTTCTCGATATCCGAAATTAATCCCTCGATCGTTTCATACTCAATAACTTTTTTTGCTTTTTGCAAAGCGGAATTCGAAGGT
>JAGVYU010000060.1 GCA_018303105.1 Candidatus Woesearchaeota archaeon | reverse complement strand
TACTCTTTTTAGTTGCGGGCACTGGGGCTGTTGGCATTGTTGGAAGACAATTCGGTTTTTTCGGCAACAAAGGCAATGATCAAGTCTGCACAGAGCTCCTAAAGAAAAACGAGATTGCGATGCCCCTTGGTCTTGGATCGTACTGTGTGAATTCACAAGAATCTGATGCGGTGAAATGCGGTGAAAAGCTTCCGAATTGCTGTGTCATAAAAGACGAAGCGTTCAAAGGGAAGTTTACGGGTATCAAGAAGAATTCTGAGGTAGGTTGCTGCGTTCCCACGGAAGAAGACTGCACACAACTTCAACCGCAAGATGCGTAAAAACGGAGATGTTACAGAGCTCATCAAATTTATCATAGGACTTCTCATCTTCGGGCTCTTTTTACTGATTACACTGCCCTTACTCATCATGGGATACGCATTCTTTTTTGACAGGCCTGATCAAGGAACGATGGAGAGTTTTATCCAGCTTGCTGAGTTCTCACGTCGAGTGGCTGCAGATGGAACGCATGAAGACGTAGCGCTCAATATTAAAGATGGATTCAAGATCTCGACAAAAGGAGGAGAGGACAGCTGCTTCATCAACTATATCTGCCTATGTAAAGACAAGGATGACGGATGCGCTAAGAAGACATATGCGAAGGAAAACGTTGGGATGGAAGTTATTATCGAAGGCAATGTGTATACGGACGATGATAACCCTTATAACGGCGAGATATGGGGGGATCCAAGCTTTTGGACCGCAAGAAATATTGATGTTATCACGGTGCGCGTTGAAAAACAAGAAAATAGGATTCTGATAAGCATACCTGAGACAGAAACACCTCAACCGGCCTCTCCCGCAGAGCAACCCCAGCGCGTTCCAGGAGTTACAGGATAGCGTAACCCTTAAATACCCACATTCTCATGGATCGTTCATGAAGATGCATAAAAGGGGTGCTGAACACGAGCTCATCCTCATGCTCGGGCAGCTGCTACTCGGCGCGGCGTTTATTGTAGGGATGTTCATGTACCTCGGACAGTTACGCTCAGACACTTCTTTGGAACAGCGGTTTTACGCGCGGGACATATCCTTATTGCTCTCCACGGTTCAATCAGCCCCGGGATCAATCCTTTTCACGTACCCGAGAAATATTGCTGAGTACGAGCTTAGCATGGAGTATCAAAACCACAAGATCTATGCCCATAAGCACGTGGAAGACCAGTTTTCATACGCCACTCTGTTGAGTAATCATGCGCTTCCTGAACGCACGCTGCTTCTTGAGCCCAGCGTGATCATGCTATCCAAGCAGGGGAAGAGCTTACAACTCTCAAAAGACACACTCTCACCAGGAGTGCAACTTGATTGTCCTGATTTTGAGGCCATATCGCCCATTGCACTGATTATTTCTCCCGGCGACTTTCCAGGAGAGCAAGAAGTCATACGCGCACAGTTCATGCCTGAAGAGATCACAGTGGTATCCCCCCGTGATGCAAGGCCTTCAGGAACCGTAATTATGGTTAAAGCAGAACAAGCGCCCGAGATGAGCATTCTCGCATATGTCCAATATCCCTCGGAGAGATTTAACGCAACGTTCGCATATGCGTGCCATCTCCTCAACGCATTCGCTGAGCAATCATCAATTCCGATTTTCCTCATTCCCTCATCTTCTCTTCCTGAATTTCAAAATCCAGAACCTCCCGCGATCGTACTTGTCATACGCAAGCCTGTTGACAGCGCTGTGCCGTTAAGTGCGGCGTTCGCTCAACTTACTGGAGGACAGAATGCATAAGAAAGGCTTTGTTGTGTGGGATATCGCGATATGGGTATACCGATTTTTGTACATGATCCTCGTCATCCTTATGACCGTATTCTTTATCAACGTCATGTACACATCAGAAATAAACATTCAAGGAACCTCATCCGGAGTATATACGCAACAATTCCTCTATTCAAGAAATAGCATATCGTATGAGGATCCCCTTACCCTGCGTATATATCCCGGAATCATTGATGTTGAGCGATTAAACACATCCCGGTTAAGCGAAGCCTTTGTGCTAGAGAATAAAGAATTATTCGGGGCGCGGTTCACGCTCAAGCAATTTCCAGAAACCGGAAATCTTGTAGCGCAGGCATATTATAACCAGCAGTGGTTTGAACGCGTAGCTCCCCTCAGCACACTGAATGTCCAAGGACCCGGAGGAGGACGGCTCGTCACTCAGAACTACCTTGTCCGGTATCTTGATGCCGCGCGTGAAGAGTACACGGGAGTATTAACAGTTGAGGTTGCAACAGCGAACGCATGAACACAAAAGGATTAATTGGACTTGATGTACTCTCAGAATTTTGGGCAGCGCTCCTCCTTGTCATAGCGATCATATGCTTCTCCGTTTTCTTTGGAGTCTTTGGCGGGTGCTATGACAGAAGCATAGACACGATTTCAGGCAGCGCACTAGAGAGTACCCAAGCATCCTTATCTCTTGCAGCATTCATCAGATCCACAGTCTCTTTTGACGATCATGTCTTAACCGTTCCAGAATATCTTAGCCTCATGTGCTATGAGCGAAGCAGAGGAAACTCCATCATAGAAATGCAAGAGGCACTTAATCCTTATGTGTTGTTTCTCCAGCAGAATATATCGGTTTCCGTTCAACTCACATGCCCGGATGCGGCTGTGCTGCCACTTGTTCCGGGAACGTGCTCCCCAGAAACTAGCAACAGCATACTCCTTCCCAGCATGACGCAAATTCCCGGAGAACGCAACATGCTAGAGCTGGATTATTGCAGGCGCATTGTTGCCAGGCCTACGTATCCTTACGGGAGGCCAATATGAAACGAGCATCGCTCTTTACACTGTTTGCATGGTTTGGCATGATTATCGTCATTGTAAGCGCAATGATTATCCTCTGGTTCGAGCGTGATTCCGTAGAAAAAAGCATGCCACTAGGAAAAATGCAGAGTGATATATTTCAGACGTACGCAAAAGCAGAGCAAGAACTCTTGTATACTGATATTGCTGCGCAATACTCGGCAGCTACAGCAGCAGCCTTAATCGCACGCAACGGAGGCTATGGAACATCACAATCCCCCTGCGGAAATCTCGAGGATGTTCCCCTATGGAATTCAGAACATCAAGACTGTTTTCCAAGGGATTATGAGCAGCAATTTCTGACAAAAGTAGCATTCCTCATGAACCTTTATCTTGGGACATATTCGCGTACAGCAGCGTACGCGCAGGCGTATGACTATGTGGTTGTAGGGAATGAGATCAAAGGATACGCCAAGAAGAACATGGTCAAGTCTATCCTCATAGATGAAGCGGAGCAAGGATCATATATCACAACTCCCCATTTCTCCGCAAAGACCCCCTATGATGTGCACATGTTTGATGATGTGATCGCGCTTGCAGAAGCGTACATTCATGAAGTGCAAACGTGCATGGAGCAGAATCCAGACTCGGACATTGAATTCTGCATCATCGCGGAGCAGCCCGCGGCATTCACGATGACGAGCATCTCAGGAAATCAGGCAGCATTCCTTTACAGCATCGATAAGGAAGCATTCGTAACACGTTTTACAGGAGAGGAACGACTGGCGTTTGAGACTCTGGAAATCCCATTTGCTCTCACATTCAGTGCTCCCGTAAGTGTTAAAGCGCCAAAGGTGTACGATCGGGCTCCGCAGCAGCAGTATTATGAACAGCTTGAACAAGGGCAGGCAGTACAGAATGCCTGCGGGATAGATATAACTCCATCTTCAGAACCGAGCATTCGCCTCGAGCCCGGAAGCACATATGCCGTACAGTACGATAGATACAGGACGCTTGTTGAACACTCCGCCTCGGAAAAGGCAATAGCGCCCGCATACATCGCAGCGATCCTCACGAAGGAAAGCAGTTTTGGACTTAATGAAGACGTGTATGCTGAAGGAGGGACGGGAATTGCGGGATGCAAAGCCGCGCCACAGGATAATGACCCACAGCAGATCACGTGTGCAGCGCAAACACTGCAGAGAGCATTTCACCCAACATCATCTCAAAGCCCGTACGCGGCATGCCAATCCTTAACTACTGAAGAAAAAATAAAATGCATATTCTCCGTCTATAACACGGGATATCCCCTAACACATCAAAACGGAAATCCGGAATACGCAGATGAAGTATATGCGTACTTTACGCAATGGAACGCGTATCTCTGTCCGGAGGAGGCCCAGGAAGGGGTGGGTCAATATCCCCAAGGACAATGCGATTCTGGATACGTGCAGGTTGCCATGACATGCGGAGGGGGAAGGCCATGCTGCGTAACTTCCGAGGCAGCTGCTGCGCGTCAATCAGTTCAGCAGAATCCTGATAAGGATTTCAGCTTCGTCATCACAAGTGCATACCGGTCATTAGAACGGCAACGGGAATTATATCGGGAACTGGGAAGCGCTGCATGCAATCCGGACGCACATGAATGCCCGCACACGACTGGAAACGCCATAGACATAGCTGTGCTTGACCTTGACACAGGACCCCACAGAACGTATAAAAGTCACAGCTTCACAGATGCACAGAAGGCAAATCATAAACACGTCCTTGATGTGATGCATGCCTCAGGATGGGTTGGATATTCTGATTACCCCTTGCTCACGACAGGCGAATGGTGGCATTTTGAATGCTGCAGCACAGACCGGTATGCGCGGGCAAGCAGCGCGCAGGTTGAAGCGATTGTTTAATCGGCAACACAAAACTATATAAAGCATGAACTTTTACATTTTTCATGCTTAAAATACCCTATACGGATATTCTTCAGAAGATAAGCGAAAAAACAGGCATCTCAGATGCTGCGATCGAGCAGAAAATAAGCGAGAAACTTCGCGTTTTATCGGGGCTCATATCAAAAGAAGGGGCCGCGCATATCATTGCGAATGAGCTCGGAGTACCTCTTTTTGAGAAAGTTTCCGGAAGGCTCCAGGTGAAGAACATCCTTGCGGGAATGCGCAGCGTGGAAACGGTGGGAAGAGTTGTGCAAGTGTATGAAGTGCGTGATTTTCAGACTGAACAGCGTACGGGTACCGTGGGATCATTCATGCTCGGAGATGAAACTGGAACAATCAGGATTGTGTGCTGGGGGGATCTCGCGCAGACACTCAAGCAGTTCAAGCAAGGAGATATAATCAAACTTAGAGGCGGATATGTTCGTGAAAATCAGGGGCGTAAAGAAGTGCACCTCAATGACAAGTCCGTGCTTGTTGTGAACCCTAAGGACGAGCAGGTTCCGGAACTTGTGCCCCGAGCAGTTATTCCTATTGTGAGAAAGCAGATTAAGGCGCTCTCAGAAGCAGACCAAAGCGTGGAGCTCCTGGGAACGATCGTGCAAGTCACGGATCCCCGGTTTTACGAAGTCTGCCCTTCGTGCAATCGCCGCGTTCTGGGAAATCTAGGAGCATATACGTGCTCACAGCACGGCGCGGTTACGCCAGACTATAGTTATGTCTCGAATGTGATCCTTGATGACGGCACAGACACGATACGCGCCGTATTTTTCCGAGAGCAAGTTGAATCCCTATTCAAAAAATCCAAACAAGAGCTGCTCGCCTCACGCGACCAGCCGGACCTGCTCGCAACCCAGAAAAATGAGCTATTGGGAAAAATCGTTAAAATCGCAGGCAGGGTAAATAAGAACGCAATGTTTGAACGCCTTGAAGTCATTACGCGAACCATAGACCTCGAGCCGAATCCTGAGGAAGAGCTCGCGAAGATGGAAAAGACCTAGATCCTCTTTTGATATACCCGCTTAGTTTTAGGCCAGATCTTTTGTATCGCATCTTTTCCCGTTTTCGTGTAGAACAGAGGAAGCCTATTCCTCTCAAACATCATGAGCCAGCGCCTCCCTTCATCAGGTGAAAGTGAGGGAGGAGAGCGTGCGTAATCCGCCTGCCCAAGAGAATCTGCTTCAAACACGAGCGGCTCTTCTCGTACAATTCGAGGAATGTCATCATGAATCCGTATGAGGTGGCCTATGCAGTCAATTTCTTGCGTTGTGAATCCTTCGCATTGTCTCAGAAAACTCCGGGCATATGCCTCGCTTTTTTTCGCGTGCAATTTCTTAACGTCCGTGACATCTTTGATACTATACTTCTTGGTAATGAGGCCGGCATAGCCCGTATCATGAAAGTACATCACCGGAATGAGAGTTCTGGAGTTTCCCGATTCCCTTCTCAGCAGCCGCTTCATCCAATATACGGTTGCTAACGTATGGCGCCAATTCCAACCAGGACGTCCTGCGTCGCAAAGGGGTTTCACTTCCTTTTTTATCGCGCGTTCTATCTCTCTACTAAAAATATGCTTTCCTTTGAATTCCTTCATGGAATAGAAAGCTTATTAAACGTATTCTTTTAAAACTTTCGTATGGTCCTTGAGAATCTCTATCCCCTAGCGCTTGTAAAGCGCAGTCCCATCTTCGCTCTCCTGCTTGGATTGGGATATGGCATTGTGGGTATAGGAGGAGCGGTCATTCTCTTCCCTGAAGATCCTGCGATTGTTGCTGTGGCGTTCACGGCAATCCTTGCGATTCCGACGATTCGGGGGCTGTTACGCGATGCCGAGGCCATTGAGAGTGAGCGTGAACGCTCAAGCGTAACCTTATTTTTCAAAGATCATACTCCCGTGTTCCTTGCGTACTATTTCCTGTTTCTCGGTGTGTTTATCGCGTTCTCCTTTTTTGCATTATCCCTCCCGAACCTTGCAACAAACCACATTTTCGAGAATCAAGTGCAAGTCAGGTATGGACAGGCAACGGGGCACGCGTTTTCACAAGTGTTATCTTCGCAAACGTTTAAAACCATATTATTCAATAATATCAGCGTGCTGCTGCTCTGCATCATCACTGCTTTCCTTATCGGCGATGGCGCAACATTTCTCATCGTGTGGAATGCTTCTGTCTGGGGCACAATTTTTGGGATTCTTGCCAAGAGTGCGGCGTTCAACGTGGGAAAGGATCCCCTGCTCTATTTTATCATTGTCATCGTGTCTGTGTTCCCACATATGACACTGGAAGTGCTGAGCTACATTGTCGGCGCAACGTCCGGAGGCATTTTATCCAAAGGATTCATTCGCGAGAAATTCTTTTCAGACAAATTCTTTTTCATCCTCCGGGACGTGATCATACTTCTCATCATCGCGGGCATCATTTTGTTTTTAGGCGCATTTGTAGAGACGGAAGCGCTCCAGGGGTTCAAAGCGTACATTCAGATTATCAGGCAGAGCTTTTATTGACGTTTAAGGGGGTTTTATGGCAAGTAAGATAAAAAAAACGAAACTTGGAACAAGCTTTACGAATGAAGACCAGCGTCATGCTTATGAGAAACTCTCTCAGCCATGGAATATGCACTGGAGGAAGCAGTATAGCAATGTAACTGCTTTAGTAAGGCCTCAAAAGAGCGATATCATCCTCGATGTCGGGTGTGGAACGGGCAAATATGAAGCGAGGTACAGCCACATTGTCAAGCACATTGTTGGAGCGGAGATTGATAAGGGAGTGCTCGCATGGGCGCAGCGGTATGCGAGGGAAAACGGGAAGAAAGGAAACTTCTCATTCGTGCGCATTACGAATACAAAACTATCTCAGCTCTTTCCAAAACAAAAGTTCTCCAAAATCATGCTCATTGATGCGGTGGAGCACATTCCTTCCACTATCCTAGATACATATCTTCAGGAATTCAAGATGATCCTCAAAAAGGATGGACGGGTGTGCATGTACACTCCGAATGAGAAATACTTCTGGGAGCAGCTCAGGAAAGACTCAGGGCACATCAGCCTCTACACGCTTGACAGCTTAACGCATGCGCTGAGAAGGAATGGGTATAAAATTATCCGAGCCTACCACGCACAGAGCCATGTGCCTATACTCAATATCATTGAGAAACTCTCACCCTTCATACTCCTCAAGCGAAGGCTCTGCGTTGAGGCGAGAGTGTAAATGCATATTTTGCCCGTAATGGACAAGAAGCTCGCGTATAGTTATATCGTAATTATGGGAATTCTTTCCGGGTTTGTCATTTTCAGCGGCAGGTTTTTTCTTGACAGAGGGTTATCACTCTTAGAGGTAGGGTTTCTTCCTAACCTTGTAGCACTCATTGTGCTGGCACCGTTATTATTCTGGATGCCCATGAAAAGAAAGCTCCTCTGGTGGTATGTTCTCTATGGCGTTATTGGATGTGCACTCGTCCTCGCGCAGTTTTCCCCGCTCGTGTTTGGAGTTCCTGTTGCACTATTAGTGCTCCTGTTGTATACTCAGCCCCTGTGGACACTCTTGATCAACTATTTTTTCCTCAAACAACCCATTACGAGATACGATGTGTTTGCGTGTGTACTCGTGCTCCTCGGAGTTGTGTTTCTTGTGAATCCCTTTAATATTACGGTTAGCTTCTTAGGTGCGATCATCGCGCTCAGTGGCGGAATACTCCTGTCGTTCTGGGTGTTATTAGGAAGCGCGCTCAGCAAAAAAGGAAGCCCGCCTGTAGCCACGAAGTTCGGAGAGCTGTTTTTTTCGCTTCTCTTCTTGCTCGGAGTTATGAGTTATGCTTATATTCAGAACGTCTCAAGCGTTCAGGTTAAGCTTTAATCACTCAATTTCAACGTGGAGTTGGATCATACTCATGGGGGTGATCGTGTATGTGCTCGCACAAGTCTTGTTTTATCAAGGGCTCAAGATTGTGCCATCTACCCATGCGGGAATTATTTTATTGCTTGAGCCTGTGAGCGCTGCGATCTTGGCTTCAATTTTTCTCGGAGAAGCGATAACTCTTGGCTTGATTGTTGGTGGGATTTTGATTCTGATTGCGAACGCGATTGTCATATTGCAGTCGGAGAAGAAGTAAATACTATTCTTTACACCTTTTCAATCTTAAAATGTAAACCATTACTAATCACTTTTACTTGATCTCCCGTATTTACTTCTCGGACTACTCCTTCCTGAGTCAAAAAGCTCAATATAGAAACTTGCGCTTTTTTCACCCAGCGATATGTACAGTGCTCAAGGCTTTCTACACCCACACCCATTGGCACAAATGCGCTGATATTTCTTGGCTGCACGAACGGCGATAACTTTTTGTAGGTCGTGTTGAGAAACATTGCAAATGGTTCTGTCTGGTCCATAACCTCACTCCCACCTATCGATTTTATTACAGGGAGAACAAGCCCTTCTGGAGGCGTTATTCCAAAACAAGAATACTCTTCCATTCCCTCAAGTTCAAATGTTGGTTCCGCGAATGGAAGAAACGGCCGCGCCTGATAAAAAAGCACAAGATCTTTTTCCGGAAACTGGATATTGCGACCAAATTCCATCTGAAAAGATACGTCATGGTCAATAAATCCGGTTTCGCGTACACGCTGATACAGTTCTATAATCTTGCGGACAAACATCGGGACATCACCTGTCAGAAAAGAATAGCGATGCCTTTTGATTTCTGTTCCCATCGCAATAATCCTATCGTGTCGATCATCGTCGTAACTCGTATCAACAAAATCAATAAGATATGTGCCTCGCTCATGCGGATGCTCCACAACAGAGCCTTTTGGACCAAATACAAACGGCTGAATCATGATCCCTATCTTTCCATCATATGGGTTTCCCTCATACTCATTATAGCTTCTCACTTCATCAGTTGCAGCGTTTCTACGCACAGCTCCTATCATTTGTAAAAGCTCAGCATGATCTATTTGGCGCGATGAATTTCTTGGCACTGTTTTTAGAATATCAACGAGACCATCGTAGTCATTCGGATGCGTTCCTCGTACAATCTGCCCTGGCATTGTTGCTGGAAAGAGACGCATGATTTCTTCGGCAGACTGATCTTTATTCAGATACACTAGCGGCAAAAGATGTTGATCAAATCCTCCGAGATCTCTGAGGTAGAAATAGGCTCCTGCTTTTCCACCATACTTCTCAATATACTCTTTAGGATCCCCAACCATGGACGAGTTAAGTGCAGGGCGATTTATAAAACTATAGGATTTATTACTGCTTAGTGTCTAATTCGCGTCATAACCGCGAATATCATCGTCAACACCCCCAGAACAACAAGTATGAGTGAGAGGGAGATATCTGTCAAGAGCGCAACAAGAATATATCCGGCTCCGATGCTT
>JAGVYU010000059.1 GCA_018303105.1 Candidatus Woesearchaeota archaeon | reverse complement strand
ATCCTTAGCCAGGTGCTCAAGCTCACCAACAAGCTCCATATCCTCATTCATGACATAAACATTGTTGTAGATTACTTCGCCATTTCTATTGTAGCTTTCAAACGTCGTCGCAACCCGAAGATTGTCATCATACTCGTCGAGAGAAAACTGGTTATGGAGATAGCCGGGAACTTCCCCTTTCGCTTCGTATTCAATATCCCCATCGTCTAGTGCGATTTTATGAATTACGGTTTTTCTTCGTTCGAGCTCCTGCTCCCACTCATACTCTTCAATGGCATCACGAATGTCTTCCACAATCTCTTTTTTCTCAGACGCTGTCATGCCATTATACATCCCCTCAAGGATTTCCGTTATTTCCTGGCTGTCCTCTTGGGGATCAAGGCCCCTCATCTTGTTTTGAACATCGTTTGGAAGTAGAGGAACGACAACATCAAAGAAGCGGTCGCTTTCGTATCTCGCATACCAAGGGTATGATTTTTGGTACGTGATGTACAGGTTGTTTTCTGACACATAGATGGTGTTGGAGTAGCCCATGAGGAATGTTTCCGCATTGACTTCCTCTGTTTCAATGTTGAGGCTCGCGACGGTATGAAAGACTCGGTCCTGCTCGGGCATGTCAAAATAATAGATGTCCGGATGCGCAATCACTCTGCCTGAAGCCTTGATCAGAGGCATAGGGGGAATGCCTCCGCCATACCAATAGACATATTCTTTCGTGATAAGGTAAATGTGGTCTCCGATCATCCTAGACTGGTCGTACGTTCCCGAAAATTCGAAATCCTCAAGGAGCTTTGGATTTTCCCTGTCTTCAATGTTGTACAAAAGGGCATGGGTCCTCTGCACGTATCTTGGCTCTGGAACGAACGTGTACGGGCTCACAGCCATTTCCTCCTCGTCTTTTTGCGTGAAGACGACGAGCTTATCGCCATTAAGGAAGAGCTGGGAGGGATAGCCCTCAATGTCTGTTTTTGAAATAATATCGGCGTCCTTCGCAGGATACGCATCCACGATAATGAGCTTGTCCTGAGAGATCATGTAAATGTACTTGCCATCGTTCTTAATGAAGTCTGCCTCGTCAACACCTTGCACCTGGACGTTTGTCTGAGAGTATTCCCCCGCTGACTGCGCTGATTCTCTCGCTGCGACGGGGGCTGCCACGGCATCCATTGCAACCCCTGATTTTGCTAATGCCCCGCCTAACTGGCCGGAGGATTGCTGTTGAAGAATCTCTAACAGCTGCTGCGTTGAATTGATTTTTTTCAGCCCATCACCGGACAAGTCTTGTGGCGTTGTTCCCGGTGGCGTTAGCACGGGCGGCTGCTCTGCCGGCGTGCAGGCTACAATGAATAATGCCAGTATTGTTATGAACAGTAGTGTTTTTTTCATGATATCACCTCAACAGGGAATGTTCAAGACCTATATAAACCCTGTTTTGACTTCAAGGGTATTTAAAGCTATCTTAGGCTGCAAATGCGTATTATAAACCTGTTTCCGTCGATGAGAAATATGAAGTCACCGGGCGAGCATATTCCCATATACGAGTGTTGCGAACAACAAGCAATCCGCTTCGGTGAATATGGAGATGGTATGGTAAGAGTACTATCCTTTCTTGAAAGTTCCACAGGACTAAATTCTGGATCGCTCGAGATGTGCAGAATGTGATTTATTTGGTATTCAAGACGGGCAGCTCGCACTCTTTTATTAGAGGATTCATCATCAGCCTTCGCTTCGAGTGGTGACTTATAGAGAGATTCCCATGTTGGCTCATGCAGCCCCCGCATAACGTCTTGCGTATCCACTCCCTTTTGCACCATTTCAATAAGCGTGAGCATCTGCCGGGAATCGAAGCTGAACGCATCTCTGAGAGGACTGAACAATGCCGGATTCATTGGCTTACCGTCCAGGAGATCAAGATGCGCAAAAAGATGATACAGACTTATGCCATGTCTAAACTCATATGGATAGCCTCCGGGATCATAGTCGTTAGGACCAAAGTCAAACTCAAGCCACGACCCCCGCACCCAGAATTCAGTCTTTGAATCAGCAATTACCACCATTCCCCTTCCCTCCAAGTCTATTGCTCTTCCGTGACCATCATCACATGGCTGCCATTCGTATCCAAAAAGAGCATTCCATTGTTGCGGAGAATACCGCTTTTTCAGCATTTGGTATGCCACGTTAATAGAAACCATACGCTTATGGGCGAGCTCTGCTGCCGTGTCGCTGGAAGCCCCTATCATGTCTGGATGATACTTTTTCGATAATGTGATATACTGCCTTCTGATCTCTTCAGGGGTTGCATCCTGATCAAGAAGCAGCACTTTGAAAGGGTCTTCTACCGCAATAACGAAATCTGTCAACTCAATATCCCTGAATTCGTCCATGAGAATGCAAGTGCTTGTATGTTTAAAAAGTTATGGAAATATTGAATTTAGCGAAAACTGCTATTTTTAGAGTATACCACTGCTTTAATGTTCAACACCAAAGAATTACTGAATGTCAATGAGCGGACTAGTTTGAATTATTCTTTCTCTCATATACTGAATGTCATGGGCTTTCTCGATGGCAACTTCTCCGCTGATTCTGCCCTGTTGATACAATCGAAGAATGGATTCATCCATGGAAATGCAACCGTGTTTCATGTTGGTTTGGATATAGCTGATGAGTTTGGTCTGCTCATCGCCTTTGCGTATGTAAGTCCTCGCTGCATTCCCTGTTTTAAACACTTCCATAGCTAACACTCTTCCATCCTTTGCGCGCGTAGGGAGCAATTGCTGCGCGAGCACAAACTCAAGATTGCTCGCAATATTGTAGCGTATCTGATCATGCTCGTTTTGAGGATAGAAACCAACGAGCCGGCTTACGGTTTCTCCCGTATTTTTTGAATGTACAGTAGAAAAGACAAGATGGCCCGTTTCAGCAGCCTGAAGCGCAGCGGTTGACGTCTCTTGATCTCGTATTTCACCAACGAAGATGACATCGGGATCCTGACGCATAGCGTCCCGGATACCATATGCAAACGTCTTGGTATTGTAGGGAACAGCGCGTTGGCTGATGGTTCCGATCCGGTCCTGAAATTGGTATTCAGGCGGCTGTTCAAGTGTGATGATATGAACCGGCTCCCGATCAACGATCCTATCAATTAGTGAAGCGATTGTTGACGATTTTCCAGAACCAGTTACCCCTGTTACTAGGACAAGACCGCGCTCAAGGGTAATAATACTATCTACAAGGCTTCGATCAGATAACACAGTATCGAGTCCAAGCTCATCTGGCCTTGGGATTTGCATGGGCAGCACTCTGATGACCATCTTGATGTTCTGACCTTCTTTATCTCCAGAAATAGCACAAACATTAACACGATAACGATTAAATTGATTACCATATGAAGAATCCAAGCTGCCAACTTCTGAGAGGCCCTGGAGTTCCCGCTCACTCGTGATTTGCTTCGCAAGCGCATACGCATCAGTGCCTGAAATCGCAGGAAACTGATCCTGAGGAACTAACTCGCCGTGGACTCTAAACAGAAGTCTTCCTCCCGTCTTGATATGGACATCAGATGCAAGCGCACTTCTCGCATGCGTGAGAATTTCATCAATGTCAAGGGTCATGGCCGAGCAAGTGTTCGTGGGTTTTAAAAAGATTCGGGGTGTGGAGGATATACAAAGAAATTTCGATGCGTCGGCCGATATCAAAAAACCAAACGTTTTTTGGACCGACCTTCCGCATTCGCTACGCTCATGCGTCGGCCGACAAAAAAAACTGCGTTTCTGAGCCGTCCGTCGCACCTCACTTCGTTCGATGCGTCGGCCGGGATTCGAACCCGGATCAAAAGCTTGGAAGGCTTCTATCCTAGCCGTTGGACTACCGACGCGTATGGAGAAGAAGCTTAGAGGCGTTTATAAATATTGTTCCTTTTGGTTTTAATTTTGAGAGCCAGCCATCATGGCGGCCTCGACTCGCTACGCTCGTCGTCGGATCCACCCCGTAAGGGACTTCCCCCGGATCCGACCGGCGCCATGGCTGGCAGTATTTTATTATTGAGAACCACCAAAATTTCAGACATGATATCCATGCCCTTTGAGCATTTCTCTTGCCTCAGCAAAGCATTCTAGAATTCTATCATACATCTCCCGAGGAATCCCGATGTTGGGCATATCCTCAAGTGAAGTGATACGGGTAATGTCCGGTCGGGAAACTGCCATCATGAGATCCCGTGCTTCTCGAAGGAGCGGATCGCGAAACGTTGTTCCCTCCTTTCGAGTGCGCCTTGTTGCCATTACGAATGCGGTTTCAGGATTTTCAACGCAGGGCTGATAGCCACGTTTTTCCATAAGAGAACAAAGAGCATCTATTGCTGGGACAAGTTGGTCATCATGCGGCGCTTCTGAAAAATGCCCATTCCAGATTTCATGGTGGTACTGCCCCCTTCGGTGCAAGTTGATGGAGGGGAGCACCTGTTGATTAAAAAAAGCCCTGTCTCGGGACCTGTACTGCAGAGCCATCCCCTGGAGAACTTCCCATTCGAGCTTATTGTGATCTCCAACAAGATCATGCGGTCGTTCAGGGTCGCCGTTTCCCTTATCGCAAGAATGTAGATAATATTCTACGTGAGAAGCATGCTGGGCAACATGAAGCAACCATGCTCGTACTTCCTCCTCTGTAGGCATGAGCAGGGTCATACACGCTGAAATTGTTCCTCGATTTAAAAAACTAGATGTTTTCTTCCAGCCTTCTCACAAACTCTGGAAAGTCCTCTTCTTTCACACAGACGCCGCACGCCTGCTCATGGCCACCGCCGTATGCGCCGGGAAGGCCCTGGATGGCCGCCTGCATAATGTCCCTGATATTGATGGCTTTGGGACTGCGAAGGGAGCAGCGCACCTCACCTGATTTTTTTCTTCCGATAAGAACTACTTTTGACGGGAATCTGTGGAGGAGCTCATTCGCGAGCTCTCCCGTGTAGGACGTGTTGGTAGAAGGATATGTGTACGCGAGGATCTTGTCTACTTTCTGCTTTAATGCTTCTTTCAACAGCATATCATACTCCTCGTACATATCCTTAATCTGCCTTCGGATGTACTGGCCAGCGGGTGTAGTGCTTTTCAAAAGCTCATCAGGATGCTGAATTCTTGTCAGTATTTTTACACATGTGTTTGCGTTTTTTGTGGATCCTTTTAAAGCAAATGCGAGGATGCGAATCAAATTTCCTAACTCCGTCTCAAAGAGCGCATCATCAGGTGTTGCTATATGCTCAGGCAATAATCCGGGAAACTCCTTGCGGAATTGCTCAGCAAGCTCTTTCGGATAATACCAGTCTCCGACAATTCCCGCCATGGCAATCCAAAGGTCCTGCTGAACGACCTGATAGCAGAGGTAAGACGTTGGCTCGTTCGAGCCGTGTTTTCGGGGGTTGAAATAGTGCACTTTTGAACGTTCCGCGAGCTCGTGATGATCAATCCAAATCACGGGGAGATGGACTTTATCTAGGAATTCCTGCTCGACTTCAGCGATATCCATGATAAAAATCTTGTCTGGTCCGTATTCCTCAACATATTTCAAGAACTTGTCATCAATCTTAGGATTTGTCTTCACCAAGACTCCTTTTCCTTCCTTCTTATACCAGCAGAAATGAGCTTACGCCGTCAGGATCATCATCAAACAAAAACAATGGCTTATTGCAGTGATCAAGCTCGTCCCTGATCTTCGCGACTTCTTTCTCTGTAAGCATTAAATTCCGGAACGGCAAGGGTTATTTAAGGGTTTGGGCTGTCCACAACCAACAGCACCTGCTGCGGATCTGCCATGAACGTTTCTCGTTTCACGCCTTCCATGATATAATAAACGCCTCTTGCCTTCGCTCCAAAACGGTCATCAAGGAGCTCCATGAACGTCTCAAGCTCGTTAATGCCTTTGAAGATGACTTCTGCCTGGAAGTCAAAGCCGTTATTGATCTTATACAGCGAGTTGACATTCGGATGCTTGTATAAATAGTCCTTGAGATCCTCCCGGGCCTCTTTAGGCACTTTGAGCATGACATTGACCCAGGCGCCGTATCCAAGGACGTTGAAATTGAGCAGCGGCACAAACCGCGTGATCAGGCCCTTCTGATAATGCCTGAGACGATCAAATATCGTCGATACGGGAATGCCTGTTTTCTTGCTTAAGGCCGTCAATTGCTCGCGCCCATTGGCTCGCAGATGGGCCATAATATTCAAGTCTTTTTGCTTCATCATCATACCACCCCGGTATACGAAGATTCCGGGTTTCATGGGATATATACTTTTTCCCTATATTATATATACTAATATTAACATATATATTATCGATAAATTTATATATTTCTCTGCGTTTTCTTCAGGGATGAAGCGCACGGTGATCCAGCTCGGAGGCAACACGCTGGTTGTAGCACTGCCCGCGCCCTGGGCAAGAAAATACCATATCCGCAAGGGGCAGGAGATTCATTTGGAGGAACAAGGAAGCGCGCTTATGGTGCGTGGCAAACCTGGTAGTACAGCGCTCCACGCTGATTTTGACACGACGAAAATCGGAAAATTCGACAAGAATTACATTTCTTATTACTACCAATCTGGATTTGATGATGTTACGGTGTATTTTAACGAGGCTCCCGTGTTCCAGGCTGTGCGGGATCGCGTTGGGCAGCTTCTTGGGTTTGAGCTCGTCGACCAAACAACGTCATCCTGCGTGATCAAAAATATCCTGGAGCAGATGGAAAGCGAGTTTGAGATTGTCATGCGCAAGAATTTTTTGCTCATCCTTGAAATGTCCCGTGAGCTTTTAGCCGCCATGAAAAACAAGGATTACTCGAAAATCGAGGAAGTGCGGTTGCTCGAGAAAATGAACAATAGGTTCACGGATTTCTGCAAGCGGGTTATCACAAAAAACAAAAGCTCCGAGGACCATCCCCATTTCGTCTATTTGATTATATGGAATCTTGAGCGGCTCGCTGATGAATACAAGCATATGTGCGATTACCTCAAAAGAGAACATCCTTCTATCGATGAGGGATTGCAAGAGTTTTTTCGGAAAACAGATGAGCAGTTGCGGCTCTTTTACGAGATGTTCTACAAGTTTGACGCGAAAAAAGCAGAGGCATTCCTTAATCGCAGGCGAACATTAGCAGAGAAAGGATTTCAGCTCATGCGCGTAAAGAAGGACAAAGAGCTTGTGCACTACCTTATGAACGTGAATGCAACGGTGTCTGATATGTATGGACCGTATTACTGCAGACGACTCCTTACAAATCAATAATTTTACCCTGCGTGCCAACGTTAATGACTTTCGTCTTGCCAATCATTTCCTCAATGCCCTCAGCTTCATGGACATGGCTGCAGAGCAGGATATCTGGCTGGAGCATGTCAATCGCTTTCTTGACCCCTGAGCTACCGGGAACAAAATTTGAGAATTTCTCCATCTTTGTATCTGTAGGATGGACGTGCGTGACCATGATTCTCTTAGGAAGGTATGATATTCTGTCAAATCCTTTTTTCAAGAGGTTAAAGATCTCATCCTCTGATAACTGGGCGATGCCAATGTTCGCGCCTCCGGCTCCGAAAATGCCAATGTCCTCATACTTGACGGCGTAGCCATGGATGTTCTTCACGCCATACACCTCAGCGAGGAAATCAGCCGTAGCAAAGCTGTCATGATTTCCGGGAACTAAGAGCACTTTCTTGCCCTGTTTCACGAATGGGCCAATCATATTATCCGTTTTCTCATCACCCTCTGTAATATCACCGCAGAGGATGACTAAATCTACGTGTTCCTTGACTGCCCTGTCTGCCAGACGCTTCGCTAAGTCAGCGTCGCCGTGAAGATCCCCTGTTGCGAGGATGCGGAAGGGCTTTTTCATATATGATTAAAGCAATGGGCAGTTTAAAAAGATTGCGTAACCACAACCTTTAAAAATGAAGTGGGACTTCTTGAAGCTATGGAAGTATGTTCATCGTGTAAAAGAAAAACAACGAATGTGGCTGGGACAGTGAGATTTCCATGCCCAAAGTGCGGGAAAGCGGTCATTACACGGTGCACGCACTGCCGAAAGATCGCGGCGCCATACACATGCCCTTCTTGCGAGTTTACAGGACCTAATTGACCATGGCAAACGTCATTATTACGCTCCGGATTATGCCTAGCGATACGGATGTTGACCTTGGAGCGCTTGAGGGCGTTGTAAAGGGCAAGATTCAGGCGTTTACGGGAGAGACGGAGATGCGCGTTGCGCAGAAACCCATTGCGTTTGGGCTGAGCGCCCTTGAGATTATCTTTGTCACGGATGAGAAAAAAGGGTCAACAGAAGCATTAGAGCAGGACATTGCTGCTTTAGATGAAGTTAATTCTTGCGAAGTTATTGATGTACGAAGGGCAGTTGGGTAAAATTTATATTGTCTAAGAGCCTAGACACATGCATGAACGTCCTTTTTATCTGCAACCAGAATCAAAACCGAAGTAAAACGGCAGAGGCATTATTCAGCAAGAAGTATCATACACAGTCTGCTGGCCTTTACAATGCCCGCCCAGTGTCCAAAAGCCAGCTTCTATGGGCAGATGTTGTTGTCGTGATGGAGGATGAACAGCGTACAGAGATAGCAAGAAGATATTCTAGGGAATACTTAGCCAAGAAGATAGTTTCCTTTAGCATCCCAGATAGGTACAAATATATGCAACCGGAGCTTATTACTCTTCTTAAAACCAGACTAAAAAGCCTATTGTAACCATTCGTTGTATTGGGCTGTCGCTTCCTCCTTTGATTTGAATATTTTGGTTTCTGAGACGGATAAGGCAGGGATGCCTCTTGTCACCTTATACCGTTTGATACCCTTACTTCTTAGCTCGATGAATGTAACTTCCCATTGACTCATGCAGAAAAGATGCATGTTGCTGTTCAAGAAGATACCTTCATAATATCCGGAGAATTTTCTCTGTTCTCGAAGATAATTTGAAACTTTCGGAAATATTGTGAAAACGGAGGAGAATTGAGAAAATATAACAAAAAAAGAAAAAAACTATTCGCTGCTTGCTGCTACGCCAGATACTTTCTGACAGACTTCCTGAATGCATGCTGCTCTTGCATCTGTGTCTATCATTGATGAGGGGCATCCGGGAGCCGGTCCACATGCTTCTGCGGATGGGCAAAACGCTGCAGGTGCGTCGGAGTATGTTTCCTTATTCACCGCAATCCATTTAGCGTCGTAATAGTTTATGGTGTCACACTGACCTTCATAGCAGCAGAGCACGCCTAAGTCTTTGTTCACTAATTGACAATCTGTGTCTGAAGTGCATGAGGTGTCCCAAAGACAGGCACCGTCAGCGCAGCCGAATGGGCACAGCAAATACGATGCGCCATAATTCTTGGAGCCAGCGTAGTCACCGCTGTCCATACAAAGTACTTCCTGAACTCTGCCATCAAGCATGCATTCGTCATCACGAGTCCACTCTTCGCCATTCCGCTTATTAATAGTGACTGTTTCTTTCACGAAGAAATCCTCAGGAGTCTCTGTGCAGGTGTCGCCAGCGGAAGGCGGTGAGTCTGGAACGTGTTTTGCAATGTAGGCGAGGAGGACTGGATCAGCGTCTGCATCGTATCCTTCAACATCAAAGATAGATATTTGCACTCTTCTGTCCCCTGACATCCATGAGTACTCCACATTCATAACCTCACGATACCAGCAGGTTTCCTCATTACAATATCCCCATTCACTTATCCAAGACCTCTTCTCTAAGGTGTATCCGTTAACGATAACGATCTGAACCGGATCTTCAGAAATCGAGGCCATTGGATTATTCTCAATGCGTACCCCGACGTATCGCTCCAGCCCTTCGAGACCATACCAAGTACCATATACGGTCATCAAATTATCCCGGGGCCCATAATAATCTCCCCAACTATAACCTGGATAGTTGTAAGAACCGATATCTTGCTCAATGAGGTTATCGGCCCATACATCAACACTCTCAACCATAAATTCTCCATCAAACACCTCAACAGCTGGGCTACTCTCCCGGATATCAATAGTGTACATTCCAAGATCATTAACCTGGACATCCTCTTCAGGATAATAATATCTCCAGCATTCAAACCAACTAGGATTACCGGTGCTGCAACTGGGTTCAGTATCGTAACTTCTCAAGGTCACTGGAATTTCGTAATTCTCAACACCTTTTTTAACGATATACACTTGTGTTGTATCATCAAGTTCGCTTAGCTCATTCCAGGTTGAACTCACTCCTAACCCCATCCACACCGCTCCCGGTTTAACTATCGCCTGATTTGGCCAAGTCCACATTCTCCTGTTGACCAAACTTCCCGGCTCAATCGGCTCTGGAGGCAACTCATCAAATCTTAATATAAAGCTGTTCAAACTCCATCGATAGTTCTTATCTGCGCCGTCCCAGCCGCACTTCCATTCTCCATTTACTAGTTTGCAGGCGTAGATGACCACATAGTTCTCGCCTTCGTAGAAGTCGGAGATTTGCAAGCCAACGTCAACATTCGCAGAGTCTCTGATCCAACTGGAATCCTTATACCTTGGTTCATCAAAGAAAAACTCCTTCCAGCCTTGCTTTGAATAGACATATCCGCGATAATAAATCAACGCACTTGGATACTCCACATTAACGTTTATAGTCTCCTTTTCAAGTCCAGGAGTCACCGTTAATAGCATAGGATCCAGGAAAAAGAACTGTTCCCCGGTCTGAGGATCAAACGGCGAACCATACGCGTCAGAATACTCTGTAGCTCCGCCAATGGGCACACTTGTATCTCCCGGAGCGCCCGGCTCAGGAGGTAATTCGGATTCAGCACATCCGAATAGTAAGATAATAACTGCAGCTAGCACACAGAGTAGTGTTTTGTTCATGGTTTCACCTTTTTTTAAGAATACGCCGGTTCCGGGGTTTTTGAGCATTCTTTCTTCTCCTTTCCCCCAACCCAAGCTGTTTTCAAGCGGTACTGTATATATACTTATCTGTTTTTTAGCAGTCATTTTGGTTAACGATTGTTACGTTTCTTCGTAAGTTTATCATCCAGCGTAAGCAGGGCTCAAAACAATTCTGCAGTATTCATACCAAGAACTCGGTATTTCGGGAGGATTGTTAAGCCCACTATCGTTTCGCAAAATCCAGCTAAAAGCAAATTCACCGATAGCCTTATATATTAGATTGTTATATCTTTTATAACATTATGATACGGAGTAAAAGCTACCATGAGTCTTAAACTAATCGTAACCAAATTACAGCTCATGAATAAAAAAATTATTACGAGCGAAGAACTTAAAGGGTATTGCAAAGACCTCAACCAAGATTATTACGCAACAATACGTTATCTCACCTACCAAAACTATGTGGCAAGGATTCTCAAAGGAATCTTCTACATACGATCACTTGAAGAAAGGAAACTCAACAAAACCGACTTCAGCTATTTAGAGATTATTAGAGACGCGCTTAAAACAAAAAGAGTAAAACATTGGTATTTTGGACTGGAAACCGCACTCAAACTCAATAATATGACACACGAATATTTTTCCCTAGACTGCGTTATTAGCGACAGTATATTCAGGGCAAGACCAATCACTATTCTAGGTCATAAAGTCAAGTTTACCAAATTATCACCGAGGCTTATCTCATTTGGCATAAAAAACAATAGCCTACCATACTCGAACCCTGAAAAAACCGTGTTGGATTTATTGTACTTGGGAAAGTACAGTAAAGAAGAGTTCTTAGAATCAAGCAGAAAAGTATCCAAACGGCAGTTAATCAGATACTCCAAAAATTATGATGCAAGAGTACGAGCAACAGTCTCGGAATTGAAATGATTGATAAAAAGCTTGTTGAATTTATAGCAAAAAAACTGGGCATAGAACGGCAAGAACTGGTGGAGAAAGACCTCACTCTACAAAAAATCTTGCAGGAACTCGTAAAAAATAAAGCGTTTAAAGAAGACTTTGCATTTAAAGGAGGAACATGCTTAATCAAGTGCTACCTTGGCTATTACAGATTCTCGGAAGATTTGGACTTCACATATATACATCAAAAACATTTTAAGGGAAAAAGCGAAAAACAAACAAGAAAAATACTTTCACAAAAAATTGGTTCAATTATTGCTTTACTGGATAGCATTTCAGATAAAATAAAGCTGGATTTCAAACCTGATAAAAACAATCATAAGTATATTGAATTCGGCGGGAGCAATAAATTTGTCACATTCAAGCTCTGGTATACCTCACTTATTTTAAATCAAAAGACGTTTATCAAAATTCAAATTAATTTCATAGAGAAACTTCTCCATCCTTTAGTTAGCATTAAAGTGAATCCGATTATCACAAATGAAGTAGGTAAGGAGATACAATTTATTTTTAAAGAAAACTCCCTCGCGAAACCATTCAACGCGAGGGCATACTCCCTTAATGAAATACTCATAGAAAAGATACGAGCAATCTTAACAAGGAGAGGAATCAAGGCAAGAGACTTTATTGATGTTTACCTCATCCAAAAAGAAATAAAGGTTAATCTCAAAGAAGTAGAGAAAGGGGCCATAGATAAAATTACTTTCATGTTAAAATATGAAAAATACGTCCAGAATATCAAAAACAAACCAGAGGAGCTGAAGAAGGAATTAATAATAGGCAAAGAGGAAGGGTTACTCTTAAAAAATCTTCCTCACGGATACGAAAATTTTGTTAAAGAGTTTCTCGTAATTTTATTGGACATTATCAATCGGATTCACGAAAAATAAGCTTTTCTGTTTCTTATCCATCATTTTAGTTAACGATTGTTACGCCCCTTCCTCGAAAAACGGCGCAACGCCTCAATGCCAATACCTAAGGCGAGCAGGACAAGCAAGGCATAGATTCCATAACTATGGCTGCCGCAGACATCCTGCACGAAAAGCCGCTTGGATACCTTGATCTCGATGAGCGCAGCAATGTAGATAGTGAAAAGACCGGCTACAAGGTACAATGCAGATCTCCACGCAACCCTCCTAAATGTTGGAGACAATATTTTTTCCTTCATCACAGCCCTGGATAATATGCCTCCCGCGATTGCCGCCAAGAGATAGCCCGCAAGCTCTGGGATCATATGCAAAAACATGATGCCGAGATTGCAGATGATGAAATTATACGTGGCAAGGAATGAGAGCCCTTGAGGGATTTTTGTATGGATGAGCTGGCCTAACGCTGATGCAAAAATCGCCGCATTGAGAACGATAAGGAATATCGCGCCCGAGCCGTAAAATATCGAGAGCACAAAAGAAACTATCATGACATACAAGTTATTCCTGAAAATCTTCGTTACCTGATGCTCTTCCGCAGTAGGCGGTGGAGGAAGCCTTCCCGGCATGCTCTCCTGCGTGGGCTGCTGCCCGTAGATCTGCTCCTCATAAAACACCTTCTGCGGCCAGATGAGGGCAAGCACGAAGAAAACGATGAAAACACCGATGAAAAAATAGATGAAGAACTGGAGCACAGAACGCTGCGCAAACTGCTTCTTCGCGCCGATGCGCTCCTCATATGTGTAGAGTTTTGCGGCGAGGGGAGTTGCCAGAATCACTGTGAGGAGAATTGTGGATATGCCCACAAACTGCTCAACTGAAGGAGAATTGAATAATAGTGCGGCTGTGATAAACGCGACAATCGTCGTTGCAGCGCCTAACAACACGCTTGAAGACGGTTTCTTGATAAGCCATGACGTTGTGAAAATTTTGTCTAATACCATCAGAGCACCTTTACAATCTCTTCTTCCGGCCAGCCCGCATTTTTCAACGTTTCATGAATCTGCTCTTTTTGATAACCTCTGCTCAAGCACTGCTGGACGTACTCCTTTAATTGGTGTTCTTCTTCATCATGGGCTTCCTGGCGCTGTTTAGGAGAGCCCGCGTTCTTCACGGCGAGGTAAATCAATAATAAGAGCGTGATCGCCATGTTAATGATTAACAATGCATATAACCAGGAAAAATTGTATGTTGGCTGCACGGCCGCGGGGCATTCGACTATTGGGCAATCTTGCCGCGCGGTGTCTGCTGATAAGTTTTGGGGAACAGTTGAGGACTGCAAAGGCTGCAGATTTTGAAAGCCGCAGCGGTATTGGCTGTTACAAAAGCCCGTGCTGCAATCGCTGTTTCTTGTGCAGATTTTGTCAGGAGCGCAGACGCCACAACTTCCTCCGCAATCAACATCACTCTCGGCACCGTTTTTCAAACCATCACGGCATGTGTCTGTTTGAGGGATATATGACGTGTTTATTGCTGCGGCGCCTGTTGTTGGA
>JAGVYU010000011.1:4978-13764 GCA_018303105.1 Candidatus Woesearchaeota archaeon | reverse complement strand
ATATACTCGGTTTGCAGTCTCGCTGTCTATGATCTTTATAAAGGGATTAAAGAACCTTTCAAAAAACGATGTATTGGCTGCGGGAGGAAAAGGCGCTTCTTTAGGGGAAATGACACGTGCAGGAATTCCAGTTCCTCCTGGTTTTGTTGTGCTGAGTTCAGCGTTTGAATCTTTTTTGAGTCAAGGGATACGAACCAAGATTAAAGCTGTGCTTGACAAAGTAGTGCACACGGATGTAAAAGGTGTGGAAACTGCGTCAAAAACCATACAGGCCTTGATTTTGAGCACTCCCGTGCCAAAAGAGATTTCAATCGCTATTTTGAATGCGTTCAAACATCTCAGGGCTACATGTGTTGCTGTGCGTTCAAGCGCAACATCTGAGGATAGTGCGTCTGCTGCGTGGGCTGGCCAGCTTGACAGCTATTTGAACACAACAGAGAAGGAATTGTTCATGAATGTGAGGAAGTGTTGGGCTTCTTTATTCACTCCCCGCGCGATTTTTTATCGATTTGAGCAAAAACTGCAGAAGAAGGAAGTATCGGTTGCTGTTGTTGTGCAGAAGATGGTTGAAAGTGAGGCTGCAGGTGTTGCGTTTTCCGTGCATCCCGTAACCCAAGATCGAAATCAGATGATTATTGAGGCCGGATTTGGTTTAGGAGAATCTCTCGTTTCTGGACAGATCACTCCGGATAATTATGTAGTTGACAAAAAGAGTTTTCGCATTATTGATAAGACTGTGAATACACAAACAAAAGGCATGTATCGCTCTGCGAAAGGCAATGAATGGAAGCAGCTTGGTAAAAAAGGAACGTTGCAAAAGATTTCTAATGAGCAAATCATAACTTTATCAACAATCGTTGCAAAGATTGAACAGCATTATGGATTTCCTGTGGATGTCGAATGGGCCTTGGAGAAAAATAAGTTCTACATTGTGCAAAGTAGGCCGATAACGACGCTAACTCAAACTATCCCCTCAGGAAGAGAAGAAATTAAAATTGAGCCCTCCAAGAAATTTCCATGCGTTGAGACGTATCCTGAGAAACCTGATATTGCTGATAAATACGAGAAGTATATATGTGCCAATGACAAGTGGTATCCAAAAGGGATAAAAACTCACCTTCTTTTGATGATCCCTCAGGGTTTCGCTGCCGCAGCAGGAGTATCGGCAGTGCATAACATCGGTTTTAGGTTAGGATTCGCAACCTACGAGGATCAGTATATGAAATGGTCTTATGATCCTCGTGATTTTTATGAAATTGGTAAAGATCTAATACAAAAAAATAAAGCGGATCCCGCCTGGATACAGGAATATGTGAGCAGTTTCTGGAGAGAATCGGAAGAGTTTATCCTAAAGGCCTCAAACGTCTATTGGAATTATGCTTCCAAGGATAAGTCAGATATCAAGCGTAAATTTACTGATATCGTGAATAGCGCGGTGAGGGCACAAGCGTATGGCTATATAACTGAAGTATTTACCTTGACTGAGAACTATTGGGTCAATAAGTACGTCAAAGAATTGGCTCCCGATTTGAATGAAGCTGAGATTACTGCTTTACTTCATCCTTCCACTTCCTCCTTTGTTAAGGTATTCCAACAAAAGCTATTAAGTGCCCAAGATGAAGCAGATTTCAAATCAATTCTTAAAGACTATTACTGGGTAAAGGGCAGCTATTACACAATGCCCATTCTGACTCTTAAGGATCTAAAAAAAGAGAAGAAAGACACAAAATCTTCTCACGAGAAGTTGCCTGACAAGAAGATGCTAATTCAGAAGTCTTTACATCCTGAAGAATTATTAAGGTTTGTTGAGATGGTTGAAAAATGTATAGCTATGCAGGATGAGCGTAAGGCTAATGTTTTGCGATTGAACTATGCGTTGCAAAAGCTGGCGACGTTGATACATGGGATTAATCAGAAATATTCAGTTGACGATTTGCTCAGTTTTACACCTCGGGAGATCATACTTCTGCTAGAGGGTAGACCAATGATGAACATGGCAGATCTGATAAATAAACGCAATAAAAGAAGCGTTTGGATATTCACCAATGAGGGATACTGCATCACTTCTGATCAGGTTTATATTAATAAATATTTATCTTTGTTTGATACGCCTTTGGCAAACAAAGAAATCAAAGGGTACGCGGCATCTCCGGGTCGCGCCAAAGGGATTGTAAAGATTGTTTTATCAGAAAAAGATTTTTGGAAAATTGAAAATGGCGACATCCTGGTAACCTCGATGACTCGCCCAGAATTTATGCCTGTGTTACATAAAGCGGCAGCCTTCTTGACCGATGAAGGCGGAATCACGTCTCATGCTGCCATAGTATCGAGAGAGATGAGAAAGCCCTGCATCATTGGGACTAAAATTGCCACGCAAGTGTTAAAGGATGGCGATCTTGTTGAAGTGGATGCAAACACAGGTATCGTTCGCATATTGAAAAAAAGAGATGAAGAGCATAGTATTCAAAACTTCACCAAACTCTTCACTCGCGACTTCTCAATGATCGCCCTTGAGATTGCAGCAATCTCGGAAAGTAGCGATGATAAACCCTGGCATCCAGGAAAAATCCCGTATCGTCCATTAAATCTTATTGAGCGCAGTGATGGCACGAGCACATATTGGTACAATGAGAAAGGATTAGATTGGACAAAGTCAACATTGGCATCTGCGGTTAAAAAAGATGGACAATTCATAGCGAAAGTTGAGAGAGAAGTAAGATCTGCTGTTGCGTTTTTCAAGCCAAGATATAACAAGTTCTTATCAAGAAACGAACTCCTGCAATGTATTGATGTGTTTTTACGTGCATATCCGTGGATTGAAGCCATGTGGTGGATGAAGAGCATGAATGCACAAGAAATTGGAAAAGATCATGGTAAGATCCTCAAATTACGTGCTGAAACAGAAACACTTTCCGCTGATACGGATATTGTGATTCGAAAATCCCTTGAGAAACTCTATCCTAAATTAGGAAGTTTATCTTCGATGATTTCGTTAGATGAATTAAGAAAGAATAAAGTTCCTGCAAATTCAGTATTACAGAAACGCCTTGATGGTTTTGTGCTCGTTGATGGAAAACTCACCATGCAATCCCTAACAGAAGTTGCGAAAAAGCTTACACTCACTATTGAATCAGAGAGCATTGAGACAAACGCAACGACATTAAATGGCCAAACTGCTTATCCGGGAAAAGTCAGAGGAACGGTGTGCAGAGTCATGGGCCATGGTGACTTTGGGAAAATAAAATCAGGACAGATTCTTGTTTCTCCCATGACAATGGTTGATTTTCTTCCTGAAATAAAAAAAGCAAGCGCCATTATCACGAACGAAGGAGGCGTGACCTGCCACGCAGCCATCGTCTCCAGAGAATTGAAGATCCCTTGTGTTATTGGCACTAAATTTGCTACGCAGGTGCTCAAAGACGGAGATGAAGTGGAAGTTAACGCCAATTCTGGTATAATAACAATATTAAACACGAATAATACTCATCTCGCTAATCAATTTATTTCCAGTCTAGGGAGTGATCAACTCTGCGCTCCGCAGTTTAATTCTTCACTGTTTGTGCAAGCGAGTGGATGGAATACTACAACATATCACAAAAAGCACTACAAGCATAACCTTGGATTTCCCATCTTTCTTGGTATTAAGGAAGGCGAAGGGTTCATGTATTATCCGTTGTCCGCAATGAAGCGCTATTCTTATGAGATATTTGAGGGGTATTGTAGAAATGCAGCGATTCTAAAGGATAAAGAACAACAATTTGAAAAACTTTCCGCGAAATTTGATGTGCTTTACCGGAAAACCAATTATGCATTTATTCAGAAAACAAAGAATTCTGAACTCTATGTGCTCATTGACAAAATTAGAGATCTTGTCTGGGATCTTAACACGCTTGTCAAGTTCTCTATCTATTTTGATAAGGAGATGTGTCTGGAGACAATCAATAAGACGGGTCTTAAAATTTCTGATCATCGTTTAAACGAGATATGGGAGAGGGCAACCACGCCCATTGCTCTCTCTTTCGAAAAGAGGAGAATGCTGCATCTTTTGACGCTGATTCGGGAGAACTACGCATGGGATGTCATATCCGAGAGATGTCAGTATTTTGAAGCAAATTATCACCACGTGGCATCTATTGTTGAAGTTACAAAAAAGTTAAAATCCACATACGGCAATTTAAGTAAAAACCAAGCGCTTAAAATACTCCAAAAAGAGAATACAGAATTACGGCAGCGTCACAAGGATTTCAACCAATGGTTTAAAACATTAACCAAGGATGAACAGTTGGTTGTTGTGTATTTGCAGAAAGTTATTGAGTTACGGGACGAAAGAAAAGATGATTTGAATAAGGCTATTGTGCTTTTTTACAGAATAGCTCAGAAAACATTCAAAGAGGCAAATATCCCTGAGGAACTTATTTATTACTACACGTTGGATGAAATAATCAAAGGAAAAGGACACTTAATTGCAAACAAAGATTCGTTATTTAAAAGGAAAAACGGATTTTGCGCGATAATTACTCATGATAATCAACAACACTTCGAGTACGGTTTCTATAAAGAGAACAAGCGCATTCTGGAAGAACAGTACAGGGCACAGGAAGCAGACGCTCATAGCGACAATATGCTGAAAGGCCAAACAGGCGCTTCTGGAAAAATAAGAGGCACCGTTAAAGTCATTAGAAATCTCTTTGCAGATCAATATAAATTCAAGCAAGGAGATATCTTAGTTACGGGCATGACACGACCTGAGTTCGTGCCCTTAATGAAGAAGGCATCTGGGTTTATCACAGATGAAGGGGGCATTACATGCCATGCCGCTATAGTTGCGCGCGAAATGAAAAAGCCGTGTGTTATTGGTACGAAGATTGCAACCCAAGTGCTCAAAGATAATGATTATGTTGAGGTTGATGCGGATGCTGGCGTGGTTAGAAGACTAAAACAACCCATGTCGGCACAAAGAAATGAGTATCATCAGCTCTTTAGATTTGAGCAAATGCCTTTTTTTATAAATGATACGCTGCTGCAAAATTATAAGTCGTTGAAATGTCTTTTTTTGTATGACGGCGAATCCTGGTGGAGTTATCTTCCCAAAGAGAGTGTGATTTCCGCCATGGAAGAAGGAGTTATTCTGTTCGGGGACGATCATAAATTCAAAGAATACACTAATCTGTTCGAGCAATATAAAAACGCTTCAAGAAAGATTTTTAAGAAAATTATTGCGCAAAAAACCGTGTCTTTGAATGATATTAAAACATTCATTGAGTATATTTCAACTCTTCATAGATATTACATTAAGACGGAGCATTTCTATACTGATAAAGCATTTACGCTATCCAAGAAAAACAGTATTTTGAAAAAGAATCTGAAACAACTTGAACGTGTGAAAAATGAAGGCCGGGCGTATCTTAATGAGGTGTTTCTCCAACCGGGCAACTATATTACAAAAGTATTGATCATGATTTCAAAACAATTCGGGACGAGTATTGAAACAGTTCTCCAATATTCGCAAGAAGAAATAATTCAGTTATTTAGCAATCAGAAGATTAGCGATAAAATTGTTAGTGAAAGGCAACTAGCGTATGTTACACAAAGTGATGGGGCAACAATCAAAGTTCTAACTGGAAAGTCGGCTAAAGAGTTCGTTAAGGAATTTCATGAAAAAGAAAAGGATACCCTTTTGGAATTCAAAGGTGTTGCGGCCAATCCAGGGATTGCTGTGGGCAGAGCATTTGTTGTATTTTATGGATACGACTCCTTTCACAAAGTTTCGGAGTTAATTAAAGATATGCAAAAAGGAGATGTCCTTGTTGCAGAGACCACTTCTCCAGAGATAATGGTTGCCTGTAAGAAAGCGGGGGCGATTGTAACAAATCAGGGCGGTTTATTGTCTCACGCGGCAATTATCTCAAGAGAATTAAAAATTCCCTGTATTGTGGGCACTGAGAATGCCACCTCCATTTTGAAAACAGGAGACCTCGTTGAAGTCAACGCAAACACGGGCACCGTCACGAAAATCAAGAGCCCCTATAAAGCCGAGAAATAGTATTTATAGCCCCTATTAACCCATATCGCAATCGATAGTTTTATAAAGAATTTCACTTTCTTTAGTACTGAATTTTACGAATTTCACAATGCAAAAACATCGACGATTGAGTGTGTAAAGTCATGGCAGAAGAGAGCTACGGCGCAAAGGATATTCAGGTGTTAGCAGGCCTTGAAGCAGTAAGAAAAAGGCCTGCAATGTACATTGGTTCTACGGGAGCTAGGGGTTTGCATCATCTAGTCTATGAAGTCGTGGATAATTCGATTGATGAGGCTATGGCGGGCCATTGCAAGGCGATTAGTGTCATGATTCATGAGGATGGCAGCGTAACCGTGATTGATGATGGCCGCGGCATTCCGATTGATACACACGCCCAGTACAATATGCCCGCGCTGCAAGTCATCATGACGAAACTGCATGCAGGCGGAAAATTTGACAAGTCCGCGTACAAAGTCTCCGGAGGCTTGCATGGTGTTGGCATTTCTGTCGTCAGCGCGCTTTCGAAAAAACTCATTGTTGAAGTGAAGAGGGATGGCAAAAAAGTCAGGCAGGAGTATTCGTTGGGTGAGCCAACATCTGATATGCGTGTGCTTGGGCAAAGCTCAGAACAGGGTACAACGATTCGTTTCTGGCCGGATGATGGCATTCTCACTGAAACGGTCTTCTCATTTGACATCCTCTCAAGCAGATTGAGAGAGCTCGCGTTTCTCAATAAAGGTGTAACGATTAGCATTCAGGATGAGCGCTCTGGTAAAGAGCACACATTCTTTTATGAAGGCGGCATTACAAGCTTCGTTGAGTATCTCAATCAGAATAAAAACAAGCTGCACCCCATCATCTCGTTCATGAAGGGAAAGGATGGCACGGATGTGGATATTGCCATTCAGTACAATGACACATATACAGAGCAGGTTTTCTCGTTTTGCAATAATATTAACACGATTGAAGGAGGAACGCACCTCTCTGGTTTTAAGTCCGCGTTGACAAGAACATTGAATCAATACGCGGAGAAGCATAAGTACAAGGACGCGAAGCTTTCAAGTGATGATGTGAGGGAAGGATTAACGGCAGTGATTTCTGTAAAAGTCCAAAATCCTCAGTTTGAAGGCCAGACGAAAACAAAGCTTGGCAATTCTGATGTGAAAGGTATTGTCGAAGCGGTTGTGAATCAGAAGTTCGGAGAATTCCTCGAGGAAAATCCAAGCGTCGCGAGAATCATTATTGAGAAATGCGTAAACGCGGCGATGGCCCGCGAAGCGGCAAGAAAAGCCCAGGAGTTAACAAGAAGAAAATCTGCTTTGGATGGAAGCTCACTTCCGGGTAAACTCGCTGATTGCCAAAACAGAGATCCTACGCAGTCCGAAATATTCCTTGTGGAAGGAGATTCCGCGGGGGGCTGTTTTTCTGGGGATACTAGAGTATCCTTAACAGATGGAAGAAGCATAAGTTTTAAGGAATTAGTAATTGAGCACGAACGAGGGAAGAAAAATTATTGTTATACAATTCAAAAAGATGGAACTGTTGGGATTAGTTTGATAAAATATCCTAGGATTACCAAAAAAAACGTCGAGGTAATCAAAGTTGTACTCGATAATAATGAAGAGATTATTTGTACTCCTGACCATAAATTTATGTTAAGGAATGGCGAGTATAAAGAAGCGATTAACCTAGAACCGGGGAGTAGCTTAATGCCGCTGAGAAGAAAACTATCTAAAATTGAAGGGAGAATAACTATAGACGGTTATGAAATGGTATATGATGTTAGCCAAGGTAAATGGATATTCACACATATTTTATCGGATAAGTATAATATTGAAAGGAAAAAGTATAGTCAATCTTCAGGAAGCCATAAGCATCATATTGATTTTAATAAGCTTAATAACAATCCCGATAATTTAACGAGATTGACCAAGGAAGAGCATCTTAAATTACATTCTAGAATGGTTGAAAAGACCTTATTAAGGGAAGATGTGCAAGCTAAGGCAAGAGCTGCTCATCAAAACCCGGCGTACAGAAAGAAAGTAAGCGAATTAATGTCATCGCAAAGAATGAGGAGAATGTTATCAGAAAGGGCAAAAAAACAATGGGAAAATAAAGAATATAAGGAGTACATGGTTAGGAAATTTAAGGAATTTTATGAAAGAGATGAAGAGTATAGGGAGAAATCTTCAGAAAGGTTGGACACATTGCAGAAAGAGTATTGGTCGATAAAAGAGAATAGAAATTTACAGTCAAAAAGAGTACAGGAATATTTTAAAAACAATCCAGAGAAGTTGGAATCAATAAGAAAGCTCGCAAAAGATCAATGGAATAATAAAGAATTGCTGAAATGGCGAAGCGAAAAAACTAAAGAACAATGGACAGACGAGTTTAGGAAAAAAAGAATGGAAGCGTACAATAAGACTTATTTCAATCATACCGTAAGATTTATGAGAAGGTTATTGGATGATAAAAAATCATTAATAGACTATGATGCTGAGAGAAAAAAATCCAAAAATAAGAATATTCTTAAAAAAGAAACACTTATTCAACGTTTTTTTAATAATGATGAAAAGGCAATGATAGAGGCAGTTGTCAATTATAATCATCAAGTAAAGGCGATAGTAAAAATTGACCAGAAAATGGATGTTTATGATTTAGAAGTCGATGAGACGCATAATTTTGCTCTTGCTTCAGGGGTATTTGTGCATAATTCAGCAAAGCAGGGCAGGAATCGCGCGTTCCAGGCGATTATTCCATTGCG
>JAGVYU010000011.1:0-4935 GCA_018303105.1 Candidatus Woesearchaeota archaeon | reverse complement strand
TTGAGCAATAATGAGATTCTCACGATCATTACGGCGCTGGGCACAAATATTGGCGAAGAGTTCAACATGGCGAAGCTGAGATATCATAAAGTCATCATCATGTGCGATTCTGACGTCGATGGAAGCCATATTACGACGTTAATTCTAACGTTTTTTTATCGCTATATGAAACAATTAATTGAAGCAGGGCATATCTACATCGCGCAAGCGCCCTTATACAAAATCCAAAAAGGAAAAGGTATCCATTACGCGTATACGGATGCTGAGAAAGAGCGCATTCTCAAAGAGATAGGAACAGAGGGAATTGCAGTGCAGCGCTACAAAGGCCTTGGCGAGATGAATCCGAAGCAGCTCTGGGAAACGACGATGGATCCCACGCAGAGAATGCTCAAGAAAGTCGTGATTGAAGACGCCGTTGAGGCGGACCAGATGTTTACCGTGCTCATGGGCGAGGACGTCGAGCCCAGACGCTTATTCATCATGGAGCACGCGAAGGAAGTCACAAATTTGGATGTTTGAGAGTTCTTAGAGTGTAATAATAGTGATAACATGCCAGTCTAGCCAGCCATGGCGGTTATGGGTCAGTGCTTTTTACAGAAGTAAAGTGTTTAAAATCGCTTATATCCATGAATTAAGAAGACACACCCAACCTTCTCCTTACACGATCTGAAAGCACATCCTTTTCCATACCCATAGCAATTACAGTGAATGAGCCATAATCTGAAGGAGACGGCCCTCTGACAAGTTTGAACAATGGCTGCAGAGAACCATTATCCCTGGAAAAACTCATATGAGTATTGTACACTCCGGAAAGCGGATTTTGCTCAAGAGTCTCTGCAACTCGAGTCATGTGTGTCGCAAGATAGACAGGACAACCTATTTGCCCAAAGACTTCCAGAAAGTCTCTGGTGTGTTTTTCACCTGCCTCAGCTGTTGTGCCGCCACAAGGCTCATCAAGAATAACAAGACTTTGAGGAGTAGCAGTTTCAAAAATCGTTTTGAGCCTTCTTAGCTCATTTTTGAACCTGCCTTCACCACCCGTAATATCATCAGGGGATACAAAATGCGTATAGATGTTATCTCTCATAGACACTATGGCCGAGGTTGCAGGAACATAGAAGCCTGATTGTGCTAGGAGCTGAGTAAGAGCGGCAGATTTTACATATACTGATTTTCCACCATTGTTTGGACCGGTCAACACCATGATATGCCTTTCTTTATCGTAGGATACATCGTTGTCAACGACTTCGCCTCCCGATGAATACAGGAAAGGATGCTTCATGCCCTGAACAAAAGTGTGCTGAGTTTCTGCGGGGAAAAGCTCCGGCTTGCAAACAGGAAATCCATTGTCTTCCAGTTTGTGAAAATAGCGCGTAAGCGCAAGATATACTCCCAATTCTTCAAAAAGGGATGCTGCACCCAAAAGCTGGCCTTTGGCATTTGCAAAATCACGGTCATATTTTAGCCACATGGCCCTGTGCAATGCTTTTTGGAAGACATTATGACCCTCTCTGTCCTCATATCCCCACGTCAAATCAATCTTGTCGTGAAACTCTCCACGCTGCTCATCATCACCGGGTTTTAGATTGTTGATCGCTGCAGCTATAATATTTTTCGCTGTAAGATGAGGATGACAAAGAATCCTTAAATCAACAGTGATTATGCCTGTGAATTTTCTTGTGATTTCCCTCATATGCTGATATGTCTTCGCTCCCCTGAGGTTGAGAATATATTCATCAAGCTTTTTGAGCGCAAGAGGTGCATCGTCACCAAAAGGTTCATGGTTGTCAACAAAATGCATAAAATGAGAAAACATTTCAACATAATAAGAGATATCCTGTTCAATCATTCGTTCATGTAATCTGTGGGTTCCCATCAAATCCATTGCGGTTAGCTGCGCAAAAATATTCTCAACTTTTTTGACTGCTGGGGTATCATGCATAAGATAATCCAATGTTGCAAGCCTGTAATCGGCAACCTCCAAATCAGAATTGCATGCGCAGAGAATATGTTCAAGTTCTCGAGCTATCCTTCCTCTTTGTTGCTGTGTTTCGCGACCATCCCAATCCCTGCTCTTTGGAATGACCTCATTAACAATCCTATTAATAGCGATATGTAATTGAAGATCTCGGAAATAGCTCGGCCTCTTTTTTGTATCAGATTCGTCATACTCCCCTTCGTCATATTCCAATTCGTCAAGTTCTGTGTCAGGCGTATGTGCTTCTCCTGGAAAAAACAATGAAGGTGGGACAATAACATCTCGTGATCTGGCCTGTTTTCGACGTCTTCGCATTGCAGAGTGAGTTACTTATGCGTTTAAAAACCTTGGGGTCCGTTGATTTCAGAAGATGTGACCTTCGCCAAACCTGCACTGCCCCTGCGACAAGCATACGACAGCGAATGATTCAGTACCGAGCCAGCCATGGTGGCGGCAGATGAGGCGGGGGACGCCCCCTCCGGGGTGCCGAATAGGACATTTGCGAAGCAAATGGCCGTCTGCCGCCAAATTATGCTCTATAACAACTCGAACTAGTTCCAAATTCACTTATCAGCAACCTTTATAAATGAACTCGTGTTTCCTCGTCTTATGGCTGTTGAGAAGCAAACCAGCGCGCGGTTAAAGAAGAAGGAGTGGTATCTTATTGTGGCCCCTCCCGTATTGAATGAAGCCCCCTTAGGGGAAAGCCTCGTTGCCGAGCCGCAATCGCTCATTGGAAGGACGATTAGAATTAATTTAATGACGATCACGAATGATATTAAGAAGCAGAATATCAATGTCCAGTTCAAGATTGATGCGATTAAGGAGCGCCATGCGCATACAAGCATTATAGGATATGAGATTCTTCCCAGCTCCATACGCCGGCTTGTCCGCAGGGGGAAGTCAAGAGTGGATGACGTCGTAAAGATAACGACGAAGGACGGGAAGAAGATGAGAGTTAAAATCTTTATACTCACCCAGTCAACAATTAACGCCGCGCTTGCCACAAGCTTACGCGCAGTAGCCAGGCAGCACTTGTCTTCGACCATTTCTAAGATGTCATATGACATGTTCTGCAGCAACCTCATAGGACATAAGCTGCAGAATGAGCTGTGGGATAGATTAAAGAAGATATATCCGCTGAGAAGCTGCGAAATCAGAAAGGTTGAGCTTGAGAAGGAAGCGCACCATGCGCTTAAGGAGAAGCTCAAGATCAAGGAAGCGACGTCTGAGCAGCCCGTGGAAGAGCAGCCTCCTGCTGAAGTCGCTGTCGAAAACCCATAAGTTTTTATTCCGAATTCTTATTTTTCTCATGATGAAGAAGATACTCAGTCAGGGCGCTGAAGCTGTGATTGTTCTGGATAAGAATGTGATTAAAGATCGTATTCCCAAGCGGTATCGTCATCCTCGCATAGACGCGGAGCTTCGCTATTCAAGAACAAACAGAGAGGCAAAAATCCTGAGAAAGCTCGAAGCGCTGGGATTTCCTGCCCCGCGCTTAGTAAACCAAAAACAGGCTACGATCGAGATGCAGTTTCTTCTCGGGAAGCGAGTACGGGACGTCCTCACCGCAAAGAACTGCAGAATGTTTGGCACGGGCATGGGAAGAAAGATCAGAATACTGCATGACGCCGAGATCATTCACGGCGATCTCACGACATCAAACATGCTTCGGCATGAAAAGGCGATTTACTTTGTTGATTTTGGATTAAGCTTTTTCTCTCCGAAAGTAGAGGACAAGGCCGTTGACCTGCATCTCCTGCGGCAAGCGCTCGAGAGCAAGCACTATCGATTCTGGAAACCGTGCTTTGCATCCGTGCTGAAAGCGTATGGCGATAAAGCGGTCATAGCGCGTCTAGAGCAGGTTGAGAAGCGCGGAAGGAATAAGGCGAAGTATTGAGAATTGTATAAGCTAATTCCATGCTTTCACGCCACGGAGTCGGCGGCTTACGGCCATGCACGGCATGGCCTACTCGCCACCCCGGATGGGACAACCCCCGGCTCGTAAGCGCCGACGTGGCGTGCGGCGAGGGAGGGGATGCTCCATCCGGGAAACCCGAGCAGGACATTGTGCACAGCACAATGGCCGTCGCACCGCCACGGTCGGCGCCACAGTTGTTGGAAGCCTAACCGTAAAACATAAAAAGAACCACTGATTCCCTCTGCTTATGACACCACGAGCTGATTGCATTCATTGTGCGTTTTTCTAGATTAAAGACTATTTTACCGACGATAAAAAAGGCTCCAGATAAAGCTCTCTTCTTTGGCGATTGTGGTGTAATGGCAACACGGGAGACTGTGGATCTCCAGTCCCGGGTTCAATTCCCGGCATTCGCCCTTTGGATACAAACACTTTTATATAGGAAAACTCCGGAGAGAATACTATGACATTCCAAAAACCGAAGGGGACAGTAGACTTTTTTCCGGGAGAGTATGCCGCGAGAACCAAAATATTCTCCATTTGGAAAGAGACAGCGGTGAAGTACGGGTATGAGCAAGTTGAAAGCCCAGCGTTTGAAACATTGGATGTGTTGACAAAGAAAGAAGGTGATGAGATCGTCTCTCAAATCTTCACATTAGAGCAAAGAGGCTCTGAAAAGTTCGGCCTGAAGTTTGATTTAACAGTCCCCATGGCAAGGATGTTTCTCGAAAAACAGAAAACAATCCAAAAACCCGTGAAATGGTTCATGATCGACAAGATGTGGAGATATGAGCAGCCGCAGGCGGGAAGATTGCGAGAATTTTTTCAGATCAGCGTAGAATGTTACGGGACAGACACACCAGAGTCAGATGCGGAGATGCTCTGCATCACCATTGACCTGCTGAGAAACTGTGGATTAGCGCTTTCTGATTTTTATGTCCGCTTGAGCAGCAGAAAAGTCGTTGAGGCGTATCTCAGAAAATTGGCGGCGGATGCTGATCTCGATAAGCTCTTCGCGATAATAGACAAAAAACAG
>JAGVYU010000018.1 GCA_018303105.1 Candidatus Woesearchaeota archaeon | reverse complement strand
TTCTCCGTGTCCACAATAACATCAAGCTGAGAAATCCGGAGGCGGCCTTCGACGTTGATCTGCACGGCACTTGATGCTGAAGCATTATTGACCGCGCGATACTGAATACTGCCAATCGTGCGCTGGCCGTTGCGCTCGTTTTTGGGGATGGTGAGTGTGAGTGTGGCGGTTGCTGATCTGCCGGGATCAAGCTGCGTGACGTTGCCTATGCTGATGGTTGCCTGATACGCTGCGTCGATGGAATGGGTGACATTGATATTCGTTAATGGCATGTTGCCCTGGTTTGTAATCGTGTATGTTTGAGATACTGTTTTGCCCGCGAATGCATTGCCGACACTAAGCAGGTTAGGCACTCCGAATGAGAAGTCCTTTGATTGAACGATGAACGTGATCGTGTCATTTGCCGTTCTTGGCTGCGCAGAATTGCTCGGGCTGTCGCTGACCTCTATCGTGCATGGACTGTTTCCGACAAAACCTGTGTGCGCCTGCGCGGTAAGCATTCCCGCCGAGATATCGCAGTCAACCGCGCTCGTGTTTTCAGCGAGTACACTGAATGCAAGCGTGTCTCCATCCGGATCACTTGAGAATTGCGTAAGGTTGAGTGCTAATGCATCCCCTTCGATCAGTGTCCGGCTCAAAGGCATATTGATCATCGGAGCCCTGTTGAGCCTGAGTTCGAATGTGACCGCGTCATTGTTCGAATCTGTCGCGTTGAGGCTGAATGATCTGATTTGGATGCTGCTGTCATCAAAGAATTTGAATGACTGCTCGTCCTCAAGGTCTGTCGTTGACTGGCCATTGACGATGAAGTTCGCGGTGTGGGGCGTTGCTTCATTGACGGAATTCACAACGACCATGTAGGGTGTTCCCTCAAGGTCGTATGTTTCAATCTCGCCTTCATGCAGAGTGTCTGTGACGCTGTTCGCGGCAAGTGCTATATGCATTGAGAGAATGAACGCGAAAATGATGAACAGGAACCGTTTCATGCTGACCCCCACATAATATAGTTATTGTGGAGTAGTAAACTATTTGTTCATTTATAAATGTTTCGATAGAGCTATTCAAACATAGAGAATATGGAAGCTATGTTGGCTTACTATGATCCTCAATCAGCTTCGTCTGGTCCTCAAGAAGTTCAGGCTTAGGGTGCTCAATTTCGCTAAACAGCGCGTCAATACTCTCCTCATCCTCTTTAAGTTCAGGAACTTTATCAGGAATCCTGTGCACTTCAGGGAGAATATCCCCGAGAGGCTCATCTGTCTCAGGAACAGAATTCTCTTGCGCTTGCTCTGGCTGGAAGAGCTCATCAAGGCTCTTGAGCTCATCATCCTCATCCGGCATTTATATATCCTAAGCAGGTCGCTATTTAAGCTTTTTCCAATAGCAGCATACAATCCTTGTCTTCCTCAAGCTCCTGAAGGATAGTGAAGTGTTTCTTTATCGCTTCCAGAATCTCCCGTTTTTTATTGCTCTTTTTCAGAAAGGAGAGGGCTACGATCTTCTTGGCCACGCGATGAATCTCCGAGATAGCCCGTTCAACATCATCGAAATTCTGAGCGCACGTAAGGGAAATGACATAATCGAAACACGCATCAGGGTATGGAATCTCTTCGGCGTATGCTTTTCTGTACACGGGCCCAACAGCAGCCTGTTCAAGCATTCCCTGAGAATGGTCAATGCCAAAACGCTCACAATTCCAGGGAGTAGTTGCAATACCCGTGCCGCAGCCGACATCCAGGAGTTTGTCCTCTGGCTTCGGTTGAATCCATTTTTTTAGTATCGTGAGCTTCTGCAGCTGCTCCTGCTTATGCAACTCATCATACCCTTTCGCGATCCCGTCATAATAGCCCATGTGCGCAAAAAATCACGTTTGGTTGAAAAACCTATCGGGTTTTTAAAGAAAAAAGCACTTACAAGTGTCATGCCTATCCTTAATGTTACTCCAGAGAACTACCAGCGGGAGGTTGTCGAATCTAATATTCCTGTAGTTATGGATTTCTATGGAGACTGGTGCGATCCTTGCAAGCGCATGGCTCCTCTCTTTGAAAAAATCAGCGATGAGTATGCCGACAGATTGTTAAAGTTTGCAAGGGTTGATGTTGCCCAAAACCCGGATGTCGTGCAGCAGTTCGGTGTCCAGAGTGTTCCCTGTTTCGTCATTGCTTATCATGGCAGGGAAATTGGAAGGACTGCTGGAATACAAACGCAACAACTCTTAGAGGAACGCATTGAGCAGGCGCTGAGAAGCAGGATCCCATAAATTAATAAGCGGACGTAGACTTAGAACAAACATGAAACTTTTCATCATCGCGATTTTAATCACGCTTTGCGTGGGGGCATTTGTGCTTATTGCTGAATCTTCAGCGCCGAAATCATCCACTTTTCATACAGTTAATTCTTCCGACGTTCAGGAATTCATCATGGCTGAACCAATTCCCGAGACCGTTAAAATTGCTGAATGTGTATAACGCTTATTCCTGGATGTTGTTGAGAAACGCGACTTCATGAGCGTAAGGTATGCGGTCATCGCCGAACAGATACCTGACAAGCGTGAATCTCTCTGAGCCAATGAAGTACACGGTATATCCTGAAGTTGCATTGAAAACAGGAATATTCTTCCCGATGCTCACTTTAAATTCATGCATTGAATCCTTGTCCATCGTAAGAGATACGGGCGGTTGTTTAATCTCACGCTCAAGAAGCGCTTCAAGATTCTTAGTGATTGCCATCTGCAATGGAGTCCGCTCTGCCAGACCTCTCAGCATTGCTGCGCGGATCGGCCTTGATTGTAGCGTGTAGGATCCCTCGCTGCCATCGTGTACGTGCGTCTGCCTTCCGAATGAGCCATACTCACGAACGCGCATGGCGTGATACTGCACGGTTCTCTCAACAATCTCCAGAATTGGTAATCTTGAAACTACGAGAGGAATCTCGACTCTTTCAAGGCTATGGTGAACAGCGCGTATTCCCCTGTCATCGATCTCTCTGAATGTACCGAATTCAATGGCCATAGATTTAGAAACATTTGGTCGTTTTTAAATGTGTTGATCTACTTGGCGTCACTTAGGCTGTTGAGAAACGCGACTTCTTCCTCATACGGCTCTCGTATGTTATCCCCGAATGTGTATTTAATTACGTGCGCCCCTGGAATGCCGATGTATGTATCATTGCATCCCTCCACAGGAATTGATGTACCTATAACGATCTGAAACTCACTGATCTCTTCTCGATAAAGAGTCATTCCAACCGGCCCTCTCGGTGCAGAAGGGATGTGCGCTCCGAGGCATACGCAACCCACATCTTCTCTATACTGCGCCAATAACCCTCGCGTAAGTGATTCACGAACACATTGTTGTGAGACTGCATATTCACTCCGGACACCATCATGCACAAAATTACCAGCATAGTTTGGATTGAATATTTGCTGCTCATAAAATTCCGCACACATATCAACAATTCTTGGAACGGGAAGTGAACATACGATAACGTCAATAGATCTGTCGTGTACTGTGAATCTTTCGGCGTGTATGCCCCTGTCCACAATCGGAGCATGCGTTATGTGTGTCATTATGGCATCAATTCCTATATATCCCCTTTGTGAAGAATGTCAAGAGCTTCCTTGCACGTTGCCTTAAGTGTTTCAAAGATGCGGAGATTTGGCGCATCCTGAGAAAAATCATAGGCATACGTATGCCATTCTGAAAAACGACCGTCTGTTCCGATGCAGACATGCAGCTCGGGAGCGTTGCGGATTCGCTCAAGCCAGATTCCTAATTCAAAACGCGTCACTGCTCCATACGCTTTTTCGCAGTCATGCTCGTGCTCTTCCGGAAGCCAAAACAGGAGCGCTCCTGACTTGGCTGCAAGATCCATATAGTGTCTCTCCCATGCACGCTGGCGGTGAAATCGAGGCTCGCCCCTGTGAATAACGTTCTGAGTTAAATCGTTTGCAAGAATTCGTTGGGGAGTCGCGATCATGACTCCAGAATCGTTTGCAAGAATGTAACGAATCGCTTCATCCTGCCAACACGGAGCGCTTTTAATTGGTCCTGCAAGGTAAATAAAAGGAGTATCCATGCAATCATAATAATTGTTGGGCAGGATGATGGGAGACATTGTCTATTTTGATACGACCATTGTTTATATACTTTTATATCATGAATCAACTAGGAATTTCCAAACGTACAACGTATTGCACCAAATCTTTATTAATAAGCAGATCGGAACACAACACATGAAAGCGGTTCTTGAGCAAACACGAAAATACGTGAGGGGGAAATTTGAGGGTGAAGGCTCTGGCCATGACTGGTGGCATATTCAGCGCGTCGTGAATCTTGCTTTGGTTCTCGCTGAAAAAGAGCACGCGGATCAATACATTGTTGAATTGGCCGCATTATTGCATGACATTGCCGATTACAAGTTTCATGGTGGAGATACAGAAATTGGGCCAAAAACAGCGCGAGCATGGCTTGAATCGCTCAGTGTTCAGGCGCCGATTGTTGATCATGTGTGTGACATCGTAGCGCATGTATCGTACAAAGGCGCTGGAGTGCCGACGCCCATGAAAACCGTTGAGGGAATGGTCGTCCAGGATGCGGACCGTTTAGATGCAATGGGTGCTATAGGCATTGGTAGAACATTTGCGTATGGTGGCAGCAAAGGCACTGTCATGCATAACCCTGATGTTGCACCACAGCTCCACAGCACTGCGGATGCCTATTTGAATAAAGGAAATTCGAGTGTCATTAATCATTTCCATGAAAAACTTCTGTTGTTAAAAGATCGCATGAACACTGAAACCGCGAAAAAAATGGCCGAGGAGCGGCATCAGTTCATGGAGCAATATCTCGAACAGTTTCATCATGAATGGAAGGGACTGCGATGACTGATTATGAACATCTCAAGGTTGCGGAGTTTGATCATTGGAGCCTGTATGTGCATGGTAGCCAGTATTATCTTGGTCGTGTTTATCTTTGGGCAAAACGCACTGATGTTGTCGATTTGATGGATGCGCTTCCAGAAGAACGGGAAGAATTTTTCTCAGTGGGAACAAGAGTAAGGGATGCGTTACAAGAACTCTTCCAACCCGATCTTTTTAACTATGCAGCGCTCGCAAATGTATCTGCTCACATGCATGTCCATGTTATTCCCAGATATAAAACACTAAGAACCTTTGAGGGAATCACATTTACGGATCACAATTGGGGAAAGAACTATGCGCCGTATGATACGAAATTTAAAATTCCAGAAGAAAAGCTTATTTTGCTTGCTGCCCGGATTCGAGACACGCTTCAAGCATAGTCGTAATGCTAATAATATCTGCAAGCACTCTTTTTTCCAAAGGCCATTCGCGTGAAGTTTCGATCGTAAATGAATGTTCAGTAAGCATGCGTTCACTGTACGCATCAAATGAAGTTCCCTGCGCATAACACGGAGTCGCAATCGCTTCCGGATACGCAATAACGCCCTCTGTGTTGACTTCATTAAAGATCTTTGGCCATGTGCAAATAGGAAGTCCAGCTGCTCGTACACGCTGAATAATCGTTGCTCCTACGCGTTGTTCTTTGTCTTTGCAGATTTCCCACATGAAAAATTCGTTCGGATCTTCTCCATCAGGCTCTGCCGCTCCGGGAACTCGTGATGCCCCCGTCCAGCTTTCATGTAAATCCATTGCGAAGCGGTATCGTGAAATTAAAGACAGCATCAATTTAATTTCTTCAGCAGTTGTATCCTCTTTGAATTCTCTATTCAGATTAAGTCCTTGTTCGTTGCCGCGCTGCTCATGCTCAAAACCCCAAGGATTGACACAGGGAAATGCGGTGAACGCGAATTTATCTTCATAACGGGCCGAATGATTGCGAAAGAATTCAACAAGCGCATGTGCGCCGGCAGGTTCATCTCCATGGACTGCTCCTGAAAGAAGCACGGGCATTCCCTGTCCGCATCGAATGCGATAGAGTGGAAAACGTTCGCTACTTACACTGCCAATGACTGCTGCACCTTCAATTGCTTCAATGTGTTTCGCAAGTTCAGCATAGTTCATACGAGAAAAGAGTGAGGCATTGTTTTTATGCATTATTATAGTGAATGCGTTATGTAACTAATGTAGAATGTAGCCACAACCTTTTTATACCTGTATTTTTAGAATCCTGTAATGGCATTACGATTTCCAGAATCCACGTCTGAATGCATCTACTTCACAAACCGTCAGATTGAAGATACTGGAAAAGCCATTGCCTGGGTCTACAAGAAAACATGCCCGCAATGCAAAAAGGCAAAGATGGGCAAGCCCGTTGAAAAAGGCAAAGTCAAGATCCGGGCAACGGAGTATGTCTGTCCAAGCTGCGGATATACAGAGCAAAAACAGCCGCATGAGGAGAGTCTCATTGTGGAAGTTCAGTATACATGCCCTTATTGCGGGAAATCAGGGGAGGCAACAACGCCCTTTAAGCGCAAGGCGTGGAATGGCATTCCCAGTTATGTGTTTGAATGTGAATCCTGCAAAAAAAAGATTGGCATCACGAAGAAGATGAAGAAGGCGAAAGGGAAATCGGATGAGGATGGCGGGTAACCGCGTTTTCTTGCAATCTCGTGAGGCGATCTTCAATCGCCGCGCATTGTGCATGCTCGACATCAAATTGCGTGGCTAATGAGGACTGAGCCGTGACTTCTGCGTACCACGCCTCCGCAAGATGAACAATCTTTTCATAAACCGCAAACGGCAGCGCAACGTTTGTTTTATGCCGCACCCGCTTGATATGAGTACTCGTGAGCTGCATTCCAAATTGGTGCATTGTGCCATCGAATTGGTCTCCCATAAATGATATCGGATATCGCTCGAGCCTGCAGAATGGCGGTGTGTGGATAAGTCCAAGATTATACCCGATGACGCGATACACGCTCTCAAACTCCCATGCCAGCGCTTTGTCATGAGAGAATATGATCACGGGCTCCCGTTCAAAGATGGCATGGTATACTGCCGTGCTCACAATCAGCATGTCTGTCGACAATCCATATCGCTCATGAATTTTAATCTGCGGGGTATCGTGCCCCAATCTCCTTGTTCTCTTGAGCGTGTCTTCTTCGAAACCATACACTTTGTCGAACTCCGATATCAAAATTGCCATTGCGCGGTGCGTCTCGGGATGCTGAGGCTTATATTTTCTCTCATGCTGGGCCGTGTGGCGGTTTCGTTGTGATTGAATGTTTGCTAACGTGACGGACTCTAGGAGTTCCCTTAGTTCGGGGCGAAGTTTCCGTTTGCTTTGTGCTTGCGCCGAGTGGATTCTCGCATGGATGCTTTCACGGAGTTCATCTTCCACTTCCGGGAGCACGAACGTGTTGCGACGCACAAGCAATTGTGCGAGTTTCACTTGATAGTGTTGCTCCAATCCAATGATTGTTTCTGCCTCACGGGGAGAAATGCAGTCATGGAGGGCATGAATACAATCATTATAATCCATATGGCGTGGGCTCGGCGCAAATTTATAGAATGCATTCGTATCAAGCAGAATTGTCGCGTCTGACTCCATGAGCGCATCCAGATCACGTATTTGCATGGGAAAGCAAAATAGGGTTGCTTATTTAAACCTCTCGCAATACCTTTAAAAAGTACCCTCATTTTCAACATGCAGGGTGATTCCCTTCAAAAAGAAAATACTCGTGACAAGCGCACTACCGTATGCGAATGGCCCGATTCACATAGGCCATTTAGTGGAGTATATTCAAACGGATATTTTTGTTCGCTTCCTTAAGTTGATTGGCGAGGATGTGATTTACTGCTGCGCGGATGACACGCACGGCGCTCCGATTGAGATCAAGGCATCACAACTCGGCATTACGCCTGAGCAGCTTATTGAAAAAGTTCATAAGGAGCACACAAACGATTTTAGCCGCTTCCACATAAAGTTCGATAGTTATTACACGACAAATTCCCCCGAGAACAAGCACTTTTCTGATCATTTTTTCCTTACCCTCAAAAAAAATGGATTCATATACAAAAAAACGATTGAGCAGACGTACTGCCCAAAATGCAAGCGCGTCCTTCCCGATCGCTATGTCAAAGGAACATGCCCGAAGTGCGGGGCTGAAGACCAGTATGGAGACGTGTGCGAGAAATGCAATTCCGCGTACAAGACCGTTGACCTCGTCAACCCGTATTGCGTGATATGCAAGAGCACACCAGTGAGGAAAGAGTCTGAGCATTATTTCTTCAAGCTCAGCGCGTTTTCTGAAAAGCTTGATGCATGGTTGACGTCGAACAAAAACCTGCAGCCGGAGATCATCAACTTCATCCGCAATTGGATCAAAGACGGCTTAGAGGACTGGGATATCACGCGAGACGGCCCGTATTTTGGGTTTAAGATTCCGGGAGAGGAGAATAAGTATTATTATGTTTGGCTTGATGCCCCGATTGGATACATCGCGTCAACAGAGAACTATTGCAAACAGCATGGATTAAAGGCGGAAGACTATTGGACGGGAGACAAGGCAGAGATCATACATTTCATTGGTAAGGACATCATTTACTTCCACTTTTTGTTTTGGCCTGCTACTTTGATGGGCATTGGATTCAACCTGCCAAAAGATATCATTGTGCATGGCTTCCTCACACAGAAGGAAGAGAAGATGAGCAAAAGCAGAGGCAGTTTGTTCACCGCGGAAGACTATGTGCGGCTCTATAACCCTGAGCATTTGAGGTTTTATTACGCGAAGGGCTTGAGCAAGAAGCTTTCGGACATCAACCTTGACTGGGATGACTTCTCGGATACGATCAACAATGAGCTAGTCGCAAACATCGGGAATTTTTGCTATCGGGTGTTAAGCTTCATCCAAAAAAACTATAACGGAGAAATTAAAGAAGTTGCGGGCAATGAACCGTTACAGAAAACATTCCTTGATGGAGCCGAGCGCGTGAAAAAACTCTATGCAGAGTATAACTTCCGTGAAACGGTGCGCGAGATCCTCGCGTTGGGAGCGCTCGGCAACAAATATATGCAGGATGAGCAGCCGTGGAAAAAATCAAAGGAAGAGGCTGCTCCAATTCTTGGATTATGTGCAAACATCGCAAGGAATCTCAGCATCCTCATTAGTCCAATCCTTCCCATTTTTGCAGAAAAGATTCAAGAACAGCTCGGAGAAAAACATCTTGAATGGAAGGATATCGGTTTCGGATTCAAAGGTTCTGTGCGGAATGCGGAGATTGTGATGCATAAGTTTGAGAAGAAGGAGCACGCTATTCAAGAAGCGCCGCATGAAAAGTCTGCGCCTATCGAATATGACGTTGAGGATAAGGTCAGTAGTTTAGGACTTAAGTTCGCAGTTGCTCAATTAACCGGAGTAAACTGCAAGAAGAAGCATGAAGGTCTTGAAAAGTTGAAGAGAGAGACGGAAGGTCAAGTAAAGAATTTTGACGTAACCGGAGATGGAATCTACTTAGAAGACAAAAAGCTCTATAACCACAAACCCTTTGAACCGCCTTACTATCATTTATTGAAACTCATCAAGGAAAAAGGAAAGCTGCCTAATATCAACACGATAGTAGACTCTTATAACCCGGTTTCCGTTAAACGCCTGATCTCCGCAGGCGCGCATGATATCTCAAAAATACATGGAAAAATACAGTTTCGAATAACCACCGGATCTGAGAAATATATCCCTCTTGGTGAAGCGGGCCTGGAAAATGTCGAACAGGGAGAGTATGCGTGTGCCGACGAAAAGCACGTGTTATGCAGGCTGAACGTAAAACAAAGTGAATATACAAAAGTTGATGAAAAAACCAAAAATGTGATGGTGTATGTTCAAGGCAATAAAGAAACGAGTGATGATGTTTTAAAAGACGGCTTGAATGAGATTTGCGAGAATATCGTGAAATTTTGCGGGGGATCATATAAGATTCTTGAAGCAACGCGAAACGGCTTATTTCCGTTAAATCTGCGTGTTGCAAAAATCATTGCTGCAGATCCCCATCCTGACGCTGAAAAGCTCGTTGTGCTGCAAGTTGACTTGGGAACTGAGAAGCGACAGATTGTCGCGGGAATTAAAAGATATTATGATGTTGATAAACTGCCGGGAAAAAATATTGTGATTGTCGCGAATCTGAAGCCCGCTAAATTACGGGGTATCGAAAGCAAGGGTATGCTGCTCGCCGCGGTATCCGAAGACCAGGAAACGCTCGCTCTCGTGGAAGCGCCCAAGAGCAGTCCGGGGGATATTGTATGTGTGGATAGTATGAAGCAGAATGAATCCGAGATTAAATACGAAGAATTCTCAAAGCTCGTGATGGTGACTAAGCACAAAAAGATTCTCATAGATGGAAAGCCGCTTCGGACCGATAAGGAAGAGGTTTCTGCTGACATCGCTGATGGAATGAGGGTTTATTAACACTCTAACGGCAGGCTTTGCTCGTCAAGGGGGTTTAATTCCTCTGCATTTTTTAAAATCTTATGTGTGCGTATTTCCTGTTCACCCCTGTTCATGGTTGTTCTATTCCCGCTTTATATACTGTTCATGCCATTAGAACTCCATTAAAACATGGAGGGATATAATGAAGTTATTGCAAATAGTGGTGCTCGCAGCGCTCATGCTTGCTGTTCCCGTTGCGGCATTTGATGCTGAGCCAGTTGCGTTAGAGGAAAATGCAGTGGGAGTAACTGAAGTGGAAGAGAAATCCGCGGACGACGTGAAAGGGCTTGCGAATGAGATTCCAAGCTATGCAGCGGTTACAAACCAAATTCGGCCCCGTAACCGCTTTGTGTTATGGGATTATACCGGAATTCATGTCATGTGGGGAGTGTACGGCAATAATTACTTTACGGGAAAGGATAACCTTGGGAAGAAAGCATGGGGTATATACTATGCGGGTGACTTTTATGGCTTCTATGGAAAACAGTTTTTCTATGGAAGGTACGCTGAGGGGCATTGGAAAGCCCGGGGAATCTTTGGCATGAGATCTACGTGGGGGCAGTATGTTACATTTCCCGCTGTGACGCTTGCTGCAGAGCCAACAGATAACTCAAGGATTGCTCCCCTGCCAGCCATTACTGCAAAGTAATGCTTTTTTTATTTTTTTAGAAACCTTTAAATTAAGCCCGCTACTTGAATATGGTAAATGAAAGCATATATTATAACCGTGATGTTCCTGTTAATAATTCCTGCCGCTTTCCCTTTAGACTACACACTATTTGTGAAGGAAGCAGGCAATGCGCTTGTGATCGTTAATGTTAACGGCACGGGTGTGTATAACATAACATTACCCGAGGATGCAACGCAGCTCAGGGTGAAGGGAGGCCTTTACACCAAAGAGGGCAACGCGCTGCAACTTTCCGTAGGCACTACTCGCGAAGCGAGCATTGCATACCAGACTGAAGCCTTGACAACGAAGCACAACGGCTCTTGGCAGTTAAACTTCATGCCGAGTGAGCCAGCACCCATCACGGTGTATTTGCCCGATTCGGCTGTTGTTTCTTCAACAGAGCCTGTTGCCTTGATAGAGCATAATGGATTCGTTGCAATACGATGGGCAAATCCAAAGGAGGTAATGCTGTACTACACATACGAGATGCCGGAAGTCGATGAGTTTGAGAGCCTTCCCGTAAAGGAGAGCACGACAAAAGTCATGCTATGGACGGTTATCATCGTGGTTGTTGTGTTATGTGCTCTTGCCGGTTTCATTCTTCTCCGGAAAACGCCCAAGAAATCCCAAAAGCAGAATGTTATGAAAGCGTTGTTGCACAATGAGCGGACGGTCGTTGAGTGCTTGCTTCAGAACCAGGGGGCAATAAAGAGGAATGAGCTTGAGCGCATCACGAAGATGCCAAAATCGAGTTTAGCGAGCTCCCTGCACAATCTGGAGAGAAAGAATCTCGTGGAGATTGATAAAAGTCAGACTGTTCATTTTGTCAAGCTGACAAGGTGGTTTGATGAGCTGTAAAATCGTAATCGGCGTTTTACTATTACACCTGATAGTCTTGATTCCCGTGAGTGCCCAGCTCGCTGTTGTAAACAAAGATGGGGGTAGTACTGCGCAGGTAGGATCTGATGACTCAGCCAGTTCAGATACTGATTCAAATACAGATTCCTCTGATGATCAGGGAGCAACGAATTCTGACACCTCAAGAACCCTGCGAACCAGCAAACCATCTGCGGTGAGCGATGCAAAAGCTGCGCAAGAAACGCCAGATGCAGCTGATATAGGGAGCACTAATGAAGGAATGGCTCAAAGCGGCGATGCATCCAGAACAGAGAGTGCGATAGTAATCAGAATGCAGAAGCGCGAACGCGTGACCCGCATCCTTGCGAAGCTCGATATGGAGCCAACATCAGTCATCATCAGGGACATCCGGAGCATGGATGACTCCTTTATTAATACACTCGAGCAGTATATTGAAACGCCAACACGGCAGGATCAGATTCGAGAGCAGGTTAGGGAATTGGAGAACACTCTTGAGCTCAATAGGACGATCAGCGTGTATCCGCAGAGAGAGCAAATCCGGCAGTTATATGCCCAGGATCTAAGCTTTGATGCGTTTTTAGAGAACTTCTGGTGAGGGAAAATATCAAGCATTGAATGTATCGCTCCTAAAAAACTCTAATCGTCCATTCCGGCAACACATTCGTTGTGATACCCAGAATAGCCAGAAGTATTACAAGAATCACATACGCAATGATGGTTATCGCGATCTGAAGCGCCCACGCCAAAACCGCTTTTATCCATTTCAGCCTGAAGATCTCATGATAGAGCCAGAGCATGAGGAATAATCCCAACGCAAGCTTGAGCAGGCTGAGGCTCTGTTTCAAAGAGCTAAACATGAGTCCCGTGATGAGGTTGACAAGCAGAACATTGACGATAGTAGGCTTTCCCTTGAGGAAGCGCACTGCAAGATAGAGTGGAATTGATAATACGATGAAAACAAGGATGTCAAGCACGAATGCGCTTACCATTTTTTCTGACTAATGCTTCTTCTTTTTAAGTTCTTCGGTGCTGGATTAGATAGTGCACAAGCTCATCCAGGTATTGCATCGTGTATGGTGCGACATGACTCGGAATTCTTCGAAACGAGAACCATTCCAGCCCATCGCATTTATCTGGTTCTCTGATAGTTGGAGTTCCTTCTGCAAGCTCAGCTAAGAACCCATGAAACCGACCAGCTACCGTATCTCTTTCATAATCAAGATACGTGCCCAACGGAATGATTATCTTAACCCCAATGCCAAGCTCTTCCCTCGTTTCTCGAATAGCCGCGGCCTCTGCTATTTCTCCTCTTTTAATCTTCCCTCCGGGATTCGACCACACATCATTGAATTTTGGGCAATGGACCCGGTGCATCAGAAGCACTTCGCCATCTCGATATACCACACAGCCGCTTGCGAGGATCATTATAACGCTTGCAGAATATAAGGTTTATATGGATTATGCGACGCAATTCGTTATTATGAAGAGGGCTCTGCCGCGTGTTCTCCCAATAGCCTATACACATTGAAAAATTCAATGGCCTTAAAACGTGCTGTTACTAACTAGTAGTTACTTAGTGCAAAGATTTATAAAGTAGTAAGAATTCCTACTTCTTACGATGAAAGTCAAAGTCTCAATCTCAATGGATACCCACACATTGGAGAGTGTTGAACAAAAAATCAAAAATGGTATCTTTAGAAACAAGAGTCATTTTATTGAATTAGCTACACAAAAATACCTGGATGAGGTTTCCCGTGGCAAGCACAACGTGTGATATCGAAACATCACTGACGACGGACTATCGGAGGTTTGCCTGGGGAATAGAGCGCATCGTTCTTGACAGCATTTCCAATCATCTTCCTGCGGACAGTAAAGGTTCTAAAACGACCGTAAGGATCAAACAGGAAGGTCGGTGGTATGACTTAAAGCGGGCAGACCCAGCAAAGCCAGCAGAAGAGGTGGTCTTTGAGGATGATGGTGCGGGGTATAGCGCAGGATTATTGTCTGTGCTCTTCTCGCCGAAAGCTGCGGATGTGATGAGTGTGGGGCAGTTTGGTGAAGGGCTTAAGCTTGTTGCGGCAGCCGCGCTGCGCAGTGGCATTGATGTGGAATACCGCTCAAAAAACTGGATAGCAGTCCCGTACGCAAAATCTGAGCGTATTGATGAGCATGCGGTGCAACGGCTCTGCTTTCACATCACCGAAAATGGTGATCATATCGAAGGATCACGAACCGTCTTTAGAAATCCCTCTAAGGAGCTTATGCGCGAAATATTCAAGATTCCCGAGAAAGTGCTTGCACTGAATGATTCATTCTCTGTGATCTACGCTGAAGGGTCTTCCACCCCTGAGAATCGGCATGCTACGCGTTTGTATCGTAATTGGCCTTCCAGATATCATCCACGTATTATTGATCTGGGCGCGGGAGACAAGAGCCTCTTTATTAAAGGAGTAAGAGTACAAACTATGGGTGCAATCTTCAGTTATGATCTAGGATTGGAAAACATTTCACCTGACAGATTGTTTGCTGACCGGGAAACGTTGCTGAATGAGATTGCACGCATATTGAAGGAGTGTACGGATCATTCTGTCATTGAAACATTGCTGCGCGAGGCCGAAACGGATCGTTGCTATCGATTTGAATTCGAAGCATTGCGGGATCGGCGTCCCCAGAGCTCCCTCATTTATGCAGACTATAGGATACCTAAAGATGATCCTGAAACTGAGAAGTTTAAGGAACTTTGGAGGCGCATGGATATACCCAAGACTCAAACTAACCCCTGGGTCGATGTATTCAGGAAGCTCTACGGAGAAAACGCGGTATTAGCTTCAAGCAATGTTAACGAGAACAGCGATGCGAGGCTTATGGGATTTAATCCGGTCAAGCTCAATTCTGATCTTGATTGTTATCTTGGAATTCTTGGAATCAAACGAGCAAGTAGTCTTGCAACTGAAAAGCAATATCGATGGGTTGATCGATTAGATTTAACTCCTGCTGAAACTGGAATGCTGGAGAGAATCCCTGAGATCACGGAAACTGTCTTGGGGGAGCTCATTCCTGTTGACGTACGCGTCTATTCTGGTTTATTCTTGAACACAGGTCGGGAAATAGAGAGTCAACACGGAGTGTATGTTCGATCGCCTGATGGTCAAGAATATATTGGAATTAAACAGTCGCAACTGCAGAGTCTCGAAGCATTTGCCAGCACGTATATTCACGAACTGGGGCATTTAGTTACAGGGAAGGGTGATTATTACAGAGAATTCACTGACTTTTTTATTCAAGCACTCACAAAATTTGTGCTAATCTATATGACGGATAAAGTCTCTGCTGGAGACCCTCAATGAATTTTCCAATCTAGGAACGCTTAAAAACTCATCCGCGTTCTCAATCCCATGCCTTGGACATTCATGATCAATGACGCAGAAACCTTGCGTTATGTCGCTCAGGTATTGGATGATCATTTTCACGTTGAGCCTGCCCACGCTGAAATCATTGTGACCGCGACACCCACAGGGGCGTTTGAGCTGCAACCGCGTACACGCTTTGAAAGGATTCTTGTGCGGAGAGACGCATTAATGGAAAGCAGGAGTATTAGAGGTGCAAGCGGCAATCCTTGCGGGATCCTCATGCTCGGTGATCAGGACTCTGGGTATACCGCATTCCGCATCTACACGCGTCCTGCACAAGGTTTATAAACAATTTCTCTAGTTTGCAGGGTATGAAGAATATACTTCTGTATCTCATCGCGGGCAGTAGGGGTGGTGAAACCAGACAGAGAATCTTGATGAGCCTCAGTGTGCATCCAAAAAATGCGCATCAATTGACAAAAGAGCTCATGCTCGATTACAAAACGGTTCAGCATCATCTTCGGGTTCTTGAAAAGCACAGGGTTCTTGCAACGATCAACAAAGGCGCATACGGCGCAGCGTATTACATTCCTCCCGAAATTGAGGCGATTTGGGCTGAATTTGGGAAAAAGTACTTAAACGCGAAAAAACAGAGGTGATTGTATGGCATTGCTTATGACGCTGACAACGGTCGTTACTGCAGTCAATGTGCTGCTGATTATTGCGCTGCTGAATGTGTATGTCCGGAATATGATGAAGATTCGTTCAGGGTTCACGATGGGATTATTCGTGTTCGCTTTATTGTTTCTCATTGAGAATATTGTGAGCCTGTATTTTTTCGTTACGATGATGCCGTACTACGCGATGGACATTGAAGGTTTTGTATTTGTGCTGAAAACGCTCCAAATGCTCGCGTTCGCGACTTTGACGTGGATCACATATAAGTAAGGAGGATGAGTATGAAACCGATGATCGTTATGGCTTGGTGTGCTGTGTTGTTTGTTGTCGCATGCGCTCCGCAGGATCAGGCAATGATGGAAGAAAAGGGAATTGTGATGGAGACAGAGCAACCCGTTGCTGCCCCGGTTGATGATGCCATAACGGAAAATGCGATGCCTGAACCGGATGATGATGCAATATTAATGAAGTCTTCAGGGTATGCAGGAACAAAGCTTGCTGGGTCAACGTCGCCATATTACGAATTTGCGCAAGGTGACTACGAGACGGCACTTAGAGAAAACAAGATTATTCTCCTGAATTTCTATGCGAATTGGTGTCCGCTGTGCAAAGCCGAGGAGCCGGATGTGCTCGCAGCTTTTAATGAGCTTAAAAATCCAAACATAGTTGGATTCAGGGTAAACTATAAAGACAGTGATACTGACGAAGTTGAAAGTTCGTTGGCCCGCGAGTTTGGCATTCCGTACCAGCATACGAAAGTCATTATCCAAAATGGGGAGCAAGTGCTCAAGGCTCCCGATACCTGGGACAAGCAGCGATATCTCACAGAATTGAGGAAATACTAACATGGTTGAAGTCACACTCATCGCGGCGTTCATCGCGGGATTATTCTCGTTTCTCAGTCCCTGCGTCTTACCTCTCATTCCAGGATTCCTCGCGTATCTTTCTGGAACTTCATTGAAGGATCCAAACCGGGTGAAAATGTTCCTGAACAGCGTCTTTTTTGTGCTTGGCTTTGCGTCCGTGTTTGCGCTTCTTGGAGTGCTGTTTAACACGCTATTGAGCACAGTCTCATTTACAGTTCAGGAGTGGCTCTCAAGAATTGGCGGAGTCATCATCATCTTGTTCGGATTATACCTTGTCGGTTTACTCAAACTTCCTTTTTTAGAGCGAGAGCACAAATTTTCAGTCAAGAAGTTCAGCATATCGTATGTTACGAGCTTTGTCTTCGGCGCCGCGTTTGCCGTCGGCTGGACGCCGTGCGTTGGAGCGATCTTAGGGAGCGTATTTGCGCTCGCGATTTCGCAACCGGGCCAGAGTTTTTTCCTATTGCTCGCATACAGCTTAGGGCTTGGCCTTCCGTTCCTGCTCGTGGGATTATTCGCGACGCAGGCGCTTGCGTTGATTAATCGCTCGCAAAAGTTCCTCAAATACTTCAACATCGTTGTCGGAATCCTCATCATCCTCCTGGGCATCCTTGTGTTTACGCAAACGCTTGGGTTTGTGGCTAATTTCGGCTTTGTGAATGCGTTGCTCTTAAAATGAAAAAAATAATTATCACGGTCGTTGTAATCGTTGCCATAGTCGGTGCTATCTTGGTGTTAGAGTCCTCTAAAACCCGCGAGCAAGTTCCCCAAGACGTAGCTATGATTGGTGAAAATCAAAATGTCGTATTGCCCGAGGAATCCGCGCCGTTTATTCCCTCGCGTGTGCAAGACAAGGAAAAGCAATATCAAAACTATGTCGAGCTCGTTTCTCCAGAGGGTTATATCAATACAGAGGCAATAACTATTGGAGAGAACATCGGAAAGAATATCGTACTTGTCGACTTTTGGACATACTCATGCATCAATTGCCAAAGAACGCTTCCGTATCTGAATGCGTGGTGGGAAAAGTATGAAGCTGATGGCCTAGTTATCATTGGCGTTCACACTCCCGAATTCGCGTTTGAGGAGGAGTATGAGAATGTCAAGCGCGCCGTGGATAAGTATGGCGTTGAATATCCCGTTGTGCAAGACAATGACAAGCAGACGTGGCGTGCGTATAAAAACAGATATTGGCCGCACAAATACCTTATTGACATCGACGGGTTTATCGTGTATGATCATATTGGCGAAGGCGGTTATGAGGAAACAGAGCAGAAAATTCAGGAATTGCTCCGTGAGCGCAACAGCGTGCTTAAACTCAATGCCGTTTTGGAAGAAGGTGTCACGCAGCCGAATGCGTCGCTTCCTGATTTTGGACAGATTGGGACTCCCGAAATCTACTTCGGGTATGAATTCCAACGATCACAGATGGGAAACACAGAAGGATGGAAGCCTGAAAAACTGCAGACATATGCTCTTCCCAGCTCGCTTAAAGATGATCTGTTTTATCTCGAGGGCGACTGGTTTAATCATAATGACAATATGGAGCTTACAGGCAATCAGGGAAAAATAATCATAAAATACACTGCGAAAAATGTGAATCTTGTTGCGGGAGCGGCGAAGCCAATGACATTAACCATTCTCAAAGATGGGCAGCTCGTGAACACCATGATCGTGAAGGACTTTGACTTATATCCGCTGATCCAAGATGAAACCTACGGTACGCATGAGCTCACGATTGAACTCTCAGAGCCGGGATTGATGGCGTATACGTTTACGTTTGGGTAAAAAGTTTATAATGAACCATAAAATCACTTGTAAATATCTTTTCTGTGCCCGATTTTGAGAACAAGGATGATCAATTTTTCTTTTTCCATGTCAAAAAGAACTCTATAATCGCCTACCCTAAACCGGTATCCCGGCATGCCTACAAGTTTCTTAATATCGCAGGACTCGGGCCGGATTCTCAATCGTTCTAACGCGATAAGAATTCTTTCCCTGATGGAGCGTTCAAGTTTCTCTAATTGCTTTAGCGCTGCCGGGGAATAGAGAATCTCGTACATCTACATGCCCAGTCTCTTTTTTACTTGGTCGTGTGTGTAGAATTTTCCTGCTTTGATATCCGCTCTTGCCTGCTCCACTTCCTTTTTTGCCTCGGCATTGATCTCCATGGTATCCTCTACTAAGTTCCAGATAACTTCTTCATAGGATTCTTTGTCATACTGCCTCCTTTTTTTGAGGGTGTTCGCGAGCTGCTTGCTCACTTGGATTGTGGTTGCCATAGCGACTATATAATCTGCCATAGTATATAAACTTTTCTGTAGCGATGACAGCTGCCGATAAAAACCCCAAATCTTTATAAAGCCACAATGACTTTCAAAGTTCAATGAGCATTGATCAAAAAGTGACGGCAGCCGAGATTGTTGTCGCGGCAGGCATGTCCCGCAGACCCGAATATTACAGTGGACGGGGAGCAATAGAGAGCGATCTTAATGATACAATTTTGGAGAAAGTCTATCAGGGAATCCACAGTGCCCATGGGAAAGACGCTGCGGATCAGTTTGTTTGTATGGTCGTCGATATGCCGAGATTAACGGCCACAGATTTTTTACTCACTCTGTACAGCCTGGAAGCAGCCGGATGGACATGGGATAAAAAGTATTTAGGCAAGGAACATGGAATTGATGTTGGTCCTGATCGGGGGGATGGCGCGAGAGAAGCTATTGGCATGGCGACGATATTTGAAGTTTTATCTGGGCATTCGCAAAGAGATGAAACAGCACGCATTCGCGGAGAATTTCTCAGGAGACATGGAATTCAGGAGTCTGAGCCAGCACGTAAGTTACATGGGTATAGGCATGATTTTTATTGATAAAGAATTCTTTTAACATTTAACTCCCGGGGCAAAACCATCAAATTGCTCATGCTTCGCCACAAAAACTCACCGTAATCTGAGTTCTATGCGGATATTAATGGCGTATGTCTACGCATTTCGGTAGATTTTGAAACGATTCTTAAGTAATATAGTCTCTTAGCAGTGATTACATTTAGAAAGCTTTAAAAACGCCTAACCGCTTTCATCATCAGCATGATTGATTTAACGCAGAGGCCGCACGTCGAAAGATTTATCGCGAATCATCTTGAGGTTCTTGAAGACATTCTCAATCAACGTTCTCAGGAATATGCGGCTGCGAAGGGAGTTGCGAATAAATATCGCTTTGGCCCTCACCTCACATTTGATCGATTGGATGAACTTGGTCCGGTCATAACCCGCGAAACGAGGGATTTTTTGGACGTGCAAGCCGCAGATCCGGTGTCAATAGACATGCTCACAGTGCCCGAGATAGTAAGGAAGGGAACAACCGGCGCACTTGTCGCATTCGGAGTTTCGCTCGCATCATATGTGCCAGCAGGCATCGCGGTGGCAGAATTGGGCTATGCAACACTTATTGGGATCAGCTTTGGCGGCGCCGTGGTGGCGCAAATGTTCAGAGATGATGGTTTTCCCCGATTTCAGTCTTCAGACAATCAGATAAAACTTGGTATTGCCCGGGAAGCGACTGTCCCCTGTATTATCGCTCATGAATACACGCACTTTCTGCAGAAAACAAGAACGCAGCTGAACTTCAAATCCAATAATCCCATCATAGAAGGACACGCACGAGGAGTAGAGCAGGCAATTGCGAGGCTGCATTCAGAACAAAGCGATAATCCTGCGCATCAGTATGACACGCTCTGCCGCGTCGCTCGTGAATTAAAGCAGGCATATCTCTATATCACGAGAACTGCAGGGATACACCAAAAGAAATCGCTCCGAGACGCTCCATCTCCTCACGTGGGATGGATTCACAGGATCATGGCCCATCATTATAGTATGGGTACGGCCGCGATGTCAATTGCCGAGGCATTGCACGGTGATCAGGTTTACAGGAATGTGATGCGGAATGATGTTTCGTTTTTGAGGGCGTGAAATAATGAATGCAAGTATTCTAACCTCGGGCCTCTCACAATGAGCATCCTTCTTGAAGACGCGGTCGTGCTTCCAGCAGAAATTACAATTCCCAGGTCAGAATTTACGCTCGATTATAGCAGAGTTCCTCCCGAATATCATGCAAGCGCATCACCTGATGATAGAATACTCCTCTTCAAAGGAGCGCTCGAAGGATTTGAGGACATGGGATTTGTCTCAAACGCCATTCGAAGAGGACACTGGGATCACCTTTGGGATATAAAGCGAAAAATCGAATCCGGCTATGACCTTCGCGAATTGCTTGACAGACACACATCGTATTATGGGCATACGCCTCTTCTTTCAGCTACGTTCAATCCCGAATGCGCGCAGGTTTTTGCGCCAACTGACCGTTTCGTCCGTAAAAAACATCCAAAGACCATTTACGAGATCACAATTCCGGCAAACAGATGCATTGTTGATCCGTTTAACACGGGTGAGTGCGGCGCCGCGCAGGAAATCATGATTTTTGGTCTCATTTATCCGGATGAAATCGCTGCCGTCAAGATACTCAATGATGATGCTCATTCTGAACTTCTCGTCCAAGGAGAGTTTGGTCCGTATATTCCTTGGGTTCGTGATAAGACTTCGACAAACCGTGCAGTCAAAGATCCAACGAATTGGAGGAGACGTGAGAGGTTACCATGCTGACGGGACATATAGAGTATGACCTTGACGCTCATCGTGTTATCCGTCGAATGGGCGACAATTTAGATGTGAATGGTATTGCTTTAACGATGAAATCAATCACAGATCATTTAACAGAGTTACACATAAATTTACCGGAGGGTATTTCAGTGGACGACCTCGCCAAGTCCACGTTACACTGCTGCTATGATCATTATACGGATAATTCGGGTACGCAAAGGGAACGATTCATAATCTATATCAATGGCAGGCCAATGCCTCGCAGCCTTATACTGGATAACATTAGCCAGATTTGCACTATGGGTGAAAGGAAACTGGATGTCAAAATTGAGGCCGCGGTTTATCCCGGATTTCCTTTTGACACACTCTGTAAAATCCGAAGGATGCAATTAGGACTTCCCAGCAACGTTGCTCATATACAGGCTCTAGAACAAATCATGCAAAATGGTTATGCCCCGCTCGGAGAAGCGATAAGAGCTGCAGTCAACTATGCTCAAAGCGCGTATCACTGGCAAAATATCGACAAAGAGACGAAATCCCCAGATGGAAGACTAACTGGTAAATGTACGCATGTACGAGACCGGTTATTACCCTTGTTGCGATATGTCATTAGGCATCCTGATGTTGCATTTACTGCTGTAAATTATGCGTACAAACCTCACAGTGAAGGCCGGGGAGACAACAGCAGCCATGACATGATCCTCTGCTTCAATAAACAAACAGGTCAGATGATCCTCGTGAACTCATTGGAGTTTGATGGCGACAGAGCGTTTTTTTGGGATACTAACTTTGAGTCTCTCGTGTTGCACTACGAACATCGAGGAGAGTCTCGTACAACGAATAGACTTTCGTTAACTGAACCAGACGTACACCACGTGATGTCGGATGGGGAAATGACAACTGATGCAAGAATCCAGATTTTTGAAAGAGCTCGAAAAGAGTGGGCATCAAAATATGGTGCGGGTTATAGTAATCGTGATCTTATACGCCGAGCATTACAAAGACGCTCACAGTAACACAAATTCCTCTTCTTTTGCAAAAGTAAGAAGTTTCATAAGATCTCGTACAACTTCATGAATCTTAGGTATTTTAGGCTCAAATGTCTGCAATGTGTCCAAGTCGACCCATTTGTATTCAGAGTATTCCTCATTCAATTGAATATCTCCTTTTTCATGGATCGCTAAATAATGGGGGAGGATCATTGAGTTGCCGTCTTTTTTCCTGAAGAGCACGTTGATGCTGAATTTCGGAAATACCCGCACTTTAAATGTGCTTCCAACCTCTTCATTCTTTTCTCTCCTCAAACCATCAATTATACTGCTGTCTGTGATTTCCATCTTCCCGCCAATGAATGAGAAAACCCCATCAAAATCGGCCTCCCCTTTGCGCTTGCAAAGCAGCACCTTCTTGAGGTCTTTGGACAACACAACAATCTTCTGGCAATACTGAAAATGATATTTATCCATAATCTACATATTATGTGTGTCTTATTTAATTGTTACGCTTTTTGATATTCACGGGAAATCCCTAAAACACATGCAACATTTTCAGTGTAAAATGATCACAGCAACCCCAAATCTTTATAAACACATATTCGTAACTTCCTTCTATGAAGAAAATCTTCGTTACCGGAGCTGCGGGATATGTTGGCTCCCACCTTCTGAAAGCGTTGCAAGCGGAGCATTCAGAAGTCCTCGCGCTCATTCATAATAAAAAACCAGAGGACAGATTCAAGAATGTAACATACATTGAAGGGGATATAAGAGATCATACGACGTATGAGAAGTCACTGAAGGGTGTTGATCTTGTCGTCCATGCCGCAGCGCTCATTGGCAATGACAATAAGGAGCTCAATTATGCCATCCATGCGAAAGGCGCTGAGGAACTCGTAACAGCTATGAAAAAACACAATGTGAAACAATGCATCTATGTGAGCTCGATCGCCGCCGGATTGCCGAGAAGGAGCTTCTACGCAGACTCGAAATTGAAGGCGGAGCGCGTTCTTTTGCTTTCAGGGATTCCAACAACCGTTTTACGCTACAACTTGATTATTGGAAAGCTCAGCCCTCAATTGGAGAAAATAGCGGGATTTGCATTAAAGCTTCCCGTTGTTCCCATTGTCGGCTCAGGCAAGAAGAAAATCCAGCCCATAGATGTCGACACGGTCGTGAACGTCATCATCCAGGCGGTTCATGATGAGACTACGAGGCAGCGAACATACACCATTTCCGGAAGAGACGCTGTTTCGTTCAATGAATTCGTTGATATCGTAACGGAGGCAACGCTTCATAAGAAAAAAATGAAGATTCATCTTCCTATCTTCGCGTGCAATATTCTTGCGACACTGCTGCAATTGGCATTGAAAAATCCGCCCCTTGCGAGAGGGCAGTTGATTTTACTCAATCAGGATACGGTATCCAGCCTTGACGATCTTCAGAAAACATTTCATATCCGTCCGGAGCCGCTCAAAGAGATCATTGAGAGGTCGTTCGCATGAACATTCTCATAACCGGGGCGAATGGGTTTCTCGGGAAAAAAGTCACGAAGCGGCTGATTGATGACGGCCATGCTGTCAGGGCTCTTGTCATACCGGAGGAGGACTGCACGTATCTGGCGGGTTTCGGAACGTCCATTGACATTGTCCGCGGAGATTTGACAAAACCAGAGACCCTGAAAGGAGTCATGCACGATATCGAAGTCGTGATTCATCTTGCCGCCATTCTCAACTGCCCGGACGAAAAGCTCAACATGCTCATTAATTTTGAGGGCACGAAAAACATCGCAGACTTAGCAGAAAAAGCAGGAGTTGAGCGCTTTGTATTTACTTCTTCCATGACAGCCACGTCTCCAAAGCCGAATGCGTATGGGCTGTCTAAAAAACTCGCTGAAGAACATCTGAGAAAAAAGAAATTCCTTTCCGTAATTATCCGCCCAACATTGCTGTATGGAAAAGAGGGTATAACATTTCAAAAGCTTGTTGGCATGATCAATATGTTTCCTTTCGTTGTTCCCGTCATTGGCTCTGGAAAGGCAAAAAAACAGCCGATCTATATTGAGGACGCCGCGGAATTGCTCACGAAAGCTGCGTTAGTGCCCCTTAAACAGTCAAAAGTGTATCAGATCGGAGGCCCGGATGCCGTTCCTTTTACAAAGTATGTGAAAATGATTCTCAAAGCCCAGGGAAAAAAGAAGCTGTTAGTGCACGCGCCGAAGTGGGTTGTCTGGCCCATGCTTACGATAGCGGAAATGATCACGAAGAATCTTCCCATCACAAGAGAAGGGATTCTTGAATTGGAGACGAGCACGGAAGTTGATGCGGATGTGCTTGAGCGGGATTTCCGCATGAAGCTCACGCCGCTAGAACTTGGGATTAAGAAGAGTTTGTAAGGGAAGAGTATATCATGGTTTTATGTATCTGGCTTGATCTTCTTCGAATTGGGGCGAGAACCGATATGCTAAAATATCGAGGAGCTGCTTCGCTGATGTCCTGCCAAGGCCTTTGGCAGATTGATAGATCAATCCCTTCACGAGATGATGCGCATCATCAGGCGGGAATCTTGCATTGATTATTTTTTCTGGTTTTTTTATTGTCTTACTATTTTGATAAGATACAACAAGATCACCATTATGCGCTATATACACACCGTATGCCCCTTGCTCTGTTGTGGTTAGCCAACAGGGAGAGTGTTGATCTGTAGCATTTGCATCATTTAGCACGGGAATGGGATGTATAAATCCAAAAAAAAACATACGAGCGTCTTGATCACAGCCGCCAAAGTGTTCAGCGCACGATCCTCCTCCCTGGCCCAGTGATCTTCCCCATGCAATGAGCTTTTTAGCCTTGTCCTCATAAAAGTCAACCTTAATGCCCAGCTGTTCGATGTACTTCATCACAGCAGAAAGAAGAGTTCCCTCATTGGAATGATATGCAGCTACGAAGTGCTTATCAGCATCCATTTCAGGCCGCATTCCAATGGCGTTTCCAAAGGGATCCAATGTTGGATACGGAGCAATATCCGTCTGGAATACTCGAAGATCAGCATTCATATCACCCGTGACCTCGGTTATGATTTCCGAGCCGTCCTCTCCTTTTCGAGTCCATGTGTATCCCTCGTGGGTGGATTTGACGTCTCTGGACTCTCTTAAGATGAAGGCTCCCACAGAGGTTATAAACGCCGACGCCGATGGGAAACCAAACTTTGCAAAATCCCACAGTTCTTCAGGACTCAAAACCAGTGACGCGAGCTCGCCCGTAAACAGCAGCATGTCTTCCAAATCACATGGTTCTGTCAGCGCGCCTGTGGGGCGTTGCACTGTCCACTTAAATTCTTCTGGTTTGCGCACCATAGCGTTCAACGTTGTGAAGTACGTCTTCCTGAAATCCTCAGGAACACCCTTATAAAATCCGCGCGCCTTTAAATCCTGCACAGCGTTGAAAATTTCAGTGCCATATACGAATCCCCCAATAAAGTGAAGCCCCTCATCAGATTCCTTCAATTGTCGTACTCTCTCTTCAATTCCGGACTCGTTCAGTTTGGCTAGGGTTTCAGGATACAGGAGATATTCTACTCGCATTGCTGCAGGCAACTCAATGAACAAATATAAAGATTCATATGCTGGAAAATGAGTATTATGCTCGCATAGGGAGAAGGAGTATGTTACTTTGCGGCCCGACGTACTTACCCATTAATCTCTATCAATAGAACTCCCATGTCAATGTTCGTACCATCGCTCACACCAATATTGAGCGCCACAAACCCAATAAATCCTGCGCGCGGCCGCAACGTCAATGTTTTCGCGGCGTCATTCACAATCTGCCCTTCAAGAATCGCTCCATTGCTGTCGTAATAATTCGCGACTTCAACCGTGATCTGATTTAATGGCGTATCGGGGTCCTCAATGTAACTGCTCAACTGGACCGTCTTGACTTCTGAATTTGTCATGACAACGTCAGGAATATTCTTGAGGTTCGGAGGATCATTAACAGACACAATAGTGAATGTGACATCCTGGCTTGTTGATCTTCCGCTTTCATCCGTAAGCGTGAATGAAGCAGATGTTGTGCCATCCGCATTTGCCACAGGCCTAACGGTGAACTGATCCTGATCCCGGTTTAACAACGTAATCTGGATTTTCTGCGCGTCGAATCCTGAAACGCTCCATTGCAATCCAGGACCTGAGCTTTCCAAATCTTTCTCATAGGGCGTGAGATCCAACGTGTAAGGAGCAAAATCTTCAACGAGATTCTGCGCAGGAATCGGCGGCTCAATCCAAGGATCATCAGGGGTGTCGACGACAGTAACCTGGACCGTTTGGGGTGTCGTTGTCGTGCCATCATTAGCTGTAACTCTAATATCGCTTGGCCCATTGAAATATGCGTTTGCCGGGTTGATAAGGATGGTACTCGTTGCGCGGTCATAGCTGGCCGTGAGCATCGTGCCAGCGGTAACAGTGAAGGATAGCGTATCTCCATCAATGTCCGTCGCGTAATCCCTGGGCGAAAAGCTATATGAGGATCCTTGGTTAAACGATATTGCCGGAATGCTTAAAACCGGAGCATCATTGACATCCTGAATCGTAAATCTAAATCGTTCTGAATCTGTAAGGCCATCGACATCCGTCACGGTAACCGTAATATCATATGGCGAGTTTTCAACATCTTCCTGTGACGGTGTGAATTTGATGAGGTTGCCCTGAATAAAATGATCCGCGAATATCGCGTTGTCCGCGCTGAATGAGATGCAGCTTGCAGATTCACAGTCGGGGTCAGCCGCAGAGAGCTGAAGCCTGAACTCCTGGTTCTGCCTCGCAGCCTTATCACCGATCTGAGCGAGCACAGGCGCAACGCTTGTTGTGAGCAGAGCGCAGCGCTCTCGCGCTTCATCTGTCGTCGACAACGCACACACTTCAGTATAGTCAACCGTGATGTCATCCTTATCGCCACTATTTGCCTTTGTTGTGAGCCCATCGAGTATGCCTACCTCAAGATCTGCCTGACCATTTGTTCCCGTGAGATATACCCTGTACACTCCGTCAGCAAGCGCAAAGATAGAGTACGTGTACGTATACACAAACTGGTTTGCTCCGAGAACAGTCTTTGTACCGCTTACGGTTGGCCTGCCGATCGTGTTCTTATAATCCGTGCATTCCGCCGCGGATAATCCTGGAGGACATTCAAACGTTCTGTTAACGATCCCTCCCCCAAATTGGCCGCCGGGTCCTATGGGATTCGGATCATCTTCGCTGGGCTCGTCATCATCTCCTTTGTCATCGCTATCTTCCCCACAAGCGCAGCCTCCGCATCCTGCAGGTGTTATTAAGACAACGAGTGCTAGAATCACGAGCAGCATGATTCTCCAATGCTGCATCCAAAACCCTTTGATACCTTTACGAGACATTGCTGAGGAGGATTTCAGCAGATTTACTATATAAAGGTATTGGAAATGGTATATTCAGTTTTCAACACTATGAGCGCCGACGGTGGCGGTGCGACGGTCACAACCCGCAAACGGGTTGATCGTTTGAGGGGCCTGCGCCTTAGCCCCTCTTTTTTTCCGTGGGCTCGAGCGGTAGCGAGACCCGCAGATGCTAGCTGGCTTCAGCTACCGTATGCCGCTGACGTTGTGGCGTGCGGGAACTCTGTTTAGAGCGAATACGATTTGATTCTCAAAGAGTCCCATGCAAATCTTTATAAACAAAAACGCTTCAGAGCCATGTATGGATATGGAAACATACGCGTCAGATCCCGTTAAGCCGGAAATTAAAAAGCCAAAGAGAAAGCTTCCGGCGTTCAAGCCTGATGAAGTCTTTGAAGAAGAGAAGTCATTTCTTCAAAAAGCGAGGATTCCCGCGCTTATTCTTCTTGCGCTGCTTCTTGGTGCTGCCCTCATCATGTGGAAGCCTTCATTCACGGGCAACGTGGTCAAAGATGCCGCGCCGCAAAGCGCTCTTGAAGACATTCCCCAGCAGCAGCTCGCGCAGGCAGTTCCTGTAAGCCCAGTTGTCAAGAACCAAACGCCACCAGCTATCCAGCTCGTACAGCCTATTCAAAATGTTGGCCCTTCAAAGGAATGTGTTCTTCAGCTCAAGCGCGCGCAGAATACGGCTGAAGGAGCGAAGGATGAGGTAGGATCAAAGCTGTCAGAATATGAGGAAGCAGTCGATCGGCTAATGGCAGCCCAGCAGGAGCTTGAGGAGGCTCAGCAGCATCTCCGTAAGATGAGCGATGAGTATCAGGGAGTTGTTGACGCGTGCGTTCAATAATCTTCATAGTATGCATTCTTTTTTTAATCCTTGGATGTGAGGATCAGCCAAACCCGACTGTGGATCCTAATAATACAGATATGACCTCTTCATCCCCTATTCAGGACGTTAATTTTCTCACTGAAGACAGCGTTTTAATACACGCCACATTATATAACGGTTCTGGCAAAGGAGTATTGATTCTTGTTCACCAGCTGAATAAGGACAGGTCTACATGGGATGCGTTCGCGCGGTACGCTCAGGAGAAAGGATACTCTTCTCTTGCCATTGACATGCGCGGTCACGGCGAGAATAAAGGCTCATGGAAATCGTTTTCGAACGCTGATTTCGCGAATATCGTATTGGATATCAAAGCGGCAAAGCAGTTTTTATCAGATAATGGGTATCCGACAGATCATCTCGTGATTATAGGGGCAAGCATTGGGGCGAACGCCGCGTTGCGGTATGCCTCGGAAGATCCTGATGTGCTTGGCTTATTTTTGCTTTCGCCAGGATTAGAATATAGGGGCGTGAAAACGCATGACGCGATTGTGCAGTATGGTACGCGTTTTGTCGAAATTGCAGTATCGGATGGAGACACATACAGCGCGCAGTCCGCGGAGCAGCTCGATGATCTCGCGAAAAACCCTAAGCTGCAAATACGATCGTTTGAGGGAAACGCGCACGGCACGGATATGCTCAATGATCTGTATATGGAGACGCTCGTGTTGGAGCTGAATGCCTTAACACAGCAATAGTATTTCTTTTTAAATCGTGGCGCGTTTTAGTCTGGCATGGGTTTGGATCAGATTGCAGAACGCATGCGTGCCAAAGGACTGAAACGGCAGGCGGTGCTGCTTGAATCAGAAGCTGCCGAGTACTATGGGCTGTGCTTGCTCAATCCCTCATGGGAACTGGAAGTAAGCGATGCGCTTGGCACGGACGTATATGAACAACTTTTTACAACAATAAAGCCGTCGGGCGATGAACGTCTGCTATTGGCATTCTTTCGTTCTCGGTTATTGAGGAAGGGGCCTTTACGAACTGCTTACACGCATCATGCTGATGAATCAATGATTACACAAGCGTTCGAAGCAGCGGAAGTGTTACCCTCGTTGTGCGTTCAGGCAAACCAGCTTATTTTTTCACACGTCCAAAAGGTTACGTGTGATGATGACGAATTACTGTTTCGCATGTACAAAGATTTGCATGCGATTCCTGACGATCCAAGGAGGCTACAGCGATGGCGTGGGGATTATGAGAGATTAATTGAAGCGAAACTTCCGAGGCTCGAGAGGTATAAGGGAACCGCTATGATGCCTATTGAGCTGGAACGGATGTTGAAATATTTCCCTAAATTTCAACCAGCCGGAAACGCGGAACAAGATGGCAATTCTATATGCTCACTCATTCAGAACGCGCTCAAAGACTCTAAGGTAATGACTGGCTTGTTCGAAAAATATATTGAACACAGAAGAAGCACATGGAGAGGCGAAACACTCAAGGAGGCACGTAATCAACTCGAGAATCACCTGGACAATGAGCTCATAGAAGACGAATGCTCAGAGCTTACGGGATCAGAATTGGAGATTTGGCTTCAGGTTGCGGACGACCCCGCAGTTAATGCAATGCCAGGCACAATGTCTCCTCTCCAAAAGCTCCTCGCAGCCCCATTGAGAGTGCGCCAAGACTTTCTTGATATGTATGAGCACGACTATGCGTATGTGAAAGACATCGCGACGGGGCTTCTCCAAATTGCTCACAGGCACCGAATTACAAATCCTTCCGTTGATCCTTACTCTGTTTTGCAAAACCACGCGCATTTTCCGAACGTCCTTTATCCAGCAAATATCAAGCGTGCGGCAAAACATCTTGCTGAGCAAATGCGTGCTTATCTTGAGTGCATTCCAGACATATCGGACATCGCAGTCTCTTCAAAAGTTAGGGGTAAGCAACAGCAGAGATACACAGTTATGGAGCTGCCAAAAAATCCTTTAGACCTCACATTTGGGAATGATTCTGGCTGCTGCATTTTTGTTCCTGAGGATAAATCTAAACTGGCTAATGGCCTGTTTGTCCCCGTCTATTTACACGATCCGCATATCCATCTCTTTGGCGTGTACAGAGATACAAGGCACAGGGTTGGTCTTGTGTTAGCATTTGACGCGCTTTCCGGTTCTAAAAAGATTCTTGCATGCAATAGCCTTGAGCTTTCACGATTCGGGATCGTTGGCGGAAGATCAGCGTTTCAGCAACTGACAGCGTATGTTGAGCAATGGATTGGGGCATATGCACAGGCACATGGATATGATGGCGCTGTCATGGGAAGTCATGAATATAATACTGCGCAAAACTATTCCGCACGCGCTGGCGCAACTGTGAAACAGAATATGCGCTTTGCCGGCTTCGCACGTAAGTTTTACAGTGATATCTTTGAGTCAGATGAAAAAGGCATGGTTCTCGCTAAAAACGCGGCGTATTGGCTCTGGAAAAAATGAATATATTTTGAGATACCACTTCAAAACTGAAAAAATAACGGATAAGTCGGAATTCCTTTGAATTCTGCGTAAATTCTCCGTCTTTTCTTCCTAAACACCCTTTAAGATCAGTTTTCCATTATGGGGCATGGAAACGTACTATGCTCTCAACGGGCTGCACATTGTTGCGGCGCAGGGGAAACGACAACGCTTATTTCAGGGAAAACAAGGCATTCTCAAAGCCAGCGACGATGATCTTTGCGATGTTCTCGCTCGGTGCACGGTTCCAAAGAAAATTCAGAGGGCATTGAAGCACAAATCGGGAACTGTAGCGTTCTTAGCATATCATCCGCATGATTCTCTTGAGATTTCTGCGAGAAAGATAGGCAAAGGCGAAATAAGATATTCGCCAAAGTTGGAGGACATTGCCAGAGAAGATGATGTGCAGCTGGGCATTCTTTCTGAAAAACAGTGCAAAGTCCTTTTTTCCACAGACACAAATGTTACAGTTAATCCTTCGCATTATGCAGGCATTCTGGGAAAACAAAAGCGCGCTTTGAATAATCTAACTGCAGAACTTGTGCGTGGGCATCTCGCAAAACTCTCCCACTTTGATGAGGAGAGCTATGGGCATGAAAAAACAAAGGCCTCATTAGGAGCATTGCTTGAAGCGTATCTCAATCTCGGATATGGCCCGTTGGAAATGCTCGACTATCGCATGTTTTTGCGCAGCCGCAGAAAGCATATTGAGGGAATACCAGAAAAGCGTCCATTAATCAATGTCATAGCGAGAACCGCATCGCATATTTCAGGAAAAGTGCTTGACCTCATGCATTCGCGGTCATATGAGGATCATAAGCATATTATCATACAACTCGCGAGACAGCGCGATCATGACGAAGAGCGCCAATATGACCTCGCTGAAAAGCTCGCCGCGATATTCGGCGCGAAGTGCATCGCGTACAAGCACGCGCTTTGTCTCGCGCTTCCCGTTGATCCGAACGAGTCTCAGCGTGTCCTGAAAGCGCTTCGGCATGAGAGTCCATACATCCGCGAGGCGCGCCTTGCCCACACATACTGGATTCCTGAACTGCTTGCACCAGTACTCGAAAAGCCTGTGCGTTATACAAAAAAAATCGCCCAGGACATGCTTGTTGATTACACGCATCCCGCGCTGCATGACCGCTTTGGCACTGTGAAAGGTATTGATTTTGTGAATGGCGGCAATGATCCCAGGGATGAGAATGGTCACGGGACGCACTGCTGTGGCACGATCGCCGGAAAAGTTAACGACTCATTGATAGGCGTGGCTCCGGAAGCGACGTGCTACGCAGTCCGTGTTCTCAATGCGCAGGGCTATGGCTCTGAGATTAATGTCATTCGAGGCATTGAGTGGTGTATTGACCAGGGTATGAATGTCGTGAGCATGAGCCTTGGTAGTTCAAGGGAATCAACCGTTGAAGAGGAAGTGTGTAAAGCTGCATTTGACCACGGCGTCATTGTCGTAGCAGCTGCAGGAAATGAAGGATTTGGGCCGAGTTATCCCGCGGCGTATCCCGGGGTGATTGCCGTTGCCGCAGTTGATCGCGATAATAAGCATCCCAGTTTCAGCAACGTCTGGGATACGAATGACATCTCAGCTCCCGGTGTCAACATTTATTCTACGTATTTACGGCATGGATATACGGAATTAACTGGAACGTCTATGGCGACGCCGCACATCAGCGGTGTTGCCGCGCTCGCTGTATCATTACAATTGCATGATCCTGGGCGCTTTGAGCAGGCCATGAAAAAATCGGCGAAGCATCTCGGAAAAGAAGATGTCTTCGGAGCAGGCCTTGTTCAGGCGCAAACTTTAGTAAACGCCATAGGAGGTGCGCGTTATGGACGAAGAAAATAAGGCATTCCGCCTTGAATACACGAACGAGGCATACAAGCCGGGACTGCAGATCCTGTTTGAGATGTACGGCTGCAGAGTGCTTGCGAGCGAGGAAGAACTCAAATACGTGAAGACGCGGTTTTTTGACATCGAATGCACGGAACAAGTGCGCTCGGACCTTGAGGTATTAGTGAGCGCGTTTGAGCTCGACATTAAAATCAGTGAGCCGAAGGAAGTAAAGATCCCCGAAAATCCTTCGAGAGAAGCATGAGTGAAGCGAGACCTATAAATACACATACACATACACACATGTGTATGGGAACAAAGACGATTAACCTCATGGATGACGCGTATGAGATGCTGAATAAGGCGAAGCTCGAAGGAGAAAGCTTTAGTGACGTAGTCCGCCGCATACTTGGAGAAAAACGCATGCGCCTTGAAGACTTCGCCGGGGCATGGAAAGATTTTGATACCAGTATATACAGCAAACTTGCAAAAAGACGGCTCGCTGATTCAAAAAAACGACATGAACAGATTAGAAAGATGTTTGAAGGACTATGATCTGCGCTGACACGTGCTTCGTCATCGATTTTATGAAGGGAGATCCTGGAGCGCTAGGAGTATATGAACAGTATGGGAAAGAAGAGATCGCAATCACGGATATTTCCATATTTGAGCTTTTTTATGGAATCTATGATGCCCGGTCAATGCGAAAATTTCATGAGCGTCTAAGGCAAATGTTTGAGTTCGTGGATGGTGTTCATGTTTTATACAGCTCAAACCTGTTTGGAGTGGAAGCGGCAGAGATTCAGGCAAACGTAGAGAAAAACGGTGTATTCATTAAGGACAATGATGCACTGATTGCCGGGATTATGATCCGCAACGGCGTGAAAACGATTGTGACACGGGATAGGAAACATTTTGCTAAGATTCCCGGGATGAAGGTTTTGACGTATTAAATCACTATGCCATGTCCAATGAGCCATCATCACGCAGCGTAAGGTAGCTCGGATAATCACCAACCCTTGACTGCTTTGGTGCTCGGACAGTAGTCTGTCCTTCCTCATAGCGTGTCTCGGACTCGAAGTCAACAACCAAGACCCGCTGCAATCCGATAATGGGCACTTTCCATCCTTTATAAGAACTTATGAGGGTCTGCGCTCCTTCTCCTCCAAATTTCATTTTTCCCCTCTCCAAACGTCGCACGAGTTTCACAAGATTATCATTAAACGGATCCCTAAAGAACGCGAACGTCGTATCCGGTTTGCTTGTGTCGATATGCAATTCCCAACCGCGGCCGCCTCGATTAAGCACATGAATATATGGTGTTGTCTCGTAATTGACAATTTTACCGCTTAGTGGATCAAAGAAATCACCATCAATCCTCACTGCGCCGGATCCATTGCGGCGCCAGTCCTCTTCAATCATCTTGAGCATCCTCATCATGACCGTGAGTTTTTGCTCGTATGTCGCTCCAGGATCAGTGACAGGGGGTGGATTGAGTAAGCGCTGAATTCTGTAATCATCCTCCATTCTAAATTCAGCGAAACCAAAATCAGGTGATCGTGTGGATTCAGCCGCCGCTAGAAGAATCCCCGGATGATACGGCCCAACAGTTATGCCTGGAGGCGAACGCGTCACAAAGAATGACTCTGGCGCTGCTTCCCTTGAGCCGTCCATGCCTATGATCTCAGTCATGGACAAGCAAAGTGTTTGTGTGTTTTTAAACCCATACTTTTTTAAACCAACCCCGATTCATTCCGTTCAGCACGAAATGTGGGCGTGCTTGCCTGAATCGAAAGCCTGGAAAGTTCCTTCTGAACAATTAAAAGAGCTTAATCATGAACGTTTGATCCAATGGCGCAAGCAGCCCGTGACCGTGCGCTTGGAACGTCCAACACGAATTGATCGCGCGCGGAGCTTGGGTTATAAGGCGAAGCAGGGTTTTATCATCGTGCGCCAGCGTGTTTTAAGAGGAGGGCGCCAAAGGCCGAAGATCGTCTCTGGAAGGCGGCCAAAACATTATGGCAGAAGGATTGATCCGGATATCAGTTATCAGCAGATTGCTGAGCAACGCGCGATAAAGAAATATAAGAACTGCGAAGTGCTCAACAGCTACTGGGTCGGCCAGGATGGATTATTTTTCTGGTATGAAGTCATTCTTGTGGACATCGCGCATCCCGTCATCAAAGCTGATCAGCATATCAACTGGATTCTCAACCAGCATGGCAGGGTCTTCAGAGGATTAACAAGCGCAGGGAAGAAGTCTCGCGGCTTGAGATGGACAGGAAAAGGATCAGAGCATACACGACCGTCAAAATCTGCGGATTACAGGACTAAAGTGAGGAAGCAGTATACTGCGGATTACAGGACTAAAGTGAGGAAGCAGTATAGAAGATAAAATTTTTTTCTTTTTCATTTATTTTGATAAAAAGTGCTAGAAATAAAACTCATTTTACCTTTTTTGCAGGTTTGGGCGCTTCTTTTTGCGCTCCTGACTCATCACCCGGAATAATGCGAATCACGCCTTTGGCTGGCTGAATGGTTGGATATGTGTATGTCCATTGAGCTCCCGGGAGGTCAACTTCAAATTGTTTCTCAACAATCTGCTCAATGGTAAGGACAGTCTCTGTTTTTAATGGAAACTTTTCCCCTTCCTTGCAACCGTATGTCAGTGTACAATGAGCGTTCATTCCTGGTGCATTGTATCGTACTGTAGCGGTTCGCGTAATGCCATTAATTCCCCCCTCAAAGGATATGTCTACCTGATGCCCTTT
>JAGVYU010000065.1 GCA_018303105.1 Candidatus Woesearchaeota archaeon | reverse complement strand
GAGACGATCAGCACCGAGATTGAAATTAGAGCGGCGCGTTAGCGCAAACTTTAAATAGACAGAACAGGAGCAGTAACCCATGCATAAATGGATCATGATCATCGTGCTTGCGAGCATTCTCTTAGTCAGTTGCGGAACAGGAGACCGGGATGAAACAAAGGCAAACTGGCGCACGGGCACGCAAGCGATTGAAATGAGTTTTCTACAAGGCACTCCGCCAACAGTGCTCTATGATGGTGATGTTTTTGACATTGCCGTTGAAATCTGGAATAGAGGAGCATCTCCCCTCGTCGGAGATCTCTACTTGACAGGATTCGATGATTCGATATTCTCCGGGATCACAAAAAGGCCGCTTCCGATCAGCGTTGAGCAGCATAAGACAAAATACAATACGGAAGGGGGCTACCAGCTCATTCGGGAATCAGGGAGAATATTAATGCCTGAAGGAAGCGATACATTCTCAACGACAATAAAGGCTGTTGCGTGCTATTTTTACGAGACGATGTCGGATGTTCAAGTCTGCGGTGGATCCGGAGCCGAATAAGAGAGACCTTAGTAGCGACGCATGCCAAGTCCGGGACGTGAGCGTTTCCGGTGGGCAGGCAGCCCCTGTCGCAGTAACGAACGTTAAAGTCGAATCAACCCCTCAAAAAACGATTTTTCGCATAACCATAAAAAATGTTGGTAAAGGAACTGTACTCGATCAAGCCGTCGTTGACGAATGCCTTGATAGTGATGTCGTGTTCGCAGACACAAACTGGATTGACCTTGACTCTGTGCGGCTTGGCCTAGATGATTTCTTGCAGTGCGAGCCTCCAAATCCAGTCAAGATGTCTGGGGGAACCGCTACTGTCGCATGTACGGCAGATCGCATTGTAGGAACAAGTGCGTACAGCAGCGTGCTCACTGTTGTCCTCACATACGGCTACCGCGAAGACATTGAGCAGAAAGTTCAGCTGAGAAGTACGATTTAAGGTTTGGTTTGTTATTCTATGATTTTATTAAGAGAGTACTCGACAATGCCCTGGGCGCCGGCTTGTTTGAGTTTGGGGATCGCTTCTCTGACAATTTTTTCATCAATAATGACCTCAATAGCCACCCATTCCTTGTCGGAAAGCTCGGCAATTGTAGGGCTCTTCAATGCGGGGAGCAATGACATTAATTGCGGGAGGTTTTTCCTTTGCACATTCATTTTTAAGCCCACCTTACTCTCAGCGGCCAGCGCTCCCCGGAGCAGCATCGCAATTTCTTCTATCTTTTTCTTCTTCCAAGCATCTTCCATGGACTTCTTGTTTGCAATAAACCTCGTCGTGGACTCCAAAATCGTGTCTACAACACGGAGTTTGTTTGCCCTGAGTGAAGAGCCCGTCTCCGTGAGCTCAGAGATCGCATCGACAAGCTCTGGGACTTTGACTTCTGTAGCTCCCCAAGAAAACTCGACATGGGCGGTTACGTTGTGGCGTTTTAAATAGTCATTTGTAATAGAGACTAATTCCGTTGCTATTCTTTTTCCATTGAGATCCTTGACTGATCGCATGGCTGAGTTCTCAGGAACCGCGATCACGAGCCGGACTTTGCCAAATCCTGTCTTCGCATACACAAGATCCGCAACTTCATGAACATCCGCTTTCGTCTCCATAATCCAGTCTTTACCAGAAAGGCCAACGTCCAAAACCCCCTGCTCAACATATTTTGGGATTTCCTGGGCGCGTATGAGCAAGCACTCAATCTCTTCGTCATCGATAGAAGGCTTGTAAGAACGCTCGCTCGCATGAATAGAAAAACCTGCCTTCTTAAACAATTCTATCGTTGCTTCCTGGAGGCTTCCCTTGGGAATGCCCAGCTTGAGTTTGTTCATAGTATCTCCTTAAAAAAGCAAGACTTTTTCCCTGTGTGACATGTTGGACCCATCGGCTCGGCCTGAATCAATGCAGTGTCGTCATCACAATCCATATATATTTTCTTGACGTTTAAAAAGTTTCCAGACGTCTCCCCTTTTGTCCATAGCGCATTACGCACTCTGCTCCAAAACGTCACTTTCTTTGTCTGTAGTGTCTTTTCCCATGCTTGCTTATTCATAAACCCAACCATCAAAACGTCTTTTGTTTTAAAGTCCTGGATCACTGCGGGAATCAATCCATTCATCTTTTCAAAATCTGGATTCATGTCCTCGATAAACCTGGTTTGGCTTATAAACCTTATCCTCCCCAACAAGAGCAACAGAAAACTTTATATACGCAGGACTTTTAAATGGGCTCATAAAAGGAGGGACATCATGAAAGCATACGCTATTGTCTTTACGATCTTCCTATTATTCATAGTCGGTTGTGCCAGAGAAGACCGCACCGGAGCTGATCAAACCCCATTTGCGGGCGGTGTTGAAGGCCTTTCCATGGAATTCGTGCGCGGGGCTCCCCCAGACGCGATCTTTGACAATGGTGGATTTCCATTCAGCATCACAGTGCTTATAGAAAACTTGGGAGAGCACACGGTTAAAACGGGAGAAGGCTATTTTGAGGTTACAGGCATTAATCCGCGGGACTTCGATAAGGGGTCTCAGGCTGACTTGCGCGAAGACATTCCCACAGAGATTGATGGCGTCGTCAAGAATTTTCAAGGAACCGTCCTTTTAGGCGATAAGATTGACATGGGCTTTGATGACCTTAACTACATCCCTCAGCTTCCAGGCAATTTCCTGCCCACGATCAGGGCAAATCTCTGCTACAATTATGAAACCCGGGCAACCGCAGAACTCTGCGTGAAGCGCGATCTTCTCACAAACATTGACACGAAAGAAATATGCTCTGTCAGCGGGGAGAAAATAGTGTATAACTCCGGAGCTCCTATTCAAATCACGGCCGTAGAGCAGAATCCGGCAGGTTCAGACAAGATCCAAGTATTGTTCACGATCTCCCACGTCGGATTTCAGGATGACCGGTTCTTCAAGATTGACACAGAATGCGATGACGTGCAAACAAACCGCGACAAGGACCTTGTCTGGTTTGAAGTGATCTCAGATCTCTCTGGGGCGCGCGCAGACTGCAGTGGGCTGCGAGAAGCGCTTGCAGATGGCAGTGGAGGGTTCATTGAACTCACGAACGGGGCAGACCAGCAAATAGTCTGCAGTTTTGATGTCACTGGCGTTGACAGTGTATATGAGACCCCTGTGCAGATCAGGCTTGCTTACCGCTATTACCAGTTCATAGAGAAGCCTATCCTCATTAAGGATGTTTCAGTCTCGGATGAAGAGTAAATTACAATATTTATAATGCTCAGTGTGGGGCCGGGGCGCTTAATTATTACATCAAATAATGAAGAATAGATAATACTTCACAATGAAAATTTTAATTTTTTTACATGGAACAAGCATTATGCACAAAAATGCAGAGGGAAAGCAAAGGGAAGAAAGAGTAAAACAGTCGATACAAAGAGAGCCATCGGTTTTAGACTATGAAAATTATGTGCCTATTGGAAACGCAGTTAATAAGTTAAAGGGGTGGAAAAAGCAGGGAGCTACGATTATTTACCTAAGTTCTCACGAGAAATATGTGGACGTTGAAAAAGATAAGGGGGTCTTAAAAAGATTTAAATTCTCAGTCGGGGATGTTATTTTTCGACAAAATAATGAGCAATATAAAGATGTTGCAGAAAGAATTGTTCCTGATATTTTAATAGAAGACGATTGCGAGAGTATTGGTGGTGAAAAGGAGATGGCCATTACTTATGTAAAACCTGAAATAAAAAGACGGATTAAATCAATAGTCCGAAGAGAATTTGAAGGGATTGACGCGCTTCCTGATGACGTTAACGAACTGATGCAGCTCTGAATATATTTATAATTCTTTTTTTGCTTTTACTGATGCCGTAGCTTCAGCTGGTTCTTCGAACGTCACATTAAATTTCTGCAGCATCTCGTTGATAAGCTCTCGCTCAGCCCTGTCCTTAGCCTCAAGCCTATTGCGTTGATCCTCCACAAGCTGCCTGACGCGCTCAAGCTCCGATCCAATGCGCAATGTCTCCTTTGTATGCTCTGTGACAATATCCTTAATGCGCTGCTCATACCGCTCCTTTTCCTGGGCAACAGCCTGCAAGATGCGCTCATCCTGCTTGCCAACGAGTATTTCATGCTCTTTTAGCTTGAGCAGCAGCTTTCTCATATCCGCATCTTTTTCACGGAGTGTTTTCTCAAGCCTCTTGACTCTGTCCGTGAGACCAATAACTGCCTCCTCAAGTGGTTTGCGGCGCTCGTCAAGTAGCATGAGCCGCTTTTCCTTTTCCATGAGGTCTGTCCTTAAGCGCGCTTTCTCCGTGATCATCTCACGCATTTGCGCATCCATATCGACAAGACTATCCTTTGCCTGAAGCAGCTCTTTCGTCTTCGCAAGAAGCTGCTCATCCATGACTTCAGTCTTTTTAAGCCGGAGTTCCTCTTCTTTCCTGAGCGTGGATACGAGCTGGTTGAGCTCGTGCATCTGCTTCTGAGCGGCTTGAAGGCGCTTATGTGTCTCTGCCTGCTCCGCCTCTTTCTGCAAAAGCTCTTGCCGCACATCAAATATCGCTTTGCTCAACACATCAATACGATCATCACGCTGACCTAACGCCGTCTGCTTGAACTCCTCAATCTTTTTTTGCAAATCCGCAACGAGCGAATTATTTTTCTGCATCTTTTGCTCAAGCTCGATGTTCGCATCCTGAAGGGCCTGAGATTCCTGATTAATCTGCTGCAGCAGTTTCGCCTCATCCAGAATCGCTTCCTTTTCCCAGTTCTTTTCGTCTATCAAAAAATCACCGATTTTTACCGTCTATCATAGCAACGCAAATCTCGCGAGCAGCGCCTCGAGCTGCACGAACTCATCACTGCCTTCTGAAATCCTGAACTCAATTTCGCCGCAGGCCTCTATGAGGGATGCCTTTTTCCTCCCTTCCAGCGTAAGTTGAATGATCTCTTTCTGGATCTGCTTGACCATATCATGGCCGCTCAGGCCATAGCGAAGCATCGTGTCGAGCAGCTTCTTCCTCGCCGCAATAAAGTCGCCCTTAATCGCGGTTTCAAGGATTTCCTTCACTTCTTTGGGCCTCGCGACGGAGGCCATCGCATGAATGAGCTCTGCAGTAATGGTTTTGGACATGGCTGCGCAGCTTTGCAGGATATTCTCGGCTTTTCTGCAGTCACCCCCACACACCTCGTACAGCGCTTGTTCTGCGCTTTTATCGATTTTAAGATGCTCTTCCTTAATAATCTTTTCAATCAAAGGAAGCAATTCTTCCTGAGGAAGCGGCTTAAAGCGGAACACAGCACACCGACTCTGGATGGGATCAATAATCTTTGAAGCATAATTCGCGGAGAGGATAAACCTCGTCGTCTGCGCGTAGCTTTCCATCGTCCTCCTCAGCGCCTGCTGCGCTTCCCGAGTTAATGCGTCACACTCGTCCAGATAGATAATCTTAAATGGGACGTCGCCAATCGCTTTTGTTCTCGCGAAATCCTTAACCTTATTTCGCACGACGTCAATGCCACGCTCGTCGCTTGCGTTCAGCTCAAGAAGATTTTCCCTCCAAGACTCCCCAAACAGGGATTTGCATACGACAAGCGCTAACGTTGTTTTCCCCACTCCCGCGGGCCCTGTAAACAGTAGGTGAGGGATGTTTCGCTGCTCAACGAGCGCCTGGACGCGCTTGACGATCTCCTGTTGACCACGTATCTCGGCAAACGTTTTCGGCCTATACTTTTCCGTCCAGAGTGCAAATTCCATAGATTCCCCTCATGTGCAGAATTCCCGGCTTTTAAAAGCTTTGCCGTTAAATAATATCCTCTTCAGAAATAACCATGAAATCGCCAACTGCAATGACCGCGCTGAACGGGATGAGAATCTTACCCTCTTTGTCCTTCTCGAGATCGAGCTTCTGGCAATATCCGGTAGGATTCACAAGAACCATATGCATAAGCTCGCCTGAGCGCGCCTCAAAGATGACATCGCCAATCTCACCGAATTTCTTACCCGTTTTGCTTACAACCGTTTTTCCGATGAGTTGCTTCGAAAACTTCTTCTCCTCTTCAACCATGCATGTCATCGTATTGGACTGATTATATAAATCTTTCGAATTCAGAAATCCGTTACTCTTCTCCAATGAATATATGAGAATAGGTATGTGCATGCACTATCAACGGAGGTATTTTATATGAAAAGCAGTCTCGGTACGCAATGCATCTGACACGGCTTCAGGAAGTTCTGCAACGGAGAAAGCTTGACGCGGCTGTTTTTCTTCAGTCATCGCATGATGATCCGAATATTCGGTATCTTATTGGAATTGACACGGAATTCTGCGCCCTTGTCATTCCCGCACGGGGAGCGGCGCACGTTTTTACTGCGGGGTTTGAAGTGCCCCGAGCACGGAAAGTGTTTCGCTCTGCACACGCCACGACACAAGCCTCACTTAGCAAGGATCTTCAGCCATACATTGGAAAACGCACGGCAGTCTGCTTTGATACATTGACGGTGTCATCTCATGCGTTTCTCAAAAAACACTTCAAGACAACACTTACGGACATTTCATCGGAACTGCGTTCCCTTAGAATGATCAAAACAAACGAAGAGATTCGCGTGATTCGTGCCGCTTGCAGAATCACAGACGAGCTTTTCACGCTGCTTCTCCGCGCATGGAAAACATTCAGAACTGAGGTTGATGCCGCGCTGTTCCTGGAATCCGAGATGCGCAGGCGAGGTTGTGAACCCTCATTCCCAACGATTATCGCGTCCGGAAAAAACAGCGGGATCCCCCACCATCATCCAACCACGCAGCGGTTGCGCAAAGGATTCTGCGTGATCGACTTCGGAGTCCGCTACAAAGGATATTGCTCTGACATGACGCGTACAATCTATCTGGGAACCCCAAGCAAGGCGGAGGCGCATATGTATGAGCACGTAGCCATGATTCAAAAGGAGATCATTCATTCACTGCGACCGGGAAAGCCCGCGCGGCAATATTATGAACGGGCACATGGAGCACTCGGCAAGGCGTTCACGCACGGGCTCGGGCATGGCATTGGCGTGCAAGTTCATGAAGCTCCGAACATCAATGGCACGAGCAAGGATGTCTTTCAAGAAAAGATGGTCTTCACGATAGAGCCGGGAGTTTACACCCCGCAATATGGCATTCGCATCGAGGATGACATTCTGCTTATGGCGAAGGCAGAAGAACTCACACGCTCTTCAAAGCGGCTTATACGCTTATGAACACACAAATTCTGTGAGCAGACGCACGGGAACTCCTGTCGCGCCATATTCATAGTATTGTCGTTTGGTTTCTGCAAACGCCGGACCGGCAATATCCAGATGCGCCCATTTTGCCTTCTTTACAAACTGCCGTATAAACTCTGCGGCTGAAAGCGCTCCTGCCACCCCTTTGGGAAGTCCAACATTCTTAATGTCAGCATAGTCGGACTTGACATGCTCCTTCAGCTCATCATAAATGGGGAGTTGCCAGACGCGATCATCCGTAATCTGAGAAGCTTTGAGCAACGCATCCGCGAGCTTGCGATCATTCGCCATTAAACCAGAATATTCATATCCGAGGGCAACTATACAAGCGCCGGTGAGTGTGGCAATCGTAATAATATTAACCACGTCATACTTTTTTTCCGTGTATGCCACGGCATCCGCGAGGACAAGCCTTCCTTCCGCATCCGTGTTTCCTACTTCAACCGTCTTTCCCGTAAAGCTTGTGAGCACATCTCCAGGCTTATAACTTGATGATCCAATCGCATTTTCCGCGAGGGCCATGACAAACAAGATGTTGCGCTTTGGCTGGAATGCCAACACGTTTTTCAACGTCGCGAGCACAGAACATGCCCCGGATTTATCATCCCGCATCGTTTCCATATACCCTGTGGGCTTGAGATTTAAGCCGCCCGTGTCATACGTTATTCCTTTGCCCACAAGAGCGGTGTATGCCCCTTTGCCACCCTTATATGCAACGATGAGTAACCGCGGGGGGTTTTTGCTGCCTTTATTAACGGCGAGATGCAATCCTAGTCCATGTTTTTTCATTTCTTTTTCCGTAAGCACTTCAATGCTAACATTGCGATGCCCTTTTATTAATGCCCGTACGTGCTGCTCGATAACGAGCGCGGTTGCAAGATCGGCGTTCTCGTTAATCAGCGATCTGCTATAGTTAACCCCTTCATTTATGGTAACATACCTGCGAATGTCTTTTGATGTGATCAGCGAGACTGCTTTTTCCACGGTCTTCTTTTCTGACACGTACTTTTCCCACTTGTACAATCCAATCATGATCCCATCTACGGCAGCCCTGATTGTCGGGTCATCCTGGTTATGGAGAACAACTTCGATGGTTGAAAGTTTCTCGAGCTCCGGAGCCTGCAGCGCAGCTTTCACGTGCCCGCGCAACTTCTCAGGAGTGCATTCTGATCCAAGGCCAAACAGAAGTATAATGCCCTTTTGGACAAAGCACGTGAGCACTTGTTTTTCATCTGACGTGAACTGCACTTTTTTCGCAGCATCCAGAATCATTGCCTTGCACTCACGCGGAAGTGCCTGTTTTTCCCATTGCGTTTTCGTAATAAGAATCACGGTAGCTTGCTTCGCAAAACTGGGTTTTTGCTGGGTAACGAGTCTCATGGTGCATTTTCTCCAGCGGTGTTATATAAATGTTGTGAGGAGAGGAAACAGCAAGGTTTTTAAATCCGGCAGCATTTGAAAGGCGCATGGGGAATCACACTCCGAAAGAAGAGGAGAAGGACGTCATTGAATCGGTCATGTATAACTATGCCACGAGCGTTCCTGAGCTTGAAGATGAGAACAAGATGCTCAGGCAGAGCGTGGAGTCACTTAAAAAGGAGCTTGACCGCTTTAGAAAAACTCCATTGCTCGTATGCGAAGTGCGCGACGTCCTCACGGAAGGGGTTCTTGTTCGTCTTCAGAACGGAAACTCGTTCCTTGTAGATGTCTCAAACGACTGTGAGCCTTTGGTGCCTGGCGATCAGGTCTTAGCGGAGCAGAAGAATCTTACAATTCTCAAGAAGATCACGACATCAAGCAAATTCGATGTGGAAAAGTTTGTCATTATTGAGCGCCCCAGCACGACATGGGTTGAAGTCGGGGGTCTCGCGTATCAGATTGAGGAGATCAAAGAAGTTATCGAGCTCCCACTTAAGAAACCTGAGCTGTTCAAGAAAATAGGGATTACTCCCCCAAAAGGAATCCTCCTATATGGGCCGCCCGGAACTGGAAAAACTCTGCTCGCCAAGGCTGTCGCAAACTCAACAAAAAGCACGTTCATCGAGATTGCGGGCAGCGAGCTTGTGCAGAAGTTCATTGGCGAGGGCGCGAAGCTGGTTAAAGAGATCTTTGACCTTGCAAAGGCAAAATCGCCAAGCATTATCTTCATTGATGAGCTTGACGCGATTGCCTCCGTTCGCGTAGATGTTGGCACTTCGGGAGAACGTGAAGTCCAGCGCACATTCATGCAGTTGCTTTCTGAGCTTGACGGATTCAAAAACCTCGACAATGTCAAAGTCATCGGATGCACGAACAGAAAGGACATCATCGATCCTGCGGTTTAGAGGGAAGAAAAGAAATTTTCAAAATCCATTCTAAATACATGTCCCTCGAGAAAAATGTTGATATTGACCGACTGCTTGACAAGATGGACCTGTTTTCCGGGGCTGAGATTAAAGCGGTGTGCACGGAAGCGGGATATTTTGCCATACGCGCGAATCGCTTTAGGATCAAGCATGATGACTTCGCGAAGGCCATTGAGAAAGTGCGGAGAGATGAGAAGCTCGAAGGCAGAGATTACATGCATATGTTTGGGTAAGTAATTTTCTTAATTATCTTTCGGCTGGAACACAGTGGCGTTCCCTTAGGTCTGGCATGGGCTGACCCGTTGAATACAGATTTAAATTGACATATGCATTACCAAGATTAAACTCAAGGCTCTTTTCTTCACGAGCGGGACTCTTAACACCTAAATCCTGTGCATGACGTTGATCATTGATAACAGCCACTTCCGGAACCACCCCGGCGGGCAAAATGCCTTGCTCCTGAAGGTACGCTATGGGGTTTTCATAGATTTTTATAGGAACAGGAATCTCGTAACTTATATCGAGTTTTTCGCCCGCTATGGATAAACTGAGAATGCTTGGGTGTCCGAACATGGCGCGTTCAAGATCTCCCAACAGCGGAAACTGCCTGTGTAAAACTGCCCGCAACATCGCATCCCTTAGAAGCTCTTGAACATTATCTGTCATACCGCGGCAGGTATAT
>JAGVYU010000028.1 GCA_018303105.1 Candidatus Woesearchaeota archaeon | reverse complement strand
ATCTATTCCGGTGTCATATCCGAGGCTTTCAGCGCCCTTCTTCACAATTTTTACGCCATTGTATTCCTTAGGATTGTGCGATGCGGATACTTGCATACCTCCTACATAACCGAACGCGGCAACCGAGTAGAAAAACGTGGGAGTGCTCATCAATCCCCCATACACGGCATGCACGCCTTGCATCGTGAGCCCTTCAATGAGCTTGTTTTTCAATACCTCTCCTGATGTGCGCATATCCATGCCGACTACAATCTCCACGTTGCCTTTATTAGATTCCATAAGCATGTCGCCATACGCTCTTCCAATCTTGAGGATCGTGTCCTCATCAAGTTCGTTTGGATAAATTCCGCGAATATCATATGCTTTGTAGATTCCAGCCATAGCGTTCATCACAGGAGCAATGTATAAAAACGTTTCTACAGGTAACAACAAGGGCGAGGCCGAGGGGAGGGAGGGCTCCTCCGGAGTCCCGAGGAGGCCGCAGGCCGTCCGAGCCCATTACTGTTGTTGCCACGCTGAAAAAGGAATAGGATATATGCGTGACTGGAATCGGTCTTATCCTTCCAGATACTTTTAAATATCTCATCGACAAAAAAAGGAGTATGGGACTATTTTCGAGGACGCCAAAGGATGATCTCGCGTCATGGGAGAAGATCCAGGAAGCGATCGACAGAGATCTCTTCTTCGGGCAGAAGCGTGGGATCTTGCACGCTGTCAAAGCTGCCATAACGGACAGTCAATTCCGCGCGTATAGGGAAATTCTCACTCAGCAAGTCAAAATGCTCAAAGCGCTGTATAAGAATGGCAAACGCCTTCCCAAAATCGGCAACATGGAATCCGCTATTAAATCGAGCTATGACCGCCTTATTGAACAGCGCGGGGCAGTCAGCGCTTCTCTGCGTCTTCTGCAGCAGCGTGTGGAATCAGCTGCAGATAAGAGTGCGCTTGAGATCTACCGGGCGCTCTTCGACGCGACGCTTAAAGAGGAATCCATTGGCGAGCAGGAATTCAAGCGCGCTCAGGACGAGACCAAGGCTGAGCAGCTTACCGCAAAATTAATCCAAGATCTCAACTTGAATCTGGCGAAACAGTCTGAACTCATGTCCCAGCTTGAGCACGCCCACGCGGCGAAACCATTTATCCCGGCTGAGCGGCACGTGAATCCCGAGGGAAAACCATTCATCACGCTTATCGAAACATTGTTAGCAGAGGAAGAGCGCATGCATCTCCTCTTATTGAAGGATGAGCGCCTTTTTCAGGATATGCAGTCGTTTCTCAAAAACGCGGAGCAGCAATTGTCAGAATTGAAGAAAGGGAAGCGTGGCGCTATGATGCAGTTGCTTCGCCTTGCAGCGCGTGGCTCCATTACCGCCCTTGTCGCGTTTTTTCTCGCGAGGAAAATTCTCAATCCTCCAGCGCACTCGAGGCCGGAGATCGTAAGAGAGACTATTGAGCAGGTTGCGCACGCGGATATCCGCACGATTATTCAGGGTTTCTCTCCTGAGGAAAGAAGGGAAATCACGCAAATTATGCAGGAGGAGTTAAATCATCAATGGCATGAGCAGGCAGGAACTCTGATCGAGGAGTTGAAGCAGCGATACGCTGATGAGCTCATGCGGCAGTTCTTTACGGCATTCCAGGCGCAGCAGGCATCGCTGGAAGCGCAGGGAATTCGGGTTACGGTTCGGTACACTTCGGATGAAGTGCATGCAGCTGTCCTGGACACTCTTGATTTCATGAGACCAGAAATCCTGCGTGATGTTCAGCCTCTTGGTTTTTGGGATTGGGTGAGGCTCACGGGAGGCTCCCCGAGATTTACGGGAGCTATTGAGCAGCACATCCGCCAGATTATCATGGATCGCGTCGAGCCGAGAATTCTTGCAGTGCGCCATGCGATCGCAGCTAGGATTAAAGCAGCGTTTATTCCGGATATTTTAAGGTCGCGGCAATCAAATCTTCCGGAGCCAGACAGAAGGCTGCTCCTCCTCTTTATCCTCGGATTTATCACGCTTGAGGTATTGCTGAGAAGCATTCCATTAGGCGTCGGCAAAATTTATAAAGATTGGATCTCTCCCGTTGGTTTTGTGATGGATGCGGCGAAAACTATTCCAAAAGCCGTACGAACGTTACGAAGGTGAAAGCATGCATGTCAAGAACGCGGCTCTCGCGAAGGCCCTCTCCTGCGCGAAGGGATCAAGTGTGTATGAGGCGGCAAAGAGTTTGAAAAAGGCTCGTGAGCGCCACATTCTCGTCGTTGATAAGCACAAGCCGATTGGCATCATTTCCGCGGTGGATATTGTCAGCGCGGTCGTTGCAGAAGGAAAAGACGCTAAGACCGTTAAGGTTGAGGATATCATGATCGCTCCAGTGTGTTCAGTCAATGCGGATGATGAGATCATATCCGCGTATTTCACAATGATTGGAAAGAATTTGTTTTCCTGCCCCGTAATCGAAAAAGATAAGCTCATTGGAGTATTGACGTTGCAGGAAGCGCTGAAATATATCAAGGAGGCGCATAATGCCCGATCTTGAGGACCAGCTCGCGAAACTTCTGAGGGAAAATCCACGCCTTAAAGGAAAGATCGACGAGCGTCCTGAACTCTATCAAACGCTCAAATCTCAGTATGGGCTCGCGTATGAAAAATACAGGGGAATTATTCGCGGCGGAGAACTCGTTGACCGCGTGGATCGTGTTCTTGGCCCTGTTGAGGCGGCGCTGCGCTGGTTTGGCCCAGGCCCGGCGTATATCGCATCATTTGGGCTGCGGGCGATTGAAGAAGCGTTGTTCAAGATTCCATACGCGATTTATTACACGGCAAAAACGAGAGACATTGGAGCGCTTCCGGGATGGATCGCAAGTGAGGCAGCCGCAACCGTTCTTCCATATGGTGATATTATTGATGTTGCTCCTATTTACAAGGGAAGGGCGCGCTCGTATGTGCGTAAGGCCGCGGCGCAGGCATTTGAGGATTACCTCGTGAAGCAAGGCCTGCTTGAGCCATTGGAGAAAAAGGAGCCGAAGCGAAGACCCGCAAGGCGTTTGCCAGAGCCCGCGTTCGCATAGCGCCCAGTATACTTTTCCGTAAACTCTCAACCCAAAACTATTTAAATAGACGAGTCTGGTCAGGCATGGGGGTGGGCTACATTCAATTGCCTCAAAGCTATACGATAGATGTTGTGCGATCACAAGGCGGGAGCTATCTTCATAAACAGGTTGAGCGCCGTGGCAATCTTGTTTTTGTCCGCGTTCATAAGACAAAACGCCGGCCATCGCTTGGGATTGAGCGCACATGACAGAAGACAACGTGAGCCTGGGAGGGAATATCGAGCTTTCCGGATTTAAGGATATTGATTCTGGCAGCATGGTCATTATCAAAAAAATCGTTGGCAACTATGCAAAGCGCTTCAGCCAGCGCATTCCCAATTTTGAGCGCATCCGCGTCATCATGAAGCCCGTGCATGAGCGTGAACATTCTGAGAAGTATGAGATCCATGCCCACCTCACGGTTGGCGGCAATCCGTTTATAGCTGAGGATACGGATCGAAATCTGTTTTTTGTGCTTGATAATGTGCTCCGCAGGGTTGAAGAGTCCGCATCAAAAGCATGAAATGGCTTCCGATTGTCGTGTTTGTTATATTGGTGCCAATATTAATCATCATTGCGAATTTTGTGATTGTGCTGTATGACTCTCCGTGGTATCATGAGCAGTTCCGTCAAATGGGAGTGTACGAAAGGAATCAGGATGCGAACGCTTTGCTTGAGAATCTTCAGCATTTTTTTAGCGGAGATGGCGAACTTTCCTCAAATCTCACGGCCGAAGAGCAAAGCCACATGCGTGATGTGCGGAGCGTAATTCGATTTGCATATGTGCTCCTGTACATAACCGCTATAGCGAGTATACTTCTATTATTTTATATCAGCAAGCGCGGGGCAAAAAAAGTGCTTCTTACAGTAGTGTACGGAGCGCTCGCGACGCTTGTCGCGCTTGTCGTGCTCATCCTGCTCACGTTGAATTTCTCAGCGTCGTTCGTTCAATTTCACACGTTATTTTTTCAGCAAGGCACATGGCAGTTTTCTGGTGATTCATTGCTCATCCGCACGTTTCCTGAGCAGTTCTTTTTTGCTTTTTTCCGGACCGTTATTGTGAACAGCGCGATCACTGCCCTCTTCCTCCTTGTGCTTATGCTCCTCGCATTCCTCTACACGAATTATTATGTTAAAAACAGGTCTTTCTAACCTATGCTTTTGATCCGATATAAGTTTATATATCCCTAATGCCCGATTTTTTTGCATCATAGAGGTGATGGCATGAAAGTAATCCAGGTATTCATCGTATTCTTAGTTCTTGTAGTGGGATGCGCTCAGCAAGAACAGATTAATTGGGATCCAAAACCAAATATCCCCATAACCGATATCACTGTTGAGCCAACAGAGCCGCAGGAAGAAATACCCGCGGACGTTCCGCGAAAAGAGTTCAAGGAAGGCGACCTTGTCAGGTTTCCTAATCTCGCGAAGCAGGACGCTGACCGAGATCCTATCACGTACACGTTTACAGAGCCATTGACCGCGGAGGGAGAGTGGCAGACGGAAATTGGAGACGCTGGCGAGTATAAAGTGACGATCACGGCGAAGGATTCAAAAGGAGCGGAGACAACGCAGGATGTTGTTCTTGTGATTAGGAGCGTGAATCGACCCCCAATCATTGAGCTTCAAGCGGTGTCCGGCAGCGAAGGTGAAACGATCAATCTTAATCCGAATATCTCAGATCCTGAGGGAGATGAGGTTACCATAACGTACTCGGGATGGATGGATTCCGCGTCGAAGGAAGCTACGTACGATGATTCTGGAAGACACACAGTTACGGTTGAGGCGACGGACGCGAAAGGAGCTTCGTCTAAAAAGACCGTGAGTGTCACGATCGATAACGTGAATCGGGCCCCGATTATCAAGGCCTTGGACGATCTTACCGTTAAGGAAGGCGAGGTCGTGAGCATTAAGGCTGAGGCAGCAGATCCTGATGGGGATAAAGTGCAGATTAGCTTCTCCACGCCGCTGAACGCGCAGGGCGCATGGACGCCCAAAGTGGGCGATGCGGGCGATTATGACATCACAATATCCGCGGGCGATGGTTCAGAGACTGCTGAAGAGGCATTTACGCTTACGGTGCTCGCTCTGAACAATCCGCCTGAGCTCACACTTGCTGAGGAAAGCATTACCGTCGAGGAAACTGAGGACGTCGTCATTGAGGCGACAGCGGAAGATCCTGACGGGGATGAGGTATCCATAACCTACTCTGGCTGGATGACCGCTGCAAGTAAAACCACGACGTATGACGATGCAGGCACGTATGACGTAACCGTTACGGCTACGGATAGCAAAGGCGCGAAAACAACAAAGACCGTTACGGTAGTTGTTGAGGACAAGAACAGGCCCCCGGTTATAAACATCTAAGCAAACCTTTAAATATTTCTTTTTTTGCTTGGAGGATGATGCGGAAATTCATCGTCCTCCTTTTTTTCCTTATTGTTCTAGTCGGTTGCAATGTTTCGATGACGGGCAAGGCCATCTCGGAGCTTAACGGGCAGTATGATCAGTGGCTCGTCAACAACACAAAACCCAGAGAGCATGACGTGCTTACGTCGCGCTATTACTTTCTTGTGAATGGAACCACTCCTCCCGTTGAGGAGTCAGCGACCGTGCCTATTGAAGATGTTCCGGAAGCGCCCCCTCAGGATCTAAAGACTAATGAGGAGCTACAGGAGATTATGCAGGATCCGAACACGGTGCGCATGCGCTTAAGCCGGTTTGGACCTACCCCGCTCCACATTCCCCGCGGAGAGACCGTAACCTGGATTAATGATGATACGAAAGTGCATATTATTAGTATGTTCAGCAAGGAGTTTAAGAACAGCCCAAGGCTGAATCCGGGAGACACGTTCTCGTACGCTTTCCACGAAGCGGGCTCATTTCCATATCAGGACGCTATACTTCTTGACAAAATGACCGGAGAGATTATTGTAGAGCCATAAACACATATTGTAGTTACTTATAAGTAGTGAAGTAATAGAAAACCTTATATATAAGCGCTTATTTACCGCGCGTATGCTTACTGAAATCGCACTCGATATGGTATCAGCAAAAGAAGTTCTTGGGCAACTGTCGAGGGGAGATGGGTCTAGCATGCGGCATCTTGAAAAAATGATTGAAAATGATGCCTTCCCCCCAGACGAGTTACGTGCCGCATTCAGGCAATATTGTGTCATTCATGCGGCTAGCTGCAGCCAGAGGATGCAGGATCCTGCCTTAGGCATTGGTCAGCGAGCACAAATGCAGCATGAGATAGACCGGGCCGTTGAGACCATTGGAAAAATTGATGAAGGCCAGGAGAGAATCATGTACCTTGGCATCCCCTTCTAGGCATTTTGTAAGACACAACAGAGTATATTCACTCAACCTAATAAATTTTCGAGGGCTTGAAAACGTAGTTTTCAACGTTAATATGACAGCGGGCTTCCGCTGTAACAGAAAAGTATAAATACCGTGCTTCCTAGGGCTATTGAATGAAGCGAATCTTTGGCATACTCTTCGTTCTCTTCTTAGTATCCTGTGTAACTCAGCAGGCACCAGGCGAAATCCAGGAGCAGGCAGATACCCAATCTCCGGAAGAACAACAGCCATCAGACATCGCTCCTATGGAGGAATCTCCCTCACCTATAACAGATCTGGAACCAAAGACAGAGGCTCCCGCGACAAAAACCATTATGCTGAGCCGCGACGGGTTTGATCCAGAGCTCGTGAGCATTATGAAAGCCGAGCCGTTGACATGGAAAGTGACAGGGATCGATTTTGGCAAGATCGCATGCTATAAAACAGTGAACGGCCACCAGGAGAGTCGGTTGTTCACAAGCGAAAGAGTGTATGGTGGCGAGACATTCACATATACGTTTACTGATCCAGGCGAGTATCTTTGCGTGGATGCCGTGTATGGAAGCAGAAGCACGGTAGTCGTGAGCGCATCATCTCCTATGATGGCTATAACCGGAAATGTAGTTAGGGATGCAGGATCAAAAAGCACAAATATTGCTCTGCTGGCCATAATCGGGGCGTTCATCTATGCGCTTGTCATTTTTGCGAGAAAGCAAGCGTTTCTTACGAAAAAGGGCAAAAAGAGTAGAAATGTTTAAATATATGTGCTATTTACATGGCATTCCTTAAAAGAGGAATAGCATGTTTGTGTTGTCTAGGCATTGTTGTGTTCTCGTTGCCCCTTTGATGCTGAATTCAATTAACGATAGTGAAAAAAGGTGATAGGATGAGTGAAGAGGAGATTGATGCATGCCCGTTTTGCGGGAGTCTTATAGATCTTGGTGAGCATGTCTGCCCGAATTGTAGTGAGATTATTGAGCAGGAGGATATGAGCACAGAATAAGTGAGAGCTTTTAACGCTTGCCATTACTCTCGTTTTGGCCATTCTTCTTTTTCCCGCCCCAAAGCTTATCGATATTGGCGCGGAATACATTATAATATTTCTTGAGTTCATCCGGGTCTCCATAGACTTTGAGCACGTCCATTTCTGGAGCGAACATCTCAGAATACCGGTCGCGGCGGCGAATGAGCTTAAATGTCCCATCCTCATACACCATGATAATGGGAGCTCGTTTAAGAGTATTGAAGTTCGAGCTCATGACATTGCTGTATGCACCGCAGTCCATTGCTGCGAGCAAATCCCCTTCTTCAAGTACAGGCATTTTGCTGTTATGCTCAAGCATGTCAATATAATCGCATGTGCATCCCGCAAGGTCGTATGTCCTGATGCGGCGCCTGTTCATTTTCGTTGCCGGGAGGATGGGGTAATCTGCTTTAATCACAAGGACATCTGGGAGAAAGCCGTACGTTGAGGCATCTGTGATGATCATCGCGCGCTTCGGAAGCTTCTTCTTGCTCAGCACGCTGAACACTCCAATGCCCGCGTTCATGACAATCGCCTTGCCCGGCTCGAAAATCAGATTAGGCTGCACGACTTCATGGCGCTTGCAGAGGTGTTCAAGGTATTTTATGAGCTTCTTGCCGAAGTCTTTCGGTGAGTAGTAATGGGGGCTGTCATTCTCGTACGGAAAACCTCCTCCAAGATCAATGCTCTTAATCTCCACATCGCGTTTTTTGCAGTGCGCGATGAGCTTGAAGATCTTTTTGAGGGCGCGGAAATAGCCGAGATACGTGGTTACATACCCGCCATGAAAATGAAAACCCGTGAGGTTGAGGTACTTGGAATCAATCGCATAGTCAATTGATTTTTGCACGTTTGTGAACGGAATTCCATATTTATGCCTTTTCGTGCTGTACTTTCCGATCTCGATGAGGGGATTCACGCGGATGAACACGTCAATCTTCTTGTCAAGCGCTTCACCGATCTTCTCGATTTTCTTGAGCTCCTCGTACGAGTCCACGGTGATCGCTTGGACGCCAATCTGCGCCGCGAAGTAAATATCCTGCTCGCTTTTGTTCAGGTTCGTGAACGTGATCTGATGGGGCTCGAAATCCGCGAGCAGCGCGAGGATAATCTCCCCAATGCTAGACGCGTCGATCTCTCCGCCCTCCTGGCGCACGATGTTGAGAATCTCCAGGTTTGAGTTGCATTTCGATGCAAATTGGATCTTGAGCTTATGGTACGGAAATGCTTCTCTGAAGAGCCGCATTTTTTCCCTGATCTTTCTCTCAACAAGCACGTAGAATGGCGTTCCATACTTTTTTGCGAGCTTCGTAACGGGAAGCCCCTCAATATGCATGATGCCTTTTCGGTCCTGGCTGAGAAAATCCCACCGCTTCTTGATATAGCGCTTGGCTAATCCCGCTCGTCGCTTCTTCTTCATAGACAGTGCTACTCATGCAACGAGGACTTGTTTTTAAACATTTGGGTTTTGACGTTGCACTCACACTTTGGGGATTAAGATGCAGATGGATTGTGTAAAAAATACGTGAATAAAAAAAGAAAAAATGTCCCAGCCATTAGCTTGACTATTCCGACAAAACGGCCATTATTATTGAGATTGTTGTTGCCGTTCAGGCCGTTATTAGTATCATCGACGAAGAGCACACGGCCCCTAGAGTAGCCCTTTCACCTTCCTGAAAGCTCCGTTAGGAACTCCAAAAATCAAAAGGATTTTTGTTAGCCACCACCACTTCAGACGTTGGCTGTCGTGGTTGTATTTTATAACAGCAAAAGCATATTGCTTTTTGCGTGCCAAAAATGATTTCATTTTTGAGCACAGCGATGCTGCCACAGTGAAAGGGCGTGTAGTTCCAAGCTACTTCATGCTTCATCTGAATTTTTTTGCGTCGGGCGCCTCCGGCGCTACAAGAAAATCCTTCGGATTTTCTGTACCAAAAATGCTTAGGCATTTTTGCGTACCCCGACAAAACGGCCACTACCATAGAGATTGCCGTAGCCGCTCAGGCCGCCATTAGTACCATCGACGAAGAGCACACGGCCCTGGGGCACTGTAGCATCTCTGTTTTTAAAAGAGTGATAATTACCTAGATTGCCCTTAGGGTCTTTTGCTTGCTCATAATAGGTTTCGAGATGGTCGAGGCTTCCAGCGGTTCTGGCTATAACTAAGGGATTTTCAAGGAAGGGTTTCTTTTGGTGATATCCTGATGTTGTCTCCTGTGCTGTTTTGTAAGGTATCACTACGCCAAACTGATGAGGCAATACAGACCTGCTTGCTTGAATTTCTTCAAGCCGGTGCAGTGGGAAGTTTGTTCCATCAAGAAGTCTTCCTTCAAGCAGAGTATCAAATTCCTCATCACGGTACTTTGCGCTGTTATTCAGAAGTCCTTCATCATACGCTTGTTGGATTCTGTCAGGGGTGAGAATGCCGCCGCCATGCATGACAACAAGAACTGGTTCTCCACGAGTGTAAAAAGAGCCTTTTTTGTCAATGCCGATGTTCTCTTCTGTAAGGACTGTGTACCAATTCTGCCAAAATGCATGACTTTTGTCAGCTTTAACTTTTGCTGCAATGAATTCGGGCATGTTGGCAATTATGCCCTGTGCTGTTGCATATTCCATGGCCTGCCTGAGCGCCTGAGGCATGCTGGTGTCATAAAAGATATTTCCATTGAGCACATCGTCTATAGTGAATAATGAGGTCTGCGCCGGAGCGGCTGCCGGGGGTAGGGAAAAAGTGGACCGCGGTGCCTGTCCTGGCGTCCATTCAAGGTGTTTGATTAATTCTCTTGGGATTATGCGTGTCATGCTCAAAAATCACCTCCAGTGATTTTTGGCACGCCGGAAATGATTGCCATTTCCTCGCGTTTTGATAATAGCACCTTGAGTCCTGCTTGTAACATTTTTTCCTTATCATGAACGGGATGATAAACAATACCTGGCTGATTTCTCACAGCGTTTCCAAGAGCGTAGGTTCCTCCGATTTCAAAAAGCACTACATGATTGTTTGGGTTTTTTGCAAGTCTTTTCATTTTGCCAGCTTCACGCTCAGTTCTGCCCGAAATAACAAGATCACCATCGGTGACAACAACATATGTTCTTCGCTGTCCGTCGCTATATTGCTGAATATTCAAGTCCTCAACAGCGTAACCGTTCTCTGGCTTGAAGAGTACTTTCAATGCAGGAAGGTCTCCTCTCCAGAACTGGTCTACAGGCACAAGTTCGGAATTGATATGATGGTCTGCGAAATTATGGAATCGTATCTTGCTCTGCTTTCTAATCTGCCTGCCGCTTTGCTGCAGCGCATCGGCAAATCCATAAATCACATGGCTGAGCATATCCCACCGGCTGCCATCATTGACTTTGAAAATTCCTGGAGTGTAGCCAAACATTGATGCTGAGCTATCTAAGTAAAACTCGACAACATCAGGAACATCGAGATGTGCATCAACATACACAATATCCTTGACATCTCTCTGCTTAAGATCATACTCATTAAGCCTGAATGTTCCATTGCCAAGATCAATAAGCCATGGCAGCCTTGTCCTCCTTTGCATAAGGTCTATGCGTTGAAGATTCACTCTGCTCAATTGATCTTCAGTGAGAACAGTGCTATTTTTCAAATGCCAGTATTCTTGCTTCCCAACAACAATACTTTCTCCGACTTTCTTTCCGCCAACTATGACAACTTTTGGATGATTTCTTTTGTAAAATTCATGAGTGGCAAGCAAATCAAGGTTCCTCATCTCATCAACAGATGACGGAGTGCTTGCCGCACTGCTCTTAGGCTTCGTCTGGTTTGCGGCCTGATTCAAGGCATCAGCCCCTGCCTGAACAAGGCTTTGGGTAAACTGCTGCTGCTCCGAAGGACTCATGTCATCAAGCAAATCGTGCAAAATATTCTGGGGAGAAGTGCCGCTGCCTTCACCCTGCATGTCGGGTCTTCCCTGCGGCATTCCTTTTTCAACATAAGGTCCAAGAACTTTCATCAGTCTTTCTATGCCTGCGTACCTGTCTTTGCCTGCGAAAATTTCTCGCACTGCTTTTGCATATTCCTGAATTCTTTCATAAGTCTTGGGGTCAGATCCAGTGCCGAGCACTGCTTTTGCTTTGCCGATGACAGTTCTTTTCCTGCCCGGCAGCTGTGCTGGTTTTCCAATGAGGGCTGATAGAGCTTTTTCGGCAATTTCATGTCCTTTTTTCCCTGATTTGCTTTCAAAATATTTGTGAGTGCTTTGAGGGCCGTACATTAATCCGTACAATAATCTTGTGATTGTGTAAAAGTTGGTTTTTGAAAGGGCATCCTGCAATTCGAGCATATCCCATGTCGGGACAATATCTTCGCGCACATATCCTCTCGCTTTGTTATCGAGGAAGAAACGGTTGTCAAGAATAAAATCTTTGACGCCATTCTGAGACGCTTGCACTTTAACAATTTGCTCTAAAGGACTAAGACCTGGCTCTGCCTGCAAAACTCCTCTTCTTATTGCCTGATGAATTCTTTTATTGTCATTATCAGTTCCTGTGACGCTGAACGGAGCTTCAAGAGGATGGTACAATTCATGATGCAATAGATAATGAAGTGTTTCTCTCGCAAGTTCTTCAGGATCACCGCTCCAGTATTTTGCAATCACTTCTCTGAATTTTCTTTGGAGAGATTCGTCGTTTCCAATATGTGCAAAAATCCTGCTCAGATCGGTTGAGAAAGTCCAATCTCTTCCATTTGGTTTTGCATCTCTGATGACAGGGGTATCACTACGTAAAGGAAAGTGATCCCTGACTTGATTTCTCCATTCCCTTTCCGCTTCATTGAGAAGCAAATGCATGCTTTTCATTTTGTGATGCCCTTATTTTTTTTTGCGTCGGGCGCCTCCGGCGCTACAAGAAAATCCTTCGGATTTTCTGTACCAAAAATGCTTAGGCATTTTTGCGTACCCCGACAAAACGGCCATTACTATTGAGATAGTTGATGCCGCTCAGGCCGTCACTAGTATCACCGACGAAGAGCACACGGCCCTGGGGCTGTGTAAAATCAATTTCTCCAAGTCTGTGCCAGTTTCCAAGATTGTGATTTGAGGAATGTCGCGCTTTCTCGAAATAAGCATCGAGGTGCTCGAGAGTTCCTACTCTCGCAATAACAAGTTCATTGTTCATAAAGTCTGATTTTGAATGATGTCCAGATGATTTTGATTTGGCTGTTTCTGCAGGCATCCATACTGCATATCGTCCGAAAGGATCGGAAATCCCCCTTTTGATATCATCAACAGTGTACAGATTTATACTCTCTCCAGAAGGGAGAACTCCGTTCAACAAGTTGTCAAACTCATCATCAGTAAATTTGGCAGCATTTTGGGGTGTAAGTCCTTCGCTGTAAGCCTGCCTGATTCTTTCAGGTGTTAAGATTCCTCTTCCATGAAGTGTAAGTACAACAGGTTGCCCTCTGCCAACAAGTTTTCCATTTTTGTCTATCCCAGCATTTTCTTCAGAAAGCGCCGTAAACCATTTCTGCCACAAGTAATTGCTTTTTTCTGCTTGAGCTTTTCCGGCAACCAAGTAAGGCATAGTGGCAATAATTGCATCTGAACCCATTTGATCATATGCTTCTTGAAGAGCAACAGCTACGCCGATGTAATTACCGTTGCTGTCTTTTTGCTCACTGAAGAACTCTCTTCCGCCATTCACCAGCGCATCAATGCTTGCTGTTCTTTGCTGGACTGGCTGCGGAGTGGGATTCACGGCAGGCCTTTGAGGGGGCTGCTGTCCAGGAATCCACTCCAAGTGCTTGATGAGTTCTCGAGGGATAATCCTTGTCATTTTCTTACCTCATAATTGACTCTAGCCTGTGCTCGTAAATGCTGCTTTGTCCTTTCTTAGATTGATACAATTCGCCGAATCCTTTGAATGTGTCATTGCCTTTGGCTTTAAGAGCAGCGGTAACATCAGATTCATGCACTTTGCTGAAATGCTCCAGCACAACGAGGTCTGCCAAGACTCTTGACCTGATTGTTGCTTGAGCAGCGCTTGCAGCTTGAGTGTTCAATGGAGCCATTCCCTCTCTCAAGGTGTTCAGATATGCATCGAAACCATGCTCTGCTCCTGCATGAACTGCTGCTTGCCATACTGCCTGCCTCAGGCCATAGCCCTCGGGGATATTAGTCTGCCTGTGCATCTCATTGTATGCAGATCTGGCATCATTGACAAGAGTCATAAGCGCACCATAATCAGTGCCAGTAACAGTCTTGCTTTCCAGAACAATGCCGATACCTGCTGCTACGTCATTGAGGCTTGCATTTGCATCAAACGTTCCGCTTTTGACTCCCTTAATGAATGAGAGTAATCTTGAAAGGTCTCTGATCTTTCTAAGATCACGCCTGACAAATCCGTGCTTGAGAGTTCCCTGTGCCTGAAGGATTTTTCTGTAATCATTATCATCTCTTACAGAGAAATGCGGCTGCACCCCACCCATCTGCATCAGCTCGGCATTCCTACCATATGTTTCTTTTGGATCGTATCCGACATATCCAAGAGCTACATCAAGAAATTCACGGGTTTCTCCGCTCAATGACTCTCCTAGCTGTTCTGGATCTGCGATTACTGGATAATGATCTCTCCAACCCCCTTTGAGACCTGTCTTTCTGGCAAATTCAGACCACATTCTGTCGTGAAGATCTCCAGAAAGCCGTTTTTCGAGCTGGCTTGAGCCTGCTTCTGAAACTCCGTTTGGAAATCTGAATTTGAGGAATCTGTTCTCCCCTGCAATGTCAAGCTCAAGAGCAGCACTATGCTGAGCGTCAGCTGGGTTCATGGCTGCAATGATTGCAAGCCCTTTATACTTTCCTTCTTGGCCAGGTATGGGCACTCTCAAATAGCCCGTGTCTCCATTTACATGGACGACTCCGTCAACTACTTGGAAGACTTCCTGACTGTCTCCTCTGTTAATCTCATCGATGAACAATGCTCCGTACTTCTTGCATTTTTCGTGATCGATTCTTGTTTTAGGAACGCCGTTTTCCAATGTTGTAGTTGTGAATGGTTCAAGGGCTGAACTGCCAAGAACTCCCCCACTTAATCTGATGGTGTAGTGTCCATCAGGACCGAAGACAGCATTGAATAATGCATCGCTTGTGTAGGTTTTTCCGACGCCAGTAACTCCTTCATAAAGAATGTGAAAATCGTCGAAGAACAATGAAGCGATGTCTATGTCCAAGACAGTGACTTCCGTTGTGTTTGGCGTTGGCAATCTGGCTTTTCCATTAAGAAATCTAACATCAACATTGTCCCCTTCGCTGATCTCCAGATAAGGAGTTGGTGAAACAACACCCTCAAGCGTATCATAAAGAGTCCGTATGAAATGTTTTCTCATTTCTTTTTGTTCAAGTTTTTTAGTTGCCATTTTGAGTATCACCATCCAGTATTTTTATTTTGACTTCCACTAACATCTTGTGTTTAAGTTTATCTCTGAGGAATGCAGGAATTATGATAATGTTTTGCATTCCCTGCTTGCTGATTTTTTTTGTTAATGTGAATTCATGCATATATGGCCACCCTATAAACAACATAATGTTTATATGTCTTTACTATGTAGTAGTATACTACTATTTAAATCTTTCGCCATATTAGTAACTTAACAGTAGTAGCAAAAATATTGCATCGACCTGCACCTTGATCCTCCGTTTTAAGCCAAAAGCCTTCGCTTCTCTCATAACCAAAACCGCCCTTCCATCCCCCTATATTGAGTTACTTAATCAGTTCTCTCAATAATTCGACGCTTTGCATCAGTCACAAACTGGATATTACAGGGTATAACTAATAAACACAGTATTGTACTGTATCTTGAATGGGGGGGGTGCATTGGCACAATCAACGTTAATAAATAAATTGAGTCTACTCTATCTTACTATGCTTGAAAAAGACACTCTTGAGAACGTTTATAATGAATTATGCTCATACGAAAACCTTGAGACCGCATTCAATAGAGCAAGAAGAGGCAAAACTCTCAAGCCCTACGTGATAGAATTCGAGGAAAAATTGACGAAAAATCTGCTGCAGCTCAGAACGGAACTCCTTCTTCAAACATATCAGCCTCGGCCGCTCAAATCATTCATTCTCCGAGATCCCAAAACAAGGAAGATAAGCAAACCCTCATTCAGAGACAGAGTTGTGCATCATGCAATATGCAACATGATAGAACCTGTTTTTGACAAAAGGTTCATTTATGACTCTTTTGCCAACCGGCTAAGAAAAGGAACTCTCAATGCAGTAAAGAGATTTGATGATTTCAAGAGAAAAGTTTCCCAGAACAATACCCTTCGATGTTATGTTCTCAAAGCAGATATCAAAAGCTACTTCGACACAGTAAACCATAGTATCTTACTTGAAATTCTTGGTAAAAGAATCAAGGATGAAAGAGTGATGTGGCTCATCAAAAAAGTTATCGATAACCATCAAGGAAAAGACACAAACAAAGGCATGCCTCTTGGAAATCTTACTTCTCAATTCTTTGCCAATGTCTACCTCAATGAACTTGATCAGTTTGTCAAGCATAAACTGAGAGTCAAATATTACATAAGATATGTTGATGATTTTGCTATCCTGCATCACTCCCGCAAAGTGCTTGAAGAATATAAAAGAAAAATAGATGTATTTATCAGAGAAAGTCTCGATCTTAAACTTCATCCCGACAAGTCCCAAGTGCTCAAATTGGAAAAAGGTATTAGTTTTCTCGGATTTCGAGTATTCTATTATCATAAGCTTCTCGTAAAAAAGAACATGAGGAAATTTGAAAAAAAGATGGAGCAGATGAAACATGAGTATAGAGACGATAAGCTTGAAAGGGAGAAAGTAATTGAGAAGTTTGAGGGCTGGTTAGCATATGCATCTCATGCCAACACATACAAGTATCGAAAAAGAATTACAAGCAAATTTAATTTCTCGTTTCCCATACAGCAGGACATCGTGATAACCTCTGTCAAGAAACATAAGAATTTTAATCAAAAAGTCGATGAGAGCAGGATAGAATTCAGCAAGGTAAAGACGCTTCAGCTCATTAAGAAAGGAATGACTGCCAAACAGATTGCAGAAGCAAGAGGCATCAAAGAAGGAACAGTGTGGGATCATGTAGCCAATCTCATAGAGCATCATCAGCTCCAGCTTAAATCAGTCATAGCAAATGAAAAGGTTAAGAAAATTCTACGAAACATCAAATCTCCTAACGACAAGCTCAAAGACATAAGACAAAAAATCAAAGATGATTCCATATCCTATAACGAGATAAACTGCGTTCTTGCTTACATCAAAAGAATGCACAAAAAGAAAAGCGTGAACTATTTTATATAACACTATCAGAGAAAAAATTGTTTCAGCCGCTAATTATTGAAAATTGTATTTTTCTTTAAGATACCCTAAGCAGAAAAAATAGCATCACTTCAAATTCTTCACAATCTTATTTATCTGCTCCACAAAAAACTTCGCTTCGTCGACGGTATTGTAGAACGAAACAGATGCGCGCAGGCTTCCTTTGAGATGATGCTTGTTGAACCAGCTGTGCACGCAATGCGCTCCTGAACGCACCATAATGGATGCGGATTGGTCAAGCATGATCGCGAGCGCGTGAGGGTCGATTGATCCTGTGAGATAATTGCAGATTCCTCCCCGGAGTTTAGGATCGACTGGTCCAATGAGTTGAAGCTGTTCGACGCCCTGCGTGATGGCCGAATTGAGGAGCAATTCTTGCGCTTCAACGTTTGCCATCCCGATTTTTTTAAGATATTCGACGGCTGCGCCGAGTCCGAGAATTCCAGCGTAGTGCTGTAATCCCGCTTCAAAGCGATGCGGGATCTCCTCAAGTTCATAGGTGGTATATGTCGTGTCAGTTACCGTCTCGCCACCAACGAGGAACGGCTGAAGCTGCTCAAGCATTTCTTTTTTTCCGTACAATCCCCCGATGCCTGAGGGTCCGCACATCTTGTGGCCGGAGAAAGCGTAAAAATCGCAGTCGATTTTGCGCACGTCAACGTTTTTATGCGGCGCTGACTGGGCGCCGTCAAGCAGGACGAGCGCGCCATGCTCATGCGCGATTTTGCAGATCTCCCTTGCGGGAATTGTTGTCCCATCGAGGTTTGACGTGTGCACCATCGCGACAAGCTTTACCTTTTTACTCATCATCCTTTCGAAGCGGTCAATGTCAAACGTATTATCCTTTTGACTGTCCACGACCTCATGCACGATTCCCTTGCGTTTCGCGAGAAACTGCCACGGCAGCAAATTGGAATTATGCTCCTTGTCCGTTGTCAGCACGACGTCGCCTTTGTGCAGCGCGAGGGAGTTCGCGACGAGGTTAATCCCTTCTGTCGTGTTTTTTGTGAAAATGATCTCTTCCGCCCGTTTTGCCCCGAAAAAGGCAGATACAGATTTTCGTGCGCGTTCCATTTCTTCCGTGAGCTGAGTCGCGAGCCGGTGGCTGGATCTCCCGCCGCATGCGGAGAGATCTTCATAGTAATGCTGAATCGCGGACAGAACTTGCTTTGGGCGCAGGCTCATGCACGCATTGTCAAAGTACACAAGCGGCTTTCCACCGATTCTCTTCTGGAGAATGGGAAAGTCCTCCCTGATTTTTAATGTGTTAATTGCCATTTTTACGCAGCAGGCTTTTATATGTTCGAAACGGTCTTGGACCGACGAGCGGTTGTCCGTCAACAAAAACTGTCGGTGTGCCATATACGCCCAGGGTCTGGAGTGCCGCAAGCTGCTCTTGCACTCTCGATTGTGTTGCATTCATGGTCGTGCATTCCTGAATCTCGTGCGCATCAATGCCGAATGAAGAAATGATGTCCAGGATGCGCTGCTCATTCGTCAGCGACTCAACGGGTTCCTGGAACAGGGCATCATTAAAATGCCACAGGAGTTCAGGATCTTTTTCATAGAGGCAATAATCATACGCGGATAAATACTCCGTCATTCCCTTTGTCGGGAAATGTGCGAATACGATATTGACGTCTTCGCGCATGAGCTTCTGGAGCTCAGGGTAGGATTGTCGCGTATACGGACACGCATAGCATCCGATAAAGACGACAGTATGGTTCGATCCCCTGTCCAGCCGAGGGAAACGCGTGATATTGATCGTATCAAGAGTCTTGAGCGTTCCTTCCGAGGACGCTGTGCATGTTTCAGAGCTTGTCACTTTGGTTTGTCCTCCCGCTGGATCAAAAATGCAAAATCCCGGAATCTCCTCAGGGCCGTTGCAGTTGCCGTAGACCGCGAAATTATATATGCTGATTCCCGAATAAACGAGGCTCACTAAGAATAGAAGTGTGAACGCGTACGAAAAGATCGCGAAGTGTTTGTATATAAACGCTCCCGTCTTCGGGAATTTTCCTATGACCTTCCCCGAGATCTTGCTTCTGAGGCGCTCATCCAGCGCTGTCCTGCATTTCCTGAACGTCGTTTTTCGTATGACGCAGTCAAGCGCTTCCCAAGCGAGTTTTCTATGCGTCGCGCTAAAAATGCCTAGGATTCCAAAGACGACAAGCGCGATAATGCATATCATGTAAGAACACAAAAGCGGGAGATTGTTTATAAACCTTGTGAAGGGATCCGATCCGCTAAAAGTCTGGCGTATGCTTCGTCATGCGCCATTCCTGAGTGAAATCTTGATCTCAACTTGGTCCAAAGCGAATGAGCATGCTGTGCGAATAATCTCATTCCCTGAGCGGTCGCATGCATGACATCCATGACATATGTAACGGTGTCTGGTGTTATTCTCGGGGAGCTGTCCAGCGTGCGGACTTCGTGGCGGATTCCACCCCAGTACTCAGTTCCTGCGCTTGATTCAACAAGATTGCTGAATCGTCCGCCTTGATTGTACGCATTGGCTAATGACTGGGCTCTGGGTTGTGTGGTATATGTCGAGGTTCTCTTGCCCGTCTTAGTATCGATTACAAAATATACTGGACGCTGCCGTAATGCGGTTGCTTCCTCGAGTTTCATGCGCTGCCATCGTTCGCAATAACCTGACGCGATTGCCATCGCTTGCTCATAATCGTCAAGTGCTTTCGCTCGCAGTGGCATCGGTTTTCCATTATTTGCCCAGTAGTCATGGTTGATACGAAGATTGAACATGCGGTGTCCAACATCATACGCTCCCAGATCCGCGATAATGTTTCGCAATTCGTGAGCCCGGTGCGCTTCCAAAGGTTCTGTCGCGAGCGCGTGCGCTCGCACATGGTATCGTTCAAATTTTTCCAAAAGCTCGATATCCTGCAAAGAAGGCTGCGTAGGGATGCGCTCAAGTGAAGGTGATGGTGCGGAGAGTTCAGCAGTTTTCCCAAACTGTTCGCGCGCTTCCTGAAATTGCTCATATGATCTGATCCGCTCATCGATTTGCGCGTGGACGCGCTTAAGCCTTCTGCGCAGTGCATTCGCTCTTGTCTGCTCTTTCTTGGTATGAAGCACGCGATGCAGATATCTGTGTTTTTCCCGCTCAGTGAGATCCTCTTTTATTCTTAGAAGCTCCTGATACCCAGCCTCGCTCAATGGCCCATCCAGTTTTTTCTCCAGGACATATGAGAATCCATCCAGTTGTTTTTCAAGAGAGACTCTGCGGTGATAGCCGAAGAAGAGCTTTAAGTCGTCTGATGCGCACCTATCCACAAGATTATCGATAGTTGACCTGAGCTTCGGATCAGAGGGATCAATGATATGTTCCAGAAACTCGCTCGTATCAATAATTCTGGGCCGTTCCGGCACTAATGCAACCGAATATGGCGCTGGCTGAGGTGCTGTATGTGGTGATGTTGCGATATATATTCCCCCAGAATCGTCAATCGTTAAGTCTTTATAAACATTGTTGTGGTTTAATGCTTAGAACTGGTGAGACTATCGGGCTCGAATCCGATCGCCCAATACCTTCCAATACACCTCCACGGCTTGCTGTCTCGTGGCTGCTACGCTGATTCCTGCGTCAATATATTCTACTCGGGTGCCTTGTTGCTCAAAGATTTCACGTAATTCCCTGCCTTCATAGAATGGTTTGAGTTGGAGCTGGAACGGGAGAGTCTCAAACATCGCGTCATCGCGCTTATCGCGGCCCTCAAGTCTCTTTGTAATGTCCGTTACGTCTTTTATTGTTGGGATGATCAAGAGGTCGGGGGCATACTGGAGAGCGAAAGCATTGCCTTCCAAGCCCATAATCTCTTCAAGTGCGAGGCGTTCATGTTGTTCCTGTGCCTGCATTCGTTGGTACACGATGCTCGTTGAGAAAGACCTGCCCTGGATGATATGCTTCCCTGCGCGCAGCGCTGGCAAAAGCACTCTCTTGTACAAAATGAGCCTGTCCAAAGCATACGCTTCAGCGGTTGCATGCGCGGAATAACTCCTTCCATTATTCGCGATCATCTCATATCTGATTTGCCTTCCAATGCCCGTATGTGTGGGTTCGCTTGTTAACAGGACGTCAAAATCATCCAAGTTAAAGAACGCCGTATTGAACCTTTTTCCGTGGGTGCGCCGCTCAAATTCAGGATGAATGTGATTCGTCTGCCAGTAATCTTCAACATTAAAAACTCTCATCCCAAGCGATTCCAGGTACAGCGCAATAGCTTTGAGCACTTCCCCTTTCCCAATGCCATCGAGACCGTCAATGACCGTAAACGTTCCAGGAAGTCCATGTGTCATATGATGAATCTCTCCATTCATGGGGTTTTAATACGTTGCTGCGTTGCAATAGCGGAGACGGAATATCTATATTAGAAACTACGCATTTAAGAATCACAATCGTTATTAAGACTTCAACTGCAATTTTGATCATGCCTCTCCCTCGACTTCAGCATTTCTCCGACGAAGAAACGGCGCTTCTCGCGCATTACATCTTCACGAATCCGCTAGGAGAGACTTCTATGATGCATTATAATGAACTCGTGCGCGCGGAGGAGTTATCGCCTATTGCGTCAGCCGTTTCACGGACGCATGTTTCGACCGTTGAGCGTACGCTGGATTTTATTGACAAAGAGAAGATGGCTGTTGCTCGCGATTTAATTCCTCATATTAGGGCGATTGTGCAGCTGACGCGTAGTCCTGATGGATCCTTGGTCGTTTCCAAGAGAGCGGCAGATTTCAATCAAAAGTGGGTTATTGGGCACGGTCACAGTTCAATTAAAGAGGAGACGCAGCTTTTTGGATTTATGGAGCACATCTCTGATTGCGCGCTTGATGCGTTGCTTGGGCATCCGCTTTCACGTCCACAGGTGAAATCAACGCGCTATATCAGTTATGGTGAAGTATTGGACAGATCGCTTTCCGATCCTGACATTCTTAGGCTTCCCAATCCAGAAAAATTCCTAGAGTACATCCGGTTCATGAATCGCAGATATCTTGAGGTGATGCATGTCCTTGCGGATGCCGTTCACGCACATCCTGACACGAGAGCGTATTATGCCTGGATGCGAAGCGAGCCACAAGCGCGAGAACATCTTCGCATATGGACTGAACAAGAAAGGAAAAAAGGTCAAGAGACTGATCTTGACCAAGCACACGCTGAACGACATAGGTATTTAAATGGGCTCTCGCTTGAGAAACAAAGGGAGGATGCCGAAAAATTCGTTCTCGATTATTCCCGCATGTATTTGCTTGCGGTCACAAAAACATCCACTGTTTTTTCCGTTGACGCAAGAACACTGGAAGAAGTCATCACACGCATGATTTCACATCCTCGCATTGAAGAACAGCAAAGAGGCAGGGAACTCCGGGAAGAAGCTATGAAACTCGCTCCCGTGCTCATGGGAGAAAAAAGTCATATCAGGGAAGACTCATGGTATAGAGAGCTTATGACCACTATTGGACAATCGCTCGTGGAGCGCTTCGGCCGTCCGATTCAGGGACACGCGCAAAAACCCTCTGTCCGATTATATGATCCTCATCGTTTTCAACCAGGGTCCGATCTTATGAGCGCGGCACTGATTGTGTTTCATCACACGAATCTTCCCTTAGATGTTATTATGGAATGTATCACCGCGTCTGAAGCTCATGATATTATTGATGCAGCGCACTCCACAAGGGGTGATGTTAATGAATTGCATCCTGCAATGGCGCATTCAGGATTGTTTGTTGAGTTCATGATCGGAGTGCATGCGTATCGTGATTTGTTCAGGCACAGGAATGGCCATAAAACACCGCAACCGCTTACTACGCGGCATGGCTTTGAGGTTCCTGAAATTTATGACACCTTTGGGCTTACCCGGGAATACCTAAAACATATGGCGTACGCCACAGAAATATTTGAAGAAGCCTACGAGCATGATCCCCTGATCGCGCAAAAACTTGTGCCCTTCGGTGCGCTGCGGAGAGCATTGCATAGCTGGAGTCCGCAACAAGTGGCGTATGTGACAAACTTACGTGGCCGTATAAGGACAGGACATCGCAGCTATGTGCAGGTTGTTCGGCAGCTTGCGCAGAGCTTTCGGGAGCAGTTTCCCGTGTTAGGCGCTCATTTGCGTGTCGACACTTCAGAGTATCCGGCTCATCTGATAAAACGAGCGTATGACTGGCACGATCAGGGAAGGCCTCAGTGACGTGGCTCCGGCCCATACCTCTTAACTGAAGGATCTATAGTCGACCATTCCCATATGCTGCCTTTGTAATTTCTCGCCGCATACCCTTTGCCGCGCATGAATAATGCAGCTCTTTCACTTCTCCCGCCGGTTCTGCAGTACAGAATGAGAGTATCTTTAGCCGTGGGTTTCTTGAATCTATAGCGCGCTTTGAATTCGGTATCGGAGAGTGTAAGAGCGAGAGGAAGCTCAGTAAGCGGGAGATTTTTTGCAGTAGGAATCATGCCAAACTGAAGCTCATGCGGCTCACGTACGTCAATAAGAGCATACTTTTGTTTCGTCGTGATGAGTTTTCGCAGTTCGTCCATGCTGATTGTGGGGGATGATTTGGGCATGAGTAGGATAAATGAGCGTTCTATTTATTTTTATGGATCACATACATGAATACTCCCGCAACCACCGCCATCCCAATGTTCAGCCACTGCCCCATCGTCAGTCCAAAAAGCAAGAGTCCCAACTGGGAATCCGGGGCCCGTGTGAATTCTATGAAGAAGCGTAATACCGCGTACATGAATAAAAACCCGAAGACTCTAAATCCCGGAGGGAATTTTTTGTCCCGAACGGAAAACAGGACAAAGAACATGAACAGATTCTTAGCGGATTCATACAGCTGACTCGGATGCCTGCAGCCCTCAAAGCCTTGAAAATAGACGCACCAAGGCACATTCGTCACTCTCCCAACGAGCTCGCCATTGAGGAAATTGCCTATCCTTCCGAGGGCAAGACCAAACGTAACAGGCACGGTACACTCATCCGCGAGTTTAAGAAAGCTTTTCTCATGCCTTCTGCAGAACAGCCATCCTGCGACGAGCGCTCCTGTGAGACCGCCGTGGAAGCTCAATCCGCCTTTCCAGACGGCAAGCACATCGAGAGGATAGTTGAGGTAATGCTGCGGATTATAGAAGATGATGTAAAAAAGTCTTGCCCCCGCAACGACTCCCACGAGCATGTACAGCATGAAATCCTGCAGTTGCAGCTCTGTAAGATCGATTTTCTTATGCTTGATGCGCCATGAGAGATACAGGTATCCGCAGAGAAACCCGAGGAAATAGATGAGGCCATACCAGCGTATGGATATTGGCCCAATCGTGACCATGACAGGATCAATCGTGTGGACGAAGGACATTATGCCTCCAGGGATGCAAAGAAGATTCTATTGAGCGCGTGGAGAATGTAGAGGAAGAGCGCCGTGAGTGAAGCCAGCAACGCCTGAGAATATGACGTGTACACGAGGGAGATGAGCTGGAATATAAGTGAATACGCAACGATGAGGATGAGGTTGATCAAGTACATGATGCCAACGCTTCCAACTCTGGCGAGCAATGTCTCAAGCACCCACCGCGCAGGTTTTTTCTTGAGATAGCCAATCTGCGTCATGTGCAAAACAGGATAGAGCAGGATGAAGAGCACAATGAGGAAGATAAGCCCGAAGATTCCCGCGGCGTCAGGATTCACGACTCCCACGCCGAGCATGACCATGACGAATAAGAGCACAAGAACAACTAAGCTCAGGATGAAGCTCACGCCATAAAAACCAACGTTCAATGGCCGCGCTTTGGGTATGAGCAGTTTGAGTACGAAGTATTTCGCCGTCGCGTATATCGCTATTATGACAAGCAAATAGACAAGCACGAGCCCGAAGTCAACCCACGGCATTCCCGTGCGCACAAGGGAGAATGTCATCCATATGGCAAAAAAAGCGAGCGTAAACAGCACATCGATCCCAAAACCGATGAGCGCCGCTTTTTTGTGGTGCACAGCGAACACTACAGCGTCCCAATACCTTCTGAACGCTGAGATCCGTTTGTCACCCTTCATACGATTATTTCAGCAGGACTCCTATTTAAAGTTTGTGACATAGAGTATGTTCAGTTTGAAAAAACCATCGCGCCGACTGTGGCGGTGCGACGGTCATTTTGCTGCGCAAAATGCCCTGCTCGGCATCCCGGATGGAGCCTCCCCTGCCTCACCGCACGCCATGTCGGCGCAGGGCGACCGGGGGATGGTTGCCGAGCGAAGCGAGCGCAACTAGGAAAATCTGCGATTTTCCGTGTCCCTTACGGGGTGGTCGCCGAGGGTTTTGCTGCTCAAAACCCGACTGCCGCCGACATGGTGGCGTGCCAGAAACGCATATACACCTTATCATCCAGATATCCAAAACCTATTTAAACATCGGATGTTATATTCCCTGCATGCCTCATTCCATCCTTAAAAAAACAAAGCGTGAGTATCAGCTCAAGCTCAAAGCGCACGTGCATGAGGAGAGACTTATCGCTATGGGCGCGAGAAAGCTCGGAAGCGTCATTCAGGAAGATGTCTATTACGTTCCCAAGGGAGAATCCGTAAGGCGCGTCAAGGAGCTTGTGCGCATCCGGAAGGAAGGCTCTGAGAATTTTCTTTTCACGTACAAAGGCCCTGTGGCAAATCGAAGAATAAGAACAAGACTCGTTGTTCACAAATCTGCTAAAGAAAAGGAGATTGAGACCATAATGCACGGTTATGAGGAAGTATTACGCGTGAATAAGCAGCGCACGTTATTCTTTATTGATTCCGTCATTATTAATCTTGATCATGTGGAGAATATTGGGAAGTTCATCGAGTTTGAGCTTGCATCTGAAAAAGAGTATTACAAAATCAAGCATCTCATGAAGCTACTGAAGAACCTCCATCCTCATCAGGCAACGAGGTTATCATATTTTGAAATTGCACTGCGCGCGAGGAGCCCATTCCATCATTTCCTTGGAAAGCTGCATGAGCACTTTGGCAGATACAGCTTTGGCATCAGCTCCGCCGTATTAACGACGATTGGCATCATCGTTGGTGTAAACGCCGCGACAACCTCGGCATTAGCCGTCATGGGAGGAATTGCCTCTGTCGCGATCGCGGACAGCATGTCTGACGCAATGGGCATGTACGCCTCAAAAAAGGCGGAGCGGGGTTTGTCCAAAACCATAGCGGTGTGGAGCGCGTTCAACGTGTTCATAAGCAAACTCATCTTTACATCGACATTTATGATTCCCTTTCTATTCGCGCCGCTCTCCACGGCTATTCTCATATGTATCGCGTGGGGTATGATTCTTATTAGCTTCGTGAGCGTGATAATCGCGTTCATTAATGAGGAATCCATACCGTATTCAATCATGAAGAATGTCATGATCACAATAATCGTAATAGGCGCGAGTTTCGCCGCGGGAAAGGCTATTGAGGCATTGTTTTAATTCCACTATCTTTATATAGCTCATCCCATTTGAAACTTCTATGGGGGAGCGCATCCGTTTTTTCCCAGTTGATGTACTGTATAAGGTTCATGGAGGTAAACCTGTCGTCTACCTCTATGGAAGAACTCCTGAAGGCCAGCAGGTCTGTGCCACGGATGACTCTCAGCAGCCCTATTTCTATGTGCTTTCGATGGAGCAGATTAAGGACAGGCTCGCGCAGCTGACTGCGGATGATGAGGGAAGGCCTGTGCGCGTTTCTGCCGTGCAGGAGGTTACAAAGGAATATTTCGGAAAACCAATCAATCTTTTTAAGGTGATTGTGGGCATTCCAGGGGACGTTCCTATTCTGCGGGAGATCGTGAAATCATGGCCTGAGGTCAAGGACATCTTTGAGTACGATGTCCTATTCGCAAGAAGGTACTTGCTTGACAAGGGATTAATTCCTTTAACGCTCACAGAAGTGGAGGGCGAGCTTGTGCAGGAGCGCAGCAAAGTGGCCGTCATCAAGGCGTCATCGCTCAAGCAGGAAGCTGATGAAGTATTGGCAAATCCCAGAATTTTAGCTGTTGACATTGAAACGTATAATCCGCACGGCAAGTTCGTCGATATGGATAAGCAGCCTATTATCATGCTTGCCGTATACGGTGAGAATTTCGAGAAAGTCGTTGTGAGCAAGCGAATACAAACGACGCTTCCGTACGTGGAGTCTGTGGATTCAGAAGAGGCGCTGCTCAAGCGCTTTGCTGATTTTGTAGAGGAGTACAATCCGGATATCCTCACGGGGTATTACAGCGATGGATTTGACCTTCCGTACATCATGAAGCGGGCTGAGAAATACAGGATCTCGCTTAATCTTGGGCTTGATTATTCAGAGATGCGTGGATCGAGGCAGGATCAGGTGAGCATAAACGGCATCGCGCATATTGACATTCTCAAATTCATCAAGCGCATTATGCGCTCCGACTTAGAGCTTGACAGCTATGATTTAGACACCGTCGCGTTTGAGCTGCTGGGTGAGAAGAAGGTTGTCGTTGACCTGAATAAGCTCGCGCCCGCGTGGGATAAGGAAACAGAGGAGCTTGAGATGTTTTGCGTGTATAACCTGCATGACGCGAGGTTAACGTATCAGCTGTGCGAGAAGCTGTATCCGAACATCCTTGAGCTCGTGAAGATGATTGGAATGACTCCGTTTGATATCACGCGCATGGCGTACTCGCAACTTGTGGAAAGTTACTTGATGAGGAGGGCGTGTCCCGCGAATGTTCTCGTGCCGAACCGCCCCGGATATCAGGAAATTTCCGAGAGAAACCGCTTCAGGTATGAAGGCGCGTTTGTATTCCAGCCGAAGCCAGGATTGTATGAGAACATTGTGCTCTTTGATTTCAGGAGCCTGTATCCGACGATTATCGTCTCGCATAATATCGGTCCAGAATCATTGAATTGCGACTGCTGTTCTGGCGCCGCGGTTGTTCCGAGCGAAAAGCCCGAGCAGCGCTATCGGTTCTGCCAGAAAAAACGGGGCTTTATTCCCACGATCATCGAGGAGATCATTACGCGACGAACAAGGATCAAGCAGATTATGAAGGAGCAGAAAAGCCCCGTGTTGAATGCGCGGCAGAATAGCCTGAAGCTCATGGCGAATTCATTCTATGGGTATCTGGGCTTCGCGGCTGCGCGCTGGTATTCATTGGAGAGCGCGCGAAGCATTACGGCGTACGCCCGTTATTATATTCAAAAAGTGATCTCTGAAGCGCAGGCTGCCGGGTTTGAAGTGTTGTATAGCGATACGGACAGCGTGTTTCTTCAGCTCGGCAAGAAAACGAAGGAAGATGCCCTTCGCTTCGCGGAAAAAGTGAATCTTGAGCTTCCGGGCATTATGGAGCTAGAGTATGAAGGGATGTTCAAAAAGGGCATTTTCGTCAGTCTGAAAGAGGGAGGCGCTGGAGCGAAGAAAAAGTACGCATTGCTTTCTGAGAAAGGCACGATAAAGATCACAGGATTTGAGAGCGTGCGGAGAAATGTGTGTGATCTGGCTAAGGAGACGCAAGAGCAGGTTCTTGAGATCATCCTCCGCGAGGGAGATCGCGACAAGGCGCTTGATTACGTCCGTCAGGTTGTGCGTGATTTGAAGCAGAACAAGATTCCTGTTGACAAAGTGGTTATTATGACGCAGCTCCGCAAGGAGACAGAGAGTTATGACTCTGTTGGGCCGCATGTCGCGATCGCGAGGCAGCTCGAGGCGAAGGGTATCCAGGTTTCCACGGGAACGCTCATCCGGTATGTGATTGTGAAAGGCTCAGGAAGGCTGCGAGATCGGGCGAAACTCCCTGAGGAGACGTCGCAGCAGGAGTACGATTCTGAGTATTACATCAATAACCAGGTCATGCCCGCGGTTGGCAAGATCTTTGAGGTCATGGGCTTTGCTGAGGAAGACTTGATTCAGGAGAAGGAGCAGAGCACGCTGGGGAAGTTTTTCTAGTTAACTTTATTAACCGCTATTCGCTTTAATACAATATGAACGTTGAGGAAACACTAACAGCGTGGGCAGCCCGTCATCATGAGGTCATTGCGCTTGTTTTGGGAGGTAGTCGCGCAAAAGGCACACATCTTCCCCATAGCGATTTTGACTTTGGAGTGCAGCTTGAAGTGGAGCCCACCCCCGAGATTGCTGAAGCGTTGTGCAGCGATCTGCCCTTAGAAAACCCGTCCGCAGCTAAGATTTTCCCTCTTATCGAACGCCATTTTATGCTCGTCGGCAAATCGTACAAGCCCCTGCATGCGCCCGAAGTGACGGTATGTTTCACAAATATTCGAGGATTTATATATTCGCTGGAAAATGAAGTGAATCATCCGCTCGTTGATGAGATGTTTGAATTCTTTGCCCATGCAAAGATTCTGTATGATCCAAAGGGTTTGCTTGAGGGAATAAAATCTCGCGCCAATCTAGGTTGGGTTAGGAAACGAATTGTGCACGATGCACTCGCCTTGGCGAAAGGGTCCTTAGACAAGTTCAAAAAAACCCGGGATCCTATATCAGCTCAGTTCCTTAAAATGGATCTCCTCTGGAATATCACTCGTATGATTGCTGGGATTAATAAGATCCCTCTCGGCTCAAGATATGATTATCACACGTTTCGTGAGATAGCACGCGCGCAGGGAACGCAGTTTATCGCGCCCCATGATTTTTTCTCAGAAATGGAGAAGCTCTCATTGACTGCAGATCCACAGCAGCTTGAAATGATGCTTATTCGCGTGCGGGCGCTCGCTGAGGATTTTGTGCGTTAAAATCTGGCGGAGCACGCTGAGAAAGTTTCTTAGAAGTGATGTTTACACATAAGCATACCTATAATAACCCTCACTCAGTGGTGACATAACTGATAAATTTATATACGCGCCTCAGTTTTCACGTTCTATGATGGATCAGCGTTACTCTCCAAGTATAGATTGGTTAGCATTAGAAAACCTTGCCGGCGAATATGTTCGAGAGCGCTTTGAGCAATGCTCGAGTGCGGAAGCGAGCACCTTGGATTTAAGAGACAAAATTATTGAGGGGGTGTATCCGTTCCTCGGACTGCTTGCGCATGAAGTGTTCGTGAAAGCAGTGTGGACAGGGCGTCGCACATTAAGAGTGAATGTTCCTCATCCGGACCGTGACCTCATAGATGATATGTTCTCTGAGGGAGTTGAAGCGTGTTTAAAGAGGTTGCCAACGTACGATCCATCCCGAGGGCCTTTAAAGAATTTCCTTCGCATGTGTGCGGTATCTGCGATGAGTTCATATACGCAATCCAGTCGATTTCCCTTCAAGGTGCCAAGAAATGTTGAGCAGGTTTCATGGGAGGAAATGAAAGCGGACGCATATGAAGATATCCAGGATATAGAAGATGCGGGATTAAAGGATATCCGCGCGCAAGCGGATGCCTCTCTCTTAAAAGGTGCTATCGACAAGGTTATTCGGACGTTGCCTGAACGACACCGATTTGCGGTAACTCACTACTTTGGCCTAAATGGTCAAGACACACACACTCTGGAAGAGATTGGAGGCCTTCTCAATGTTACCCCAGAGCGCGCAAGGCAGATTCTGACTAGAGCAATCGGTAAACTGCGGCATCCATCCAGGAGAAAACATCTTGTTGAATACTGTTATGATTACTTATAAAAGATCCCATTTAGACAGCGGCAATTCTAAACCCGTTTATGCTCTTTTTCCTTCGTGTCGTATTTCTTCAGAATTTCGTCCTTGACCATGTTGAATGCGTCTTCAATGTCAATGTTTAATTGGTTCGCGAGTCTGCACAGCGCGAAAAATAAATCACCAATGCCGTCTTTGAACACATCGTGTTTTTCATGTATGATCGCTTTCCGCTCTGTTTCAGATTTGTATCTGAGGTGTTTTGACATCTCTATGAGCTCTTCATGCAGATGATCAAACTTGTCCACATTCGGCGCATCGCTCCAGCCGTTCTTCTGCGCGAAGTGCTTCACAAGTTTCTGAGCTTCGCGCATCGTAGAAATCTTTGACATTTACTGCACCGTTATAGAAGCCGTCATCCTCGGATGAAACTCGCAATGATACATATATGTTCCAGCTGTCGTGAACGTGTGTGAATACGTTTCTCCCGGTGAAAGCGAGGGAGAGTCCAGCTCGTCTCCACTATTTGACGTGACGGTGTGAGGCGCCGAATCCGAATTTGTCCATGTTACCGTATCTCCGGCTTTAATGAACATTTGCGATGGCGAGAACGCGAAGTTTTGGAGTATGATCGTGCGCTGGCTAGCCTGTTGTTCCGGTTGTTGTGGAGCCTGCTGGGTTTCCTGCTCAGAGATTAAGAGAACAGCCATGATCGCCATGACTATGAGGATGATTCCTGCGAGTATGCCCAGCCATTTCATATGTGTAGTATTTGAGTTGGAATATAAAAAGTTTTGTGCTGACGCATGATCATGTATGCAGGATATTTCAGGATTAATAGAATCCGTTGCGATTTAACTCGGTTACATACGTATAATATTGACAATCTTTCACAGCGTCCGGATATCTTCACACAACACTTTATAGGCTGCGAAACTGACTTGAATATCACCACTATTCTAGTTCTCACATAAATTATTAAATTCAATCGTACTTACAGTGGATTTGGGCGTACTATGGCC
>JAGVYU010000027.1 GCA_018303105.1 Candidatus Woesearchaeota archaeon | reverse complement strand
GGACAATACGTGCTTGAGCGCTCCTCATCCTGAACATTTCCAAGATAAACATGCTTCAGCCCTGCTTTTTTCCCAAGATCATATCCTTCTATAAGAAGCGTATGGGACGTCATTGGAGTATCCGTCATCGCGTAGTCCGGATGGAACGCCGTGATATGCCACGGCATTTCAGGATCGACACTCGCGATGAACGCAGCAATCTGCTGCAAGTCACGGTCATTCTGGCCGGGGATCACGAGTGTCGTGATCTCTACCCATATGCCCAGGCTTTTCGCGTGCCGGATCGTCTCAAGCACCGGCTCGAGTTTTCCGTGGCAGAGCTTCCTGTAAAAATCATCCGTGTATGCTTTGAGGTCAATATTCATCGCGTCGATATACCCTTTGAGATGATCGAGAGCAATGTCGGATTCGTATCCATTGCTGACCATGACGTTTTTTATGCCGTGCTTCTTAGCGAGTTTTGCGGTGTCGTAGAGATATTCGAAGAAGATCACAGGCTCATTGTACGTGTACGCGATGCTTGGGATGCCCTTTGCAACGCAGAGCTCAACGATCTTCTCGGGAGGAAGCTCATAGCCTAATGCTGTGATTTCAACTTCCATGAGCTCCGGTCTTTTTTTCTGCAATATTTTCTTCTTTATTTCCTTGCTGACCTGCGAGATGTCCCAATTCTGGCAGAAACTGCACGCAAAGTTGCAGCCAGCGGTTCCCAGAGAAAAAATCTCAGTTCCCGGTAAGAAGTGGAAAAGCGGTTTTTTCTCTACAGGATCGATGTTCACCGCGCTTGCCTTGCCATAGACAAGAAGGTATAATGATCCATCTTTGTTCATGCGCACGCCGCATATGCCTGTATGCCCGGGTCCAATGATACATGCTTGCTTGCACGCTGTGCACCGCACTTTGTCATCCGGCAGCGCCTCGTAGAGTAATGCCTTATGCATGAATCCTATTGAGCAAAGAAAGTATAAAAACTTATGTGCGATTGCAATATCCAATGAGCTTATACACAAGCAATGCTGCTAAGAAATCCGCGTGATGCATGCCTTTCTGGGGAGCGAGTTCAACGACATCAAATCCCACAATTTTTTTTTTCTCGGTAACCTTTTTCAAAAACCGTAATGTCTGATACCACTGAAGGCCTCCCGGCTCTGGAGTTCCCGTTGCTGGCATGATGCTCGGATCGAATGCGTCGATGTCGAACGTCAGAAAAACATCATCCGTGAGCTGAGCGATGGCTTTGTCCATCCACGCGTCATTGTCATGGATATCTTTCGCATAATATATCGGTGCCTTCTCCTTTTTGACATAGATGGCTTCCTCATCGCATTGGCTGCGTATGCCGACTGCAACCGTTGGAATTCCCATCTCTCGGATCCTCCGCATGACGCACGCATGGCTCCATTTCGTCGGTTTTTCAGGGGGCTCTCCATACTCGTAACGCAGGTCTGTGTGCGCGTCCATCTGCAACACGCTGAGTTTTGAATATTTTTCTTTGAGCGCTTTCGCCATCACTGAACTTATCGAATGCTCTCCCCCTAACATGACTACAAACTTATTCTTGGCAACATGTTTTTTAATCTCGCTATAGAGAATTTGATGTGTTCTCTCAGGGTTTTTATCGAGTTTAGGCTGAGGAAGTGTGAGTATGCCCCGTGCGCTGATGTCTTGCTTGAGCTCAATATCCCATAGTTCCATGTGTGTTGATGCTTTAATAATCGCATCTGGGCCTTTTTCCGTCCCTTTCCCATAACTTACCGTTCCAGAATATCCCGCAGGAAGAATAACGATGCGGGCCTTTTCGTATGATGGCTGCTCAATGCCGCAAAAGTTCGCTTTGCTCATATGTGATTCAGCGAGAAATTCTTTTTGATTTCAATATTGTTCTTCCCAAGGCGCTCAAGCGTGGCTTTGATGATTAAGGGCCATGCGATCGTTGCGTCTGAAAGCACTTCAACCTGCACTCCACCTTCTTTGACACTCATGAATTTTCCCCAGGATACTCCTTCGCTGTACGTGCAGCCGCTTAATCCGCCCCAATGGACGGGCTCCGGGCATATTCTCACACCGTACTTGAAGCGAACAAATGCGCCCCCTGCGCGAAGTCTTTTTTGGATGATGTCAAGATAAGGGCCAACCTGCTGTGCCCAGTTTCTCGGAACTCCTCCCCCTATGGTAAAGATGCCCAGCGTTTTTTGCTTGCGAACCAATTCTGTATAATGTTCAAGATCGATATAAGCGTCATATTGAATTTTATCTTCAGATCCTTCTTTTTTCTTTCTTCGGTTAAATATTCCAACGTCAAGGCCCAGTTCCGAATCTGTGAAAGCAGGCACATAGACGGGGACGCCTTTTTCATACGCGGATTTGAGCACTCCCCTTCCTTCCAAATGCTCATTGAGATACTTTCCAATCGAATTATGAATGTGGATGCTTCCAATGGGCTGGCTGAGGTCCAGCGTGTCTAAAACTTTCTTGACTATGATTTCCGCGGCATCGAGATTGCGCTCTGGCTCAAGCGTATCATATACTCTGTTGTATCCTTTTTCAAAAAGTTCTTCATCATTCATCTGTCCAAATCGGTATTTGTAGTGATGCATTCCAGCGGCCTCGACAAATCCGTGGGTCATTAACGCTCCTGTGCTCACGACTGCATGGACTAATCCTTTGTCAATCATATCCGAGATGACGAGACCCATTTTCGCCACGGTCATTGCGCCGCTCAGCGTCAGAACAACGAAGCAGTCCGGATCTGTCGCCATTTGGTACAGCGCGTCAACAGCTTCTCCGACGGTTCTTCCGCCGAACGCGGTATTCGCCATTGCTTTCGTGAGGTCATCGAAATTCTGAATTTGAGAAAGATCCAGCGCAACAACCGGCTCAAAATTATCCTCATGCCCTTTGCCGAGTTTCCTTCGATCTCTGCTGCCGAGCTGAATCTCTGCTTCGTCTTCCTCTGTTAAAAAAGCCACTTTCTTACCGTTCCCCATGATAAGGTTAGATAAAAACGTTATTTAAATGCTTTGTGTTTTTTTGGAGAGAATTTGAGAAAAAAATCGAAAACAAAAAATTTACTTCATCCTCTTCACAATATCCAGCATTCTGTTGCTATAGCCCCATTCGTTGTCATACCACGCGATGATCTTCACGAGGCGTTTCTCGATGACGTTCGTCAGCGCTGAGTCGAAGACGCTTGAGTGGGGATTGTGGATGACATCCGCTGAGACAATGGGATCTTCTGTATATTCAATCACTCCCTTGAGTTCATTCTCAGCTACACTCTTAAAAAGCGCGTTGATCTGCTCTTTCGTGACGTCTTTTTTCACGACGCATACAAAATCCGTTACGGAGCCGTCAGGAGTTGGAACGCGAATGGCAATGCCATCGAGTTTTCCCTTGAGTTCAGGAATGACTTCTGTGACGGTTTTCGCTGCTCCTGTCGTCGTCGGGATTTGTGAAATTGCCGCGCTTCTGGCTCTTCTAAGATCTTTATGAGGAGCATCAACAAGGCGCTGGTCCGCTGTATAACTATGTACCGTTGTCATAAATCCATGCTCAATGCCATAATTGTCGTTCAGCACTTTGACAATCGGCGCGAGGCAGTTTGTCGTGCATGACGCGTTACTGAGGATCGTTTCCCCGGGCATGATCGTGTGCTCATTGACACCGCGCACAATGACTCTAATGGGCTCCTTGCCCTCTTCCTTCTTGCCGGGAGCGCTGAGCAGCACTTTCTTTGCGCCTGCCTGAAGATGCTTCTCGCACGCGCTCCTTTTAGTAAAAAAGCCGGTGCATTCCACAACAACATCAACGTTATGCTTCCCCCAGGGAATGTTAGCTGGATCGCGCTCGCTGTACACGTGGAATTCCTGTCCTTTCACAACAATGCCATGGTCTGCGCAGCCCACTTCCATGTCATACTTGAGATGCACGGAATCATACTTGAGAAGATGCGCGAGTGTTTTTGTGTCTGTGATATCGTTGATAGCAACTACATTCACATCAGGGTCATGAAGCGCTATGCGAAACACCATCCTCCCTATGCGGCCAAAGCCATTAATGCCAATATTGATCATGAATTCACCTCTTTAACCTATATCTTGCAGAGGTGGTTTTTATAGGTTTGGGTCACGACCGCTTGGATTTGTATATTTTGGGAGCTATATCCTTAAAAGTGAATACTATACGCTTTTAGCCATGGATTTGCCAGAGCGTATTGAGCGAGCACATTACGCAATGCTATTGGGCGTATACTATGATAAGGAGATTCCCCTTGAAGGCGGTATTCTCATGCTGCAAAGCAGGATTGACAGTCCACAGTGCAATCATATGACAAGGGTTCATGATCCCTCCAAGCTGCCTCTTTGGATAGATCAGATGGTTGCGGTGAACCGCACTCCTGCAGTGTATTGTTCCCCCCTATGCGATAGCTGCACAATTGGCACGGTGTTAGAGGCTGGATTTAAACAGGAATTTAATGATGCTTGGATGGTTTTTGAAGGTGAACCCCCCTCTCTTCCATCAATAGCAATCAAAAATGCAAGTCCGTATCATATTAAAGATTACCTAGCTGTATTCGCTGCAGCCTTTTCCTCAGGTGTGTACAATCTGGGACATGAATGGAAGGATACTATGAGGGAAGCGATCCACGCAGGCAAGGGCCAGCATTTTGTCGCGCTTGATAATGATCGGGTGTTGGGAGTTGTTTCGCTTTTTAATGATGGAGCAGAATATGGGATCTATAATGTTGGAACGCTTCCACATCAGAGACGAAAGGGAGTAGGCGCAGCTCTGACACTTTACGCGGTGCGTGCAGCGCGGCTTCTTGGGGCAAATTCTGTTTTCCTCCAGACAGAACTTGAAAGCTCGAACGAGGCGTTCTATCAAAAGATTGGATTCCGCACCATTTTTACCGCACCTTGTTTTGTCAAGCCTACACAACATACCTCATCATAAGATCATCTTCTTTAAGCTCTCGAAACTGTATGCCACGCATCCGTGCCACAAGACCCTCATAATCACGCGCTGCTGCTAATTCAATCCCAACCAAAGCCGGTCCTGTTTCCTTATTCGTCTTTTTCATGTATTCAAACAGTGTAATGTCATCCGTCGGGCCTAATACACCATCCAGGAATTCCCGAAGCGCTCCTGGCCGTTGAGGAAAGTCTATAATAAAGTAGTGCTTGAGCCCCTTGTAGAGGAGCGCGCGCTCTGTAATTTCCGGATATCTGTTAACGTCGTTGTTTCCGCCGCTGAGGATGCACACGACTTTTCTCCCTTTGACAGGATACTGGCCTAGTGCGGCAATGGACAACGCTCCCGCGGGCTCTGCGATGATTCCATGCTCCTGATAAAGATCTAGGACAATGCACGCAAGCGCGCCATCATCAACCGTTACAATATCCAAGTTATATTCCTGTGCGATTGCAAAGCACCGAGCTCCCGCCTTTCTAACCGCAACTCCATCCGCAAAGCGATCAACGGACTGTAAATCTACAGGATGACCAGCTGCAAGAGCAGCTTTCATGCACGCTGACCCCGAAGCTTCCACACCAATTACTTTTCCATGCGATCCAACAGCACTGATCATACCCGCAACTAAACCACCACCCCCAACGGGAACAAATACATAATCAAAATGTGGACAGTGCTCAACAATCTCAAGGCCAACGCTCGCCTGCCCCGCAATTACGCGTTCATCATCAAACGGATGCACAAAGAGTTTATCGTGTTCGTTGCAATACCTCATTGCCTCTTCATACGTGCTGTCAAACGAATCGCCATCGATATGAATAGAGAGTTGTTCGTTTCCAAAATGACGTGTGCGCGCGATCTTTTGATAGGGTGTCGTCCTTGGCATGAAAATCGTTCCGTGAATTCCAAGGAGATTGCAGCTGTGCGCAACTCCCTGTGCGTGATTGCCTGCGCTTGCGCACACAACTCCTTTTTCTTTTTCCGCGTCTGTTAGCGAACTCAGAAGAGCGTATGCTCCTCTGATTTTATAGCTTCTGACTTGTTGCAAGTCTTCCCGCTTCAAATAGACTTCGCAGTCATATTTTTTTGAAAGCTCCTCATTGAATTCAAGAGGGGTCTTTCGGACGACAGATTCTATTCGTTCTTTAGTTTTGAGTATGGTATCTAGTGTTAGTTTCATTGTGTTTACCTCGCTTAAAAATCCAGACGCTCGCAGACAACGTTCCAAGAGAGATGGTTTATCAGACCGGAAAAAGAACGAAGCCAGCGAGAGAACTAACTAGCAAATAGAACGAATAATAATATGAGCGACTGTTCTCATAGCATTGAGAATATGCTCGAACTATTTAAAGATTGCGTTAACGATTGCAAAATTCGCTGGTTATGAAGATTATGCGTGCTACTCTAAACACAGCAATGCTTATTTACAGTTCTCAGCCCATTTGCAATATTGGCACTCTTCCGTTTTATCCGGGATGTCTTTTTTTAAGGTTTGTATTGCGTCTTTAAAGAGCTTTTCAGCGTCTTCTATGGAGATGTCCATCTTGACTAAGTCAGTGTGGAAGATGACTTCTCCTGTGTCATTGACTTTAATAGGATGGTAGAATAAGAGATACGCGTACTCTTCTGTTTTGTAGCCGTTCTTTCTTAGTAAGAGATTGTAGATGTTTAACTGGTTTTGGTAATGGTCTTTCGTGTCCTCTTTTAATGGAAAGCCTCTTGTTTTGAAGTCTAAGACGATGAGCTTATTGTCTTTTATTAATAGATTGTCTATTGCTCCTCGTAACGTGTTGTTACCATCTTTCCACTGGATTCCTTTGAGGTTGTTTCTCCAGACTTTTAATAGCTCTTTATTGTCGAAGAGCTTCGCTTTGAGGTCTTTTAACTCCGGGGGTAATTGCCCTTTCTCCATGTAAGAGTCAAAGTGGGTTTTTAGGATACTATCCATTCCACTGGGTAAAGAAGGAAAGATCCCTGCGGGACGCTTTATTTTTTTATTAAACTGAAGCCAGAAGCATCTCTTACATTCTGTGTACAGGTTTAATGTTGAAGGGGAGAGGGTGAGGGGCATTGGGTGATCTATTTGTTGTGACTTATTTAAATTGTTCTTTGTAATTGGATACATTTGAATGATCATACTGAAGATTCCATATTGATTTAAATCCCTAGCTTATGGATAGCTCGGGGGATTCAATGTCATACAAAGTAATTATTGTTGTATTTGCATTAGTTCTAAGCACATTTTCAGTCTCAGCCTTAGACTCCCATCCATTTTTTGATAAACGATTTGGGTTTGATGATACGATATTCAATAAGATCCATAGCGGAAACAATCATCCGCCTAGCAATAACTCCTGTCAGCCTGATTTCCAGCTCAAGTGTTATAAGGGGAATTCATACAATTATGATTCATGTGGGAACCGTGGTAATTTGAATGAAAGATGTTCTGGCAAGACAGAATGTGTTCAGGGCGTGTGCGTGTTTAATCCAAGGGGTTTTGAGAGGTATCAAATATCTTCAAGTAATGAAACAACAATCCAATATTATGAGGCCGGCTATGGTTCCCAGCTTGCGGTTTATGGAAATGCAACATCTGATAGGTTTTACGAAGGTAGCGATCATAGGTGGTGGTGGAATTTTCCAGACAAAAAATTCTTTGTGTCCTTTGCGCTAAATAATCTTCAAGACTTGCAATATGGGGAAACGAGATATGATACTAATTCACTGTACTTGGTGGAAGGCGGGGCTAGTGAAACGAACGGACCATATCCTACCTTTTATGGAAGCTTTAATGGACTAATATACAAAAAGCCGAACAGCTTCTATCCTTATGGAATCTGTGATTCCCCAGAGAGTAGTGTGATTTACTTTAGGGGCAACGGATTCGCAATTGATTATGAAGGAGATACTTACCATTTAAACGATATCAGTTTAGCCTACTTTTATGAGAATTCTGATATCACAACTCCGTGTGAAGCGACTTATATGATGTTTGCGCAGAAAGTATCATGAATTGAGTCATATCAGTAAACAAATAAATAAGAACACCATGGGGGGCATAAAATGAAACTCTTAAAAACGAAAGGCATTTTGGCTGCGATAATATTCTTGATTGCCATTGCCGCAGTAGTTGTCGCAACGGCTGATGACAACAGTTGGAAAGGAAGAAAATGCAACAAGCTATTTTGCTTTGGGGAACCCAAGTTAGATTCCTTTGTGGATCTTCACATCATACAAGGCGGAGATAATCCGAATATCTGGATTAATATGAATACCACATTCCTCGGATTCCCTATTTCAAATGCTGATTGTTACGGTGTGCTGCATCTGCCTTCAACAGATATCTTCACATACTGTGCTGATTCCAGAAACCTGAATTTTTGGTACGGGAATCCGGATGATCCAGTGCCCCTAACTCCGGAGCTTATGCCCCCTGCTGGAACTCCCATAAAGGTGGATGTATATATCTTCTTCATGGGACAGTCGTTCCATCTCAGGGAGAAACTTACGAATTGGGAATAGATTTTCTATTTTTCTTTAATTTTTTTTACAGATATGACAGGAAGCTGCGAGGATAATCTTTGTAAAGGTTTAGTGCGGAGTGGGAGAGGGTGAGGGGCATAGGGATGTTTTGGATCTCATTCATATTGCATCAATCACTTTTCGTATCCTCTTCGTCTCCTCAATTGTAATCTTCTTGAGGAAGAATAAGAGGTCTGCATTAAACCGCTCTGCGATATCAAGCATTTTTCTGCAGTCCTCCTTTGAAAGAGGCTCCGCTTTTTCTGGCGTGAGGTAATACTGATTATCTATTCTGTCTGTTTTGAATTTTGAAAAAACAGGATGGAGAGCAGTGAGTCTGAAGACGTCTCTGAGAAGGATTGCGGAGGCGGAGTGGTTCTCGCACTTTATGCCGCAATAAAAAAATAAGGCCAATACCGTGTTATACATGGAGTAATATGCTTCGCTCACCGCGTTTTCGTACACTCCAGCATTAAAGACTGCTTTTGCGGCAATAGTGCATTTCTCACTTTTGATGAGGTATGCCTGAGAAATCTCATGAGAGGGGTCAACCGTCTCGAGCTTTCCTTCTTGTTTTAATTTATGCAAGAAATCCAAGCTTTTCATAGTATTCCTCCGCTCTTTTTATGATGACATGGTTTTTTATTATTTCGCGCATAAGCAGATCGTTTTTGTTGAATGCTCCAATCTTTACGCTGAGGCCATGATAGACACGTTCTGCCCTTTCCTTTATTGCTTTTTCTGTTGTCTCTATGTATATATCAATATCGCTATCCTCCTTTGCGGTTCCCTTAGCGTAACTTCCGAAGAGAATGATCATCCCGTCTATTTTTGCGAGATCTTCAAATATGGGCAAAAGAAACGTGTTTTTTGCGGCGGTTTTCATAAGCTTGTAGTTTTCGGCGCTCAGCACGGCCTTCAGGGCGATGAGATTTTTTCTTATGAAAAACACATAGTTTTTCCCTTCGACTTTGTAGTCAAGAATCAATCCATCTCTCAGCGATGTGAGTTTACGAGAGAGCGT
>JAGVYU010000026.1 GCA_018303105.1 Candidatus Woesearchaeota archaeon | reverse complement strand
CGCCCGCGGCGGAAAAGTGCTTGTTCCCACGCTGGGCTCGGGCAAAGCCCAGGAGATTATGCTCATGATCGTGGACATGCTCGAGCATAAAGAGATCGACGATGTTACGGTCTGGGTGGATGGCATGGTCTGGGATGTTACCGCAATCCACACAGCGTATCCTGAGTATTTAAACGCGAACGTGCGCAAGCAGATCTTCCATAAAGATAACAATCCATTCCTGCTTCCCTGCTTCAAGGAAGTCGGCAGCCAGAAAGAGCGCATGCAGATTATACATGAGCACGGCCCGTGCGTGATTGTGTGCACGTCCGGCATGCTGATCGGAGGGCCGAGCGTTGAGTACCTTAAGCATTTGGCGAATGATGAGAGGCACTCCATGGTGTTCACATGCTATCAGGGTGAAGGCACGTTGGGAAGGCGCATTCGCAATGGCGAGCGGGAAGTAGTGTTCCGGAGTGGCCAGAAGGAAGAGGTTGTGCATATCAAGATGGAGGTTTCAAAGATTGAAGTGAGCAACCACAGCGACAGGAGGCAGCTCATGAACTTCGTGCAAAATTGCATCCCGCGGCCGAAAAAAGTCATCGTCAATCACGGCGAGAATAGCAGATGCCTTGATCTCGCGAGTTCTATACACAAGCAATTCAGGATTGAGACGGTTGCTCCCAGGAATTTAGAGACGATCAGGATAAAGTGAGTAGGGATGCTCCGCAGCGCATCACTTCAGGCGCGTTTGCAGGCTACGTAAGCTATATATAGTCTCTATGGATAGTGTGCGTTATGAACACGCCATCTTATGCGATGATTCTTGGGATGTTCTTGGTTCTCGGATGCACCGCGTCTGATGAGATTTCATGTTACGACACTCCCGAAAACGAGGATTGCGTTTGCGGGGATAACGAGGTTAGGGTGGAAACTGCTCAAACGGGGATGCCCTCACAGTATATATGCAAAGCAGCGGAGTGTGACGAGGATAACGATTGTATCAAAAAATATGGGGACGCCTACGCCTGCTATAAAACCGATCCTCGTGATCTCGCCAAGGGGTGGTGTGCATTTGGATTGACAACGAACTAAATATCCGCCTTCCATCTGATGGATCATAGCCGATTGTAGCCCGGGGGTAACCTGTTGTTTCGGAAACCCACAATTTTTTAAATGCTCTATCACTTTCACCCTACATGCCCTTGCTCACCGCAGAAACAATATTTGGCCGCACGGAACAACGCCTTAACGCCGCGGCGCTTGATAGTGTTCTTCGCTCTTTGCTCTCCGGAGGGGCATTTATATCATCAACGATGGATCTTGACCCCCAGCGAAAGCTGTTTCCCCATATGGCGGAACGCGCATATCATGCAGTTACAGCCATATTCATCCCGGGATATTATGCGAATGAGAACATGAACAGGATCCATCTTCTGAGGCAACGATATGTGGCGGAAAAACTCGATAAATTCAGTGATGATCCTTATGGTGTGCTGAAGCGATATGAGCTATCCCCCGATGATCCCCTCGTGTTCAGGGCCATTTCCCACCTTGAGGATGCGTGTTTGGCTCTCGCGCTTGCGGTTCCGAGGGTATGGAGCGAGGCCCCGTATGCGTTTGACCGTATGACGATTCAGGGAGATTTCGATGCGTTGGGCCCCCTAGGAGAGGATATACAGCGTGTTCCGTTGAGTGATGTCCCAGCGCTTCTTGCCCAACGTAATCCGCTCGTATATAAGTTTTTATCCGAGCAGCACGTGGATTCGGACGATCCCATAGTCATTCTTGACATTCTCCCGCACAAGCGTTCCGTGCCTGTAAGCTCAAACGTTCCAGGGCTTGTATGCGATGGAAAAAAGAGACTGCTCATGTTGGCCGTGCAGGGGCACACACAGATTCCCGGCGCGTACATTGGAAAGGAATGGGAACGCCTGGAAAACTTTGAGCATGGTTTGAAAAGCGCCTTGAAGTATTTGCTCAGGCCAATGCACTCTTAGCGCATTAGAGAGTCTTGAATTTTAACAGCAGGCTATTGGATACGACGCTTACAGAGCTCATCGCCATCGCTCCCCCCGCAATGATAGGTGAGAGCAGCCATCCCGTGTAGGGATACAAAACACCAGCGGCGATTGGAATGCCGAGAATGTTATAAATCAGCGCCCAGAACATGTTCTGCCTGATCTTCGCCATCGTGATTTTGCTGAGCCTAAACGCTCGGGGAACATCCTGCAAATCATTCTTCATGAGCACGATATTGCCTGATTCCATCGCGACATCCGTGCCTGAGCCCATTGCGATTCCAATATCTGCCTGCGCTATTGCGGGGGCGTCGTTAATGCCATCTCCTACCATTGCGACTTTGCCTTTCTCCTGAAGTTTCTTCACATAATCGGCTTTCTCATGCGGAAGAACTTCTGCAAACACGTGCTCAATGCCAGCCTGCCGGGCAATCGCTTGTGCCGTTCTTTCATTATCCCCGGTGATCATGTACACTTCAATGCCCATTGCCTTGAGCTGCGCGACAGCAGGGGGAGAATTCTCCTTTATCGTGTCGGCAACGGCAACAATTCCAAGCGCTTTGCGGTCATCCGCGAGCAGCATCGCGGTTTTTCCCTGCTCTTCAAGAGCCCTGAGCTGCTTCGCAAAGCGCTCATAGGGTATGCGCTCGTCTTTCATGAGCTTCTCATTGCCCAGAAAATATTTTTTCTTTTGCACGAGCGCAGTAACTCCTTTTCCCGGAATCGCTTTGAAGTTCATAACTGTTTTCAATTTCACGTTGGTGTGCTGTGCATGCTGCACAATCGCGTCTGCGAGGGGGTGCTCTGAGTTGTTCTCGATGCTCGCCGCTATTTCGAGGACGCAAGGATCCCCGATCACGTCTGTTACTTCAGGAGTGCCCTTCGTTATCGTGCCCGTTTTATCAAAGATCACATACTTGATTTTGTGCGCGGTCTCGAGAGCCTCTCCTCCCTTGATAAGCACACCATGCCGCGCTCCTTTTCCCGTTCCTACCATGATCGCTGTGGGGGTCGCAAGCCCGAGCGCGCACGGGCACGCGATGACAAGCACGGATACTGCGGCGATGAGGGAAAATGAGAATGTTTCGTCGAGAATGTAGTACCATGATGCGAATGTTCCGAGCGCGAGCCCGATGACGACGGGAACAAAATATGCGGAGATCATGTCCGCGAAGCGCTGGATGGGCGCTTTTTTTGCCTGCGCGTCTTCGATGAGCCTGATGATGCTTGCGAGCGTCGTGTTCGCTCCGACTTTTGTCGCCTTAAACTGGAAACTTCCATGCTTATTGATTGTCCCTCCCGTAACACTGCTTCCTTTGTTTTTTTCTACAGGAATGCTCTCCCCCGTGATCATGCTTTCATCTATGGTTGACGTTCCTGAGAGCACAATGCCATCAACAGGTATTTTTTCGCCGGGTTTGACGATGAGGACATCCCCTTCGACAACGTCATCAATGGGTATGCTTTCCTGTTTCCCATTGCGGATGACGGTGGCTGTTTTTGGCGCGAGAGACATGAGCCTTTGGATAGCCTCGCTTGTCCTTCCCTTCGCGCGCGCCTCAAGCATTTTTCCGAGGATAACGAGCGTGATTAAAATGGCCGAGACCTCAAAATATTGGCTGCCCTCCCCAAAGAAAATAAGATAGACGCTGTAGAAATATGCAGCAGATGTTCCCAAGGCGATGAGCGTGTCCATGCTTGCGGTTTCGTTCCTCAGCGCGCTCCACGTTCCCTGGTAGAATTGCCAGCCGACATAAAACTGAACAGGGGTCGCGAGAATGAATAAGAAATATTCTGCAAAGGGAAGCTCCCATCCAATAAACAGGAGCCCGTCCATCATAAAGAACATGCCTATGATCGCTGCAGGAATGCTGAAGATGAGGCTGATCGTGAGCAATTGCTTCAGGTGCTCGTACTCGGCATGCTTTCGCTTGGATTCTGCGTCTTTGTCAATATTGAAACTTGCCGTGTATCCCCTGTTTTTCACGGCTTCAAGCAGCTGCGTTTCCCCCGCCCGCGCATCGTCATACGTGACGCTTGCCCGTTCCGTGCTGTAATTCACGCTCGCGTCCTCTACACCCGGCACTTTTTTAAGCGCTTTCGTGATGAGATTCGCGCAGCTCGCGCAATGCATGCCCCCTATGCCTAACTGAATTGTTTTTTTCACGCCTTCACCAAACCTGCTTAGACAACGACGATTTTTCCCGTCCCCATTCCCATCGCGCAGGAAAAGGGATACGTTCCTTTCTTATCAGGCGTAAATTCGAGGACATTGTCGCTCTCCGTGAATGTTTTGCGGATCCCGAGTTGGGGGATTACAACCGATCGAAAACATCCCCGCACTTCGTTCATGTCCATCGTTATCCTGACCGGAACACCCTGGTTTACCGTTATAATGTTGGGCTCATAGTTATTGCCAAATCCAAGCGTAACTTCTTGAACATCTCCCGTGTTTGCGGGCGCAGGAATGTCAGGGCCAGGGGCACTCAAGGAATCCATATAGTACGTGACGCCAATCGCTCCTAGTAATCCGAGTCCGACAAAAATCGCAACAATAGTTATCCAGTTCATGTTTTCACCCCACAGCAAGTCCTGATGTAGGACCATAGATCATGATGGTGAAGAATATGACCGCCGCAAGAAAGCAATAGGAGAAAAATGTCGTGAAAGCGGTAGGTTGTACCTTCACTTTTGGATTATCCTCAACAAACTCTTCGTAGAGCATGTATGAGAGTCCCCACACAACGAAAAGAGTGATGATCATAAAGAATGGCATGAACAGGAGAATATGGTCTGCGAAGAGCATAACCCCCGTCATGGCCCCCATAATGCCTCCCATCGTTCCAGCCATCATTCCTTCAAGGATGCCCATGATGCCGCAGCATTTGCCGTTATACCATCCGATCAGCGTGGCGGAGAGCATAGCAATCATCGTGCCCGTAAACATACCGTTCGTTGCTCCAAATATGACTCCGATCAGAAATCCAGATTGCATGCCAAATGTCATTCCAATCATCATCCCAACCATAGTCGAGACCTCTCCCCGGTATGATTTGAAGTGCCATATCGCGGCTCCGATGCTCACAATAGCAAGATTGAGATAGAGCGCCCAAATACCATACCGCTCAAGAAATCCTGGCTGGCTGCGATAGAGCGCGAGATATGTTACCGCTTCGATCGCCATGAGGAGGAAGAACGTGATGATGCTATACTGAATCATGGAATACTCAACGCTGTATTTTTCCTTGTTTTCCCTAAAATCCCTGAAGCGTTCTCTAAACGTTTTTCTCGTGAAGGGCTCAAAGTCAGCTCTGAAGCCGCGCTCATGAATGGTTCGCAAAAGATCCTCCGAGGGAAGCTCCTGCGCATGGACAACCGTGATGGAATCTTTTCCAAACGCGATGCTTTCCACATGAGGGTATTTCTCCAAAGATCTCTTGATCACCTTCGTACAGCTCCCGCACGTAATGTCCGGACAGTAGATAGTTGTTTGCATTCAGATCACAGCATACCCTTCATTCTTGATAGCGATGACCGCTTGAGCTTGGTCGAGATTCTCGAACGCGACCCTGCCGATTTGTTTTTTCTCATCAACTGATACTTTCACATTCTTTGCCCCGAGATCCTCAAGGGCTTCCGTGATAATAATCTTGCAGCTGTTGCAGTGCATACCCTTAACAGTGAGTTCCATGATGGCCACCTCCTAGGTATTTGCAGTATGTGTTCACGTGCGTATGCATAAGCTTGATGAGCGGTTTGATTGTTTTTGCGTTAAGGCTGCAGACCGTCTCTTTTCCATCGTGTCTGCAATGCACAAATCCGCAGCGCTCAAGCCGCTTAATATTCTTGGATACTGTGCTCTGGTGGATCTTCAGTGCATTGCTCATCCGATTGATGTTGTTGGGCCCCTTGAGGAGCAGAAGCATGATCTCGATGCGATGCTGGTTCGCGAGCGTTCCAAAAAAGATGTTATACGGGTGTTTGAGTTTTGTTTTCATGTGCTGTTTATGTCATATGAAATAAACGTCACTTTATAAATCTTATGAAAGAAGGTTTCGCACGGTGGCGTCAACGGTCGTCTGCATGAGTCCCAAACCAGTGAGTCGCTGGGTGATATCATCTGCACGTTCATACTCGCTTCTTCCCCCATACGGAATTTCGATGAGCGTAAATCCAAGACGCTCATACACGTGTCTCAGATGATGTCCTAGCTCAACACCCTCTTCATACGTTGTTGTCCTTGGCTTTCCATGCTTCGTCGTGTACCAGAACTCCTCGGGAAGCATCTCCATCCAGAAAACCGTTGGAAAATATCGCGCCCTCAACAGCTCACCCTTGAGATGATCCGGAGGAGGTAGCTCAGCGCGCATGTAGTACGCGAGCTGGTCTACATCGCACCTGTCGCACAAATAGAATGGCCACGCGGGCAATACGCGCTGCATCCACTGCTCTCTCTGCGCTTGGATTTGTGTGAGCCTCTCTTGGAATTCCTGAAAGTGCGTCCGCATATACGTTTCAGGCTTGTGACCCTCGCGCTTAACCCGGCGGATTACTGTAACTGCCGATTCATAGATTACAGCGTGCCCTTGCTGCCGAAGCGCAAGAAGTGTAGTCGTTTTCCCAGAAGATTGAGGCCCCGCGATGACTATGAATGGATACGGAGTCTGCATTCGTGGATTATGACAGAGGAGATTTATATGTTTTGTGGATGTGCAGGAGTTTTCCCAAAGGGATATGTTTTTAAATGCACATGCACTTTAAAGAGGACATGGGGGTCATTGAACGTATTGAGTTTGAACGGCTGCGCGCCGGAGAGTATCAGGAGTCCATATCGGATTTTAGGAGCTACTTTACGCATCCCCTGCCACGGACCAGAGGACATACGTTTACATCGATGGAGAGGGAGATGGATGCAGAGAAGAGTATGGATGTGGAGGAGCTCTTCGCTGCTTCTGAGGCGCTTGAAGATACAAGGTCAATGAAACCCGACACCGAAGTCAGAAAGCTGGGAAGCCTTCATGTTGCCAGCGCTGTCGCTAAGAAACCGGACGCTATCACGCTCCTCGAGCAAGTGTTGACTGCGGAGTATCATATACCTGTTCGTGTCACGAGAATTCGCGATCTTCCACAAACGAGAAAAAAGGTTAAGGAAGTGTGCATATTGAAGGGAAACGCGCTGGGGAGGGTCTGGGTGCTGCATGATGATCCTAAAGTTTTGTATAAAGAGCTTGTCGTGAGTTATTTTGCGTCGCGCGAGCACGTGCCAACCGGAAAACCACTTGCATTTTCTCCTGATGCACCGTTTAAAGCGGATATTGGTATTCTTGGAGGCTCGGTCATTGAGCATGCAGGGGATGCATATACTGAGTTACTCCAACGTTTAGAGCGTGCTCCTGATGTGATGCTTAAAACCGCATTAGGTGTTGCGAGTACGCTTGCCCTATGTCATGCAGGATTACAAAAATCCAAGAAAAGCCTTTCCGATTATGGAATTGATGCGCCTCGATACTCTTTTGAACATGCACTTCATGAAACGCTCGGAAGAACACTAAATGGTGAGCATGCTCGCTTGGAGCGCCTTGCTCATGCCCTGTATTGTCCTGCACGCTCATACATGATTAATCACGGCGACGTCCACACGGGAAATATTGTTACGATGACAGCACAAAATGGATCTACCGGCCCTGAGACGCTCATTGATCAGTTTGGCATCATCGACTGGAGTGATATATGTACTGCGCATCCGATTCGGGATATTGTTGACTTCTGGGTGCATCATGTCCGGGCGGTGCGCTCCATATTTCCGAGGTATGAAGAGGCATGGGACATTTTTATTGCGGAGTACGGCCGTGCATCTAAAGAAAGAACTGGGAACGAATTTCGCAGCCCAAGAGTTGATGAGCTCATCCTGCATCGCGTCCAGCGCGATGTGCTCGAGCTGTTCGATCCGGCGCGCACGGACCCTCAGGATATTGCGGACAAGGCAAGGTATCATGCGTGGGCGATTGCGCAAAATCTTCAAGCCTACCGAGCGTTTAATCCCCAATGCACATCAGCCGCTGTGGAAATCCTTGCGGATATGCTCGCTCCATTTGACTACCTCAAGGAGCCTATTCAGAGAATGAAAGCGTAGTACGCGTTTGCCGCGTCATATGTTTTTTCAATAATCGAAAGGCAATGATGGTAGTACAAAGATTCTGCTCCTTTGGCTTTTTCCAATGCCTCTGAGAACTGTTTTTTGAGCCGTGCCCTATCCTGATATATATGCTGTTTGGCTTTTCCATTGAAGCTGTAGAAAAGCTTGTACAATCGCTCGAAAAAATCCGTGCATTGCTCAAGAGGGGTTATGCTGACGGATATTTTTTTCTCTTTCAGAAGTACGGCAATCGCTTTGAACTCATCCGCGACACGCTCAACGTTTTTGACGACGTCATGGATTTCCATGACGCGATCTTCCTTCGCATGCCCCTTTTTGTGGAGGATGCGTATGCACACATCCGTGAACTTGTTGTTGAGTGTTTCCATTTGTATGAAGGGATCGAGATCATCGTGACTCTTCAACGACGCTATAATCCCCTTTGCCATTTCCAGCGTGATGAGGAAGCTTTTCCTGAGAAACGTGTCAAAGTCGATGTCGATTTGAGACGCGATGCTCTGGATGAGGAGCGTATGGCTTTTTTGGTCTGTGATATCATAGCCGATGCAGTTCGGAAGCCGCTCACGGATGTCTTTAATGTCCTGCGCATCATTGAACGTGACCTCAATCTCGTCATAGCCGAGATGGTAGAGATGGCTCACGTCGTTTTTCGTGAATATGCCCTGCTCATCAATCTCGACTTTTTTGCGAAGGGTTGCTGAGGCTGGTCCTGCAGTTATCGTGAGGATCCTGCCTTCACCTTCCGCAGAGACTTCATCGCCCTTCTTGATCCTGTTTTTTCTCACCCATGCCATAGGGAGCGTGACTGTAAGCGAGGTGCTTCCGTGCTGGACGATTTTGCGCTTCATAGTCTTGAGAACGTAGCCGCGTATTTAAACGTTTTGAAAATACACCCATAATAATAAAATACACATATATGTACTAGTATACATAATATATGGAGTAAGTATATACTGCTCCGGAACATTTCCGGTTACATTAAAACCGGAGGTGTTCCAATGAGAACAGCACAACATCCATTAGACAAATACGCAATGCAGACTATAACCGTGGGGGGTTTACCTGTTAATTTCCAGCGCACCGTGCGCGTTCCTGAAGGGAAATTAAACGACTTACCGGCAGGCTTGGGAAGTTTTCCCATCTATAGAGTGCAAGACTTCAGGCAAGGATGCCCTGACACTTGGCGGGCTGAAGGCTATTTCATGCCCATGTATCCTCAGGAAGCGATGTGGCTGAATTTTCAGGGCTCGTACCAAAATCCAAGAGCCGCAATCATCGCAGCAGGGAATATTAACGCAATAACCGGAAAGCCGTTTGACGGCGGTTATATTCAAGCGGATAAGCGTGAGTCTGGCACACTTGATATTAAATTAGAGAC
>JAGVYU010000040.1 GCA_018303105.1 Candidatus Woesearchaeota archaeon | reverse complement strand
TCATGCGGAGTGTGCTTGCTGCGCTTGAGCTTACGCCAGTGTTTCTTAACGCGATGGTGCACCCCTTTGAGCATACGGTTTTTTTACAAGGGTAGAATAAAAAGGTTTAGGTTTTACGTCATGAAACCCCCGATATACACACTGCCCGATTTATGTTTTCAATGATCCATTTCTTTTTAAATTCGCTGGGAACACGAAGAGTATGCACGCATTTCCGTATCTTGGCGAGTATGATCCTGAAATTGCTGAATTTATCAGGACGTGCGAGTTCGAATTCGAGGGATATTTGGGGCTTTTGCGCCGCACAGGTCCCACACCTCCCGGAGAGGACGATTGGGACTACATTGAGACAGATGATTCTTTTGGAGGAGCGTTTATGGAACGATTTATCGAGCTTGAGCCCTTGCTTGATGAATTTATTCGCCGGAAAACACTTGATGCGCAGCATATACGTATACTGCTTTTAGATCCCTCTGCCGCAGCGTTGCGTAGTGACCTCATTAACGATGCCACCCAGGAGCATGTTCCAGATCTCTTGCACGTTATTGAACACGATGATTCCTTGGTTTACAGGCAACACGCCATATACAAACTTGAGAAGCTTGGCATTGGCCTGGACCGCGTGAAAGATATCCTTCTTAAACGGACAGACGTAACGACAACACCCGAGTACACGTATCGTTTAGCGCTGCAGCTCATGCATGAGCGATTTGAGGAACCACGATGGGTTAGGTTCCGCGAGCCTATTGGGAAAACTGATTCAGGGATATATCTCTCACCTCCCGGAAATGACTTTCTTGAAGCTCTCCATGACGATGCCGCATGGATCCCTGAGGGCCTTTGGAAAACCGCGGGCGGGCTATCCACGTACCATAAGAGAAAGGCGCGTGCGGTGTATCGGCTGCATCAATACCGCCATGCCGTGGCAAACACACTCGCGCTCAAGGAGCTTCCGGGACTGGAGAGCATCCTTGTCGAGACTGCTGAGTATGCGCTTGAGGCTGCTCGCGTCACTCCCTCTGGCGATAATTTTTTTGGATGGAATTTGCGGGCTAGTTATCTTGGACTTTTTATGTATACAATCAATTCGCTGTTGCTCACCAATGCTAAACTGTGCGGTGAGTTTTTGATCGCGCATGATAATGATCCTGACTCCGGGATCAACTATATTGTCCACAAAAATCTCAAGCGCCAAGTTGCGCTCAACGCAACCGTCGCCGCGTGGGTCGCAGGTCATTCGACCGCTGAGGTTCAGGACTGGATAACGTATAAACTTTCCCATAAGCACATGTATGAAAAAAAGGGAATCCTCAGGTTTCGGAAGGGGAAGTGGGATTTTTGCGGGCCTGCTCTCTTACGAATGCCGGGCGAGTATCCTGCTCGCAAGAAATATATTGTAGGCTGCCCTGCTACTCCTGTGGACTTTAACGCCTTGGGTCCGCTACAGTACACGCTCTCCGGGATGCTAGAACTTACCCCGGAACAAGCAGAGCGTTTCGCAAAAGAGCATGATAACTATGTGCGCAGTCTCGCGTTTCTCCCACGGAGGATGCACTACGCCGCATTAGAGAGTGAATATGAACGGCTCCATGGACAACAGATATCTTGGTATGCCCTCACTCAAGAGATGATCGAAGAGACGAGACGTGAAAGTCCGTTATTGTCAAAAATACAAGGTATTGTGCTTGTCAAATGATTTGTGTCATTGGGCGGACAATAGAAATTTGGAATTATTGTTTAATCATCCCAAACCCAATCAATCTAAAACGGGAACCAATCATTCTTGAGATCGAGACTTTCGCGCCGACTTCTGCACAAATGGGACGTTTGAGCCTGCATGTGAACACATTTTTGCCGAGTTCTGTCACAACTCCGACGGTTGCGGCAGAATTTACGTTTAACATGAGGATTTCTTCCTTTTTTATGGCCTCAACTTGAAGGTCTTCTTTGCTGCCTACGACACGCTCAAGCAAATGATTTTCAAGCTTCAGGGTATACCAGACGGGAAACAGCGTTCCTGGTTTTCCCACAATGTGCCCAGAGAGCGAATCAGACTTCACGATGCTCGGATCGAGCTGCGTGAGGAGGGCAACAGATCCTCCCGGATGCACTTCTTCGACCTTTTCCGTTCCTGTCATGAGGCCAACGATCTTGCTCATAAGAGGTTTCCAGATTTTTTGGTTTTTCTCAATCGTCTCATAGCCCGGGCGTATTTCGATCTCATCATCATCCTTGAATATGCCCTGCCTGAGGCTTCCCCCAAGAACTCCGCCAACAAGACCGGGGATTTCTGATCCTGGCTTATTGACATCAAAGCTTCGTGCGATGAACATAATCGGTGTTTTAGACTCGTCTCTTTCAGGAGTTGGCAGATACTCCTCAATCGCCTGCAGCAGCACATCAATATTCAGCTTGTACTGTGCGGAAACGGGGATGATCGGAGCGTCCTTAAACGGGGTTTTGCTCAGATACTCCTTAATTTGATTAAAATTATTCTTCGCCTTCTCTTCATCGACGAGGTCAATCTTATTCTGAATGACGATCACATTTTTGATGCCGATAATCTCTAATGCCTGAACGTGCTCACGCGTCTGCGGCTGGGGGCATTCCTCATTTGCTGCTATAAGCAAAAGGGCCCCATCCATAATTGTAGCGCCCGCAAGCATTGTTGCCATGAGGCTCTCATGACCTGGCGCGTCGACAAACGACACCTTGCGAATGAATTGCGTCTCGGATGAGCATTTCGGACATTTCTTTTCCGTCGTGAACGCATCCGGCTCAGGGCATTTTGGACATTTATAGATGGACGCGTTTGCGTATCCAAGCCGTATTGTAATTCCTCGTTTCAGCTCCTCAGAATGGGTATCTGTCCACTTGCCAGAAAGTGCTGCTGTCAGCGTTGTCTTGCCATGATCCACATGACCGACTAAGCCAACGTTAATGAGTGGCTGAACGTGGTCAGCATCCCCTTTTTTAACCGTTTTTTTGCGCGGCATTCTGTTCAGGATTCTCCTCCTTAGCTAATTTTTCCTTGCCTTCCTTGAGAATTTTAAGATTGATCTGCACAATCTGCTCGCTGACCGTGTTTCCAAAGACGGTTTTTCGCTGCTTCTGGCCGTGGCCGTGCTTCTTCACGCCAACGCCCTCTATTGCGAGAATTTTCTTGCGCACAGCACCCGGTACATCTTTTCGCATAGGGAATCCTGCCTTGTCTGACCCGCCCGTAATCTCAAATTCATAGCCTGGAAATCCACACGCATCCCCTTGAATTTTATCCCCGATCTTCTTCGCGAGGAACGCGTTTGCTTCTTTGTCCTTGACTTCTTTCTGATACGACTTTCCGTCTTTTGCTCCAAGCACGAGTTTAAAGCTTGACATCATAAACCTCCCGAGCCCTGCGACTCAGTAAAATTAATGATTATAGGAATCCTGGGGCATTTATAAATGTTGTGTACTGGAGGAGAGAAATTGATTTAAAAGCAAGACATTGCGCAGAACTATGAACGGCAGTTGTCTTGTTTCGCAGGATCTGAGGAGAAGAGTGCTTAAGGGTCATATTGATGTTCCTCAACGCAATCTTGCGCTGAAGGAAGACCTCGCATTCGCGGATCCAGTGCTTGAGTCTATCGTTCAACCATCGTCCCTTGATCTCACAATCGGTGATGAAGTGTTTGTGCTTGACCTTGAACATCAAGGACTCTTTCGGCCTTCTGCAAACACAACCGTGTATCGACGCCTCTTGGAACTGCCACGCTCAAAACGCATGAGATACTCTTTGGAAGGGGGTTTTGAAATAAAGCGGAATTTTGGCTATCTTGTTCCTGTGCAACAAAAACTCAAAGTGCTCCCTGAAGATCATATGCGGTATTCGCCGAAAAGCAGTACGGGAAGAGATTTTCTTCATTCTCGGTTGCTCACGGATTTTACTGAAAGCTTCAATCAAATCAATGATAATGGACAGAAGAAAATGCGTGATTTATGGCTGTTCCTCAACCCTCTTGCATTTGATCTAATCATTGGACCCGAGCTTGGCCTTGGTCAATTAAGAATCATAGAAGGATTAAATGCTGCGCTCTCACAAACAGAGTGTTGCGCAGAATTTGCAACAAATCCTTATCTTAAACTCTTTCATCGAGAAGGATATGAGCCTACAATTACACCTGAAGGCGTACAACTCAGCCTTGATCTTCACGGCCACAGCAGTAACAATGTTGTTGCACTGCGTGCTCGGCCTGTTTCAACCCCGATTGATCTTCGAAAAAAAGGGGCATACGATCCGCTTGACTTTTTTGATCCTATTGTCACAAAAGATCGCAGAATTGTCATCGAACCCAAACGGCATTACCTTATGGCATCGCATGAGTTTTTCATGATGCCCTCTCATTTGAACGCGGAATTGATTGAGCATTCGCAGGTTGGTCTTCGTGGACCTTTACATTATGCTGGATTTATTGACCCCGGATTTAATGGACAGCTCGTTTTTGAAGTAACTGTTGAGGAAAACGCTCCGTTGGAACTCTTGCATGGCATGCCTATCGCTTCTATGGTTTTATTTCACAATGACGTTCCCGATAAAATTTATGGAGTTTCCATTGGTTCTAACTATGCAGATCAGCTTGGCCCCCGAGTGTCAAAACGATTTACGGCGCTTGATACACGCCGCGCTGCAAAAGACCACGCAAAGCTCAGCAAGCCCGTTCTGGTTCAGGATGCGAAGCTTCTTCGAGGTTTGCGCACACGCGGGGAAGGATTTGAATTCTCTCATTCTCCTGAAGAGTTCAATACGTCGGTTGAATCGGGCATGGAACATATACGCTACGACTGCGAGAGAGATCCATTAGTACTGCAGCCGATACCGTATGTTGTGTTTTTCGATCGTGATGGGAGAGTGTTCACATACAAGCGCGCAGAAGAAGAGCATGCGTACGGTGAGACAAGACTTTTTGGAAAAGTGTCAGTTGGTGTCGGCGGCCACATTAAATCGTCTGATTATGATAAACAGAGAGAAGGTTGCGTGCAACGATGCCTTGAGCGGGAACTGGAAGAAGAAGTGCATGTTGCGGGACATTGCGTGAAAACCAAATTCATGGGATCGCTGTTTGTAACGGATGAGGATGTTGACACCGTGCATCTTGGGCTTGTGTATGGCGCGCTCATCGATGGCCATGTACAGCCAAACTCAAAGGAGATGCAGCGAGGAGCAATGGTGCCCCTTGATGTCCTTGTTACTCAAGCTGATCGTGTTCGTGATGATTTTGAGGCAAAGGCATTAGAAAGCTGGACAACGCATTTGCTTCCTCACTTGGGTGAGATGTATAAAAGACTACAGAATTAATTATCGTCTTGGAATGTACGCCAACCTCATACTGTTGGATTCTTGAAGTTCTTCACGCCATCTATTGAGCGTAGCGATCATCGTTCGCGTATCATTCTCTGTAGGCGGAGCGTATCTGTTTAAGACATCGGGAACTTGAGTATATCCTCTGTTCACATACCCGCGCTGCAACACTCGGCATACATCTTCGACGCTCTCTCTTAGAGAATCATAGCTACGGCTACTTCTTCCATTGTTCGTGATGTACACATCGCCACCGCGCTGACGCCATCTTGGCGTCGCGTCCACATTGAATATATTATTCGCTTCTCGAGCCGCCTCATTCGCAATTCCCAAATGGGTTTCATAATATCCAAGGCCCGATACAAATGTCGCATCCAGTCCATATTGGGGCGCTATTTCATTGACAAGCGTAAGAACGGTCAAAGCTCGCTGTCGCCTGTAGTCACTGCGAAACTCGCCAGGATTGGCGTCCATGAATCGTTCAACGAGATCGCGCATGCGGTCATAATCAGCTGATTGACCTTCTGTTACATCCCAGGGCGAGCTCTCATTGTATTCGATCCTGGATTCCAATGTAGGCGGGGGAGGTAGATTAAATTCCACGGTCAAGTCAGCATTCACGATTTCACGACGTGATTCCCTTGAACGATTGCGCAGTTCTGTCATGCGGCGATCAAAGTCCTGCCAGTAGCGGTCACTTTCTGCAGACGCGTAGCTATTCATTACGTTGTTCGCAGCGATTCCCACAATTCCAAGGAATGCGGCTGCGCCCAAAATTCTGTGAGGTTTGAGGATGCCTTTCATATTCAGAATCACCATATAGGGAATAATCCGAATGTAGTGTGCAATTCGTTGCATATTTATATATCTTTTGGTTGAAATAAGACTAAATAACGATTATTTGGTTAATCATGATATGTTTATGCTATGTATAATCAGTTTATATAAATTATATAAACCGTAGCGACTTGAAGCGGGTTGTTTTTTCTTTCTTTTGTTATGGAAGATTGTACCTAAAATTCTATTCTCAATCTATAAATAGTATTCATTTTCCATTGTGCATACGCAATGCGCTAAGATGTTCTGATTGCACTATACTATTTACTCGCATAAATATTCACCATCGGTGCTTCAGTTCTATTCGGATTAGCCAATTCAGATCGCACATCAAAACCAACTTCTCTTAACATGGTAATTAAGAATTCTTGTGGTGAATAAAATTCCACTAATCCCCTTTCAGCATTACCCTTTTCGATGAGCCCTTGTTGTATTGAATCTTGAATTCTTTTTGCGGTGAATGGCTTTTGTGACGGATCCATGATCCCTAGCAATCTGGCCTTCTCAATATTATTTCTGAGATAGTATTGGTTGACTGCTTCGACAAAATCAGCATCCCTTACGGGATCAATTAAGGGCAGAAAAATCTTACCATCATTAACTGTAAAAGTGTAATGTGACGATAATTTGTTCCTCACGTCTTCGTCATTGTCGATTTCAAAATGACCCTCTTCCGTTAGGATAAGCCGATATTTTGCGCGTGGGGATCCAATACGCACCATACATTCAGGATCTCGTTCATCAGAGAAGTAAACATCGTCCAGTACCCCCCTTATTTTCTCAATATTTTCTTCGCTTCTCCTCATGTTGACAGAAGCCTCTCCTAAATGAAACAAGCCACCCGGTTTCAGAACTCTAAATATCTCCCGAAAAATCCTTCTAACATCTTCCGTATAGGCAAAAACGTGATGTAGCGCTAAAGTGGAGTCTACGGCGTCGAGACTTTCTTCCGCAATACGCAGAGGAAATTTGAAATTCGCTTCACTGAATATAAATCGTCTATCCCCAGACTTTTGCGGGTCAATCACTACATCGGGGTTTACGTTGACTATCGATAAGGGGGGAGATCTACCGCCCTGTAAGAGTTCTTCTATACTGCTATCAGATTTTAAATGAACTTCAGGAGTAAAGCTATCGAAAACCTGTTGGGAATTCAAATATCTATAACCCATACCAAGGATTTTTGGATTGTAGTCAAGTACGACTACATTCCCCTCTCCGACATTATCTGTGAACCACCTTGGAAAATAGCCATATGGTGAGACTTCCCCGCCAATACCAAATATTCCCAATGTTGGTGCACGCCGTTTCTGCAATGCATTTGCTATTTCTCTTAGCAGGTTACTATGGAGCTTTCTAATTGTTTCTATTTGAGTTATAACAGAGTACGTCGCAACATTTTCAGCGGTGTCTTTTTTCCCCATATTCTTTGTATGCTGTGTTTCTAACTTGTTTCATGGTCAGCGACCGCAATGAAATTTATGGAACATATATGTAATCATTTATAAATCTTTCCGTATTGTTACTACTATTTGGTGATTATCTTCTGTGATGGCGTCCCGCAGTGATTATTTATCGTAGACATCTTCCCTTATTTAGTCCCATCCCAATCTTTAAATAAATCAAGATTTTCATTCAGCAAAGCAGCATTTCCCAACTTCAACCATTTATTTTTTTCTGAGCGACGCAATTCCCCAGAGGATGAGGCATGAAGCCACATAGGATAGCACAATCCCTATAGCAAGAATGTCATAGTGAACTCCGATTATTGGATTTCTGATAAACAAGAATTGTGTCATTACGGACTGCAAGGGGGGCTGGGGGCAAGGAGCGACTAAGCACTCGTAGCCGTGCGGCTGTATAAATGGAACAAACGCGAGAGTGAGCAGTATTGTCATCACGATGTTTGCAATTGTTGGTTTGAATATGTTTATGTTCATAAGGATCTTCCCTTACGCGCACGCATACGGAGTTTCATTCTTTGATTTTGACTCAAGGATATACGGACAGTCGCTCACATCTGTGTAATATACGTACTGCGAGCATGATCCTGTGACATATCCCCATACATCACGGTCATCGTTCGTGCGCAAGCATACGCCTTCACATTCATCATTCGAATAGCATGTTTTTCCGGCGTCGTTCGTTCTGATATCACAGGTGTAGCCGCAGTCAAATGTTCCATACTCATTTTTTGGCCCGCATAATCCTGGAACGGGAACCCATGCATATTCTCGTTGAAGACAAGCCGATTCATTCAATGATCGCAATTCTGTGCGATTCGGTTGCTCTGCTGATTTTTGTTCTGTTAAAGCTCGACTTTGACCACATCCGATGAGGATAACAATGCCAAACAGCAGGAATGCCCCGAAGATGACGTACCGTTTTTTGTGCATGTGATTGCAATGAATCATGGCTATATATAGGTATTGATGACTTTTAATACAGTTAAAGGTTAGGGAGCGCTCATGCATGCGCATGTGCTTGAGTCTGTCCTTTTATACGCTCAGAGGTTTTCATGCATCTCTTTCAGAGTGAGTGCCATCATAAATCTGCTGCCATACAAAAAAGCGAGGCAATGGGAGGTGGGAAGGCCATACGATCTTGGATATCCAATCTCGGCGCGCAGCCTGTCTTGAGATGCGAATGGAACGGTCTGATCGCGCAGAGCCATGATCAGCGTAATTTTGCTTTGATCAGCGTACTCTGACCGCCCGTTGAGCACTCGCATTCCATGAACATAGCGGGCGAATTCCCCGAGTCCGCAAGGATCAAATATATTCTTAATCCGCTTTTTGAACCGCTTGAACTTCGTCGTAAGCATCATCTCGGCAAGGGGTGCACCCGCAAGGCCTATCACCCGATACTTCACCTCTGGCCAGATGCCCAGCAACCCTACGCTTATTAAGCCACCAAGACTTGCGCCCATAGTACCGATTCTCATCGGATTAACCGACGCCTGTTGTTTGATAATCTCATAAGCTAAACGATATTTCCTAATCAGATGGCTGTAGGCAAGGGGGCAGTCTGCTTTAGTAAGAATCCCATAGCCGCCTTCATGATGTACTTCTCTTGTATTCAAAATGACGTAGCACGTAAAGCCGTGCGATGCTGCGATCGTGGAAAAGATCTGAGGGTATGGATATAACAAACCCATGTTTGGGAGACTGATAATTGTCCTCTGTGGTCTCGTTACCTCTGGTTCATATGCATATATCCTGCAGATCGGATCAAAGCCGCGAAAAGGATCCGGGACGCGAAACGCGATTTCACTCAGCGTATGTTTTCTCCTCACGCATAGGATATCCCTCACGTATGAACATTCCTGCATTGAAGCGTTCATTTCCTGAGCTTCCCGTACAACTGGCAAGGCCATGCTGGTAATGTGTTCATCGATATGAGTGTGCTCGGTTGTACGCTCGCGCCGTTCATAATATCTTCCATCCCTGCATATCCATTCCCACCCCGGACGGAAATTGCGCTCAATAAGCTGCTCAAGATCCTCGCTGGCGAAGCGATTGTCTAGAAAGCGCATGTAGATTCTTCGAACGTAATTCCGGAAGGCTTTCATCGGCAGACTACTGTGCGGGTCAGTCAACAGTGCCTTTGATCTCATCAGGCGAGTGTCTGACAGGCTACCCTATAAAAAATTAGTTATTCTGCAATACCGCGGTTGCACATCATAGCCAACATAAGCGCTCACTCTGTGTTCCTCATAACTCTCCCTAACCTTTAAATAAATCAGGAGTTTCAGGGAAGGTAGGCGTGCGCAATACTAAGGTGCTGCTGTCGAATCCTAAAGTGGAGTCGTGGGAGATCTCTTAATTACATCCGAGAGCATTTAGAGAATAAGAATACTCAATAAACATTTGATTGGATAGTTACGCTTACATCCGTTCCGTCAAGCTCTTCCCGCATGCGCTTAATGCATTCTGGCTCTGGTCCTGTGTGGCGTACGACCACTGCTGTCGCATCAACAGTAATGTGTGGGAGCCCATTTCCTGACCACGTTGCATTGTTGAAGAAGATTTTTCGCTCTGCGTGTGGAGTTTCTGATTCCATTTGGTATATTTGGAGAATCAAATCTTTCGTAGGATGCCGAGGCATAAACTGAACACCACCCTGCCCCCCATACACGTTCACAGGATAACCAACAGAGCATTGGATGACTTGCGCAATCGCTGAATACGCAGGATTTAAACCTCCCACGGAACACAGTATTGCAGTCGGCTCTGGCAGGTGAAGGAGAACTTTTGTCATTTCCTCAAGGGTCATTCTTGGCACTGCATCGAGGCTCATGCCATTTGCAAGTACTTCTGCGTTTATAAATCTTGGCAATCCCTTGAACTGATAGGTTGGGCAAGATTTAAATAGGGTTTTACAGAAGAAGAAGATATGCAGTTTCCCCAAATCAAACCTCCAAGCAAACTCCTTTTCGGCACGGCGGGCATTCCATTGTCAACTGAAAAGCCGAGCACTCTTTCCGGGATACAGCAAGTGAAAAAGCTGGGTTTGGATGCGATGGAACTCGAGTTCGTGCAGAGTGTGCATTTGAATGAGGAAAGTGCGCAAAGAATTTTTGCAGCTAACAAAGATATTACGTTGACGTGCCATGGTCAATATTTCATCAATCTCAACGCTAACGAACCGCAGAAAATAGGTGCAAGCAGGTCACGAATTCTGAAAGCTGCAAATATTTCCCGATTGGCAGGAGCGTGGAGCATGACGTTTCATGCAGCGTACTATCTTGGAATGGAGCATGAGACAGTATATAAAAATGTCAAAGAGCAGATGAAAAAAATTGTTGATGAATTGAAATCTTCTGGAAATTCTATCTGGGTAAGACCTGAAACGACGGGAAAACCGACACAGTTCGGATCTTTGAAAGAGATATTGCGCTTATCTCAAGAACTGGATCAGGTCATGCCGTGCGTTGATTTCGCGCATTTGCACGCTCGTACTGGAGGGAAGGAGAACTCAACTGCAGAATTTCGAGCTACATTGGAGATGATCGAGAAGGCGCTCGGT
>JAGVYU010000039.1 GCA_018303105.1 Candidatus Woesearchaeota archaeon | reverse complement strand
AGAAGAAGAACAAGCAGTAAAACCAACGAACAATAGAGAATAATTCTCTTCCGCATATGGGCAGTTTAACAAGACCCGTATTTAAATATTTCGGTGGCGTACCTTTATAAAGTAAACCATGTTTTACTAATGCGAGGGGGTAATTCATGAGAATTTCAGATCTTGTTCGGGCATTAAGTGTTACTACTTCGCTTTTTGCCTCTGGTTATGCCTTTGCCCAGCGCCCTATTGTCTATTCAGCGTGCGTCTCTGGTGACTGGGAGATCATGAGTGTTACACTAGATCATGAGCCTGTGAATCTTTCGCAGCACGCGGGATTTGATGGGTTTCCGTGCTGGACTCCAGACAATCACGTTCTCTATGTCTCAAGCAACCCGAACAGAGACTTATGGATGATGGATAGCGATGGCAGCCACCAATGGCTTGTCCATGCACTTCCCGAGGGAAGGCCCATGCATCCCTCATGCTCTCCGGATGGAAGATACATTGCACTCTCTGTGCAGCAAGGCCATGCAATTAATGTCTATGTGCTCGATAGGGAGAATTCCTTACTGGAGCAACTTACGACGGATGGAACAAGTAACACACCATCGTGGGGGCCGGACAATACATTGTATTTCTCCCGCACGGTCAAGGATGCCCAAGAAATCTTTCGCATGCGGCTCGGTCAAGAACCCGAATCCCCGGGTATTCAAGGATCACGACCCGTACTTTCAGAGGATGGGAGCTGCCTTTTTTTCAACCGCTATGTTGGTGGAGACGCTCAAGTGTTCCTCCTCGACTTGCGCACGATGCAAGAAACGCAGTTAACACATCTTCAAGGAATCAATGCTGCTCCAGTGGTATCCCCTGACAGAGCTCATGTCGCATTCATGCGCTATTCGGGGGAAGGCTCAGGGATATATTCTATGAATGCCTCGGGCGAAGAGATTGAGCAGCTTACACTCGGCGGTATGGAACCTGACTGGTAAATTAATAAAGGGAATGCGTTTTATTCTTCTCCATGTTTACGATAACGCATAACGACAAGAAAAGCCTCGCACGCACCGGAATTCTGAAAACTCCGCACGGCAGCATTGAGACTCCTGTGTTCATTCCCGTTGCCACGCAGGCAACAGTGAAGGCTCTGGACTCGAAAGATCTTGAGCTGCTCGGGGCTTCTGTTCTTCTCGCAAATACATATCACCTGCATTTACGGCCCGGAGAAAAACTTGTCAAGAGCATGGGCGGTCTTCATGGATTTATGCACTGGAACAAGCCCATATTCACGGATTCTGGCGGCTTTCAGGCATTTTCGCTCGGATACGGGATGGAGCACAACATAGGCAAGATCGCGAGTATGTTTCCCGTGCCGCACTCCATTGGCATGCCGGGCAGGAAAAAACTGGCTGTTGTAACGGAGCAGGGAGTTGAGTTCAAATCGCACCTGACAGGAGAGAAGATTGTGCTCACGCCTAAAATCTCCATGCAGATCCAGCGTGATCTCGGAGCGGATATCATCCTCGCATTTGACGAATGCACATCACCCCTTTCTGATTATGCGTATACAAAAAAAGCGCTCGTGAGAACGCACCGCTGGGCGAAAGAATCGCTCGCCGCGCGCAGGAATGCGAAGCAGCAGCTCTTTGGAATCATTCAGGGCGGAGAATATAAAGACCTTCGCGTCAAAAGCGCCTCGTTTATCGCATCCCTGCCGTTTGACGGCTTTGCTGTTGGCGGCTCTCTTGGGAAGTCGAAGAAAGACATGCACAAGATCCTTGAATGGGTGATCCCTGTTTTAAACCAAAAAAACACAGAGAAACCGCGGCATCTCCTTGGCATTGGAGGCGTTGATGACTTATTCGAATGCGTTGAGCGCGGCATAGACAGTTTCGACTGTGTGGCTCCCGCGCGCATCGCCCGCCGTGGTAATTTATATGTGCATCCTCCTGCGGGAACGATGAAGAATAAATTTGTCATCAATATTGAAAACGCAAAGTACAAAGCGGATAAGAATCCGATTGATGACCAGTGTGCATGCCCTACGTGCAGGAGTTACTCACGGGCGTACTTAAGACATTTATACATAGCTCAGGAACTCTCGTACTACAGACTCGCCACACTGCATAACCTGCACTTTATCCTGCGCCTCATGGAAGAGATCAGGGCGTCCATCCGCAACAGCACGTTTGCGCGACTTAAGAAGACTTGGATTTCAAATCATACATAAGCCCTTCGAGCTTCTGCAGATTCCACTTGATCTGATCTGACTTTTTCCGTAACTCTCCGTTTCTGAGGTCAAGCTTAAGAAACTCTCCATAGAGCTCTGCAGTGATATGATGCCAGCGCTCAACATCCTTAAACTGCTTTCTAATCGCGGCATTCACGGCCATGCGCACAAGCTCTCCTGTGAGATCACACAAACCCATAAGATACTCATGCACGGGCACATTAAGCTCCTTTGCCGTTGGAAGCTTGCCTTTTTCAACGAGAGAAAAGAGCGTTAGTGCTTCCACATACTCCTGAAGCGCAACAGACTGCATGCCCGTGTCAAACGCGTCCTTGGGAAGCGATGCTTTCGCCTTTTTAAGCTGCGTCACTAATTCGGCAGCTGATTCATGACGCTGCACGGAATAGATAATCCTCTTTGATAGCTGAATCATCTCGCGAGAACGGGAGATGACCTCCTCACGCCTCTGCTCAAACACTTTGAGCTCCTTACGCATCGCGTCGAACGACTTCATATTAATCATGAACTCCTAGGCTTGACTTTGCTTATAAATGTTGGTGCCTTTCGGCATATTTCTTGAGTTTCGGCACCAACAACTTCAGATCAGGGGAAATTTGGAATTTAGCAAGGTTGGCTATTGGGAGGTATTTCATGTGAGAAAAGGTTTCCGGCTCCATGATCTTGGGAGTTCCTGCTATTTTGAGAATAAACTTATGCGCACGGATCGGCCTGCGGTCAGGCGTTTTTGCGATCACGCTACCAAAATATTTAATGCTCTCGACGTGCATACCTGTCCCCATCTCTTCAGAGAGTTCTCTCAGCGCTGCTCGCATTAATTCATCCCGGCTTGGATTGCTCAGATCACGACACTCCTCCTTCTTCACTTTCCCACCCGGAGTCTCATAATGCCTGTGATCCTTCCGAAACAACAAAAGAAGCTCCTGCTTATCATTGATTATGAGACATCCGCTTAGGGTCAAAGGAGTTTGCACCATATTCTTAAAAAAATGCCTTCGAGATATTAAGTTTTCCGTCCATGACCAAAGAGAAAGCTTTAAATAGGAAGATTCTTCGAGAGGCACTATGGCAGACGTGTCCACATTCCGAGGGATCCTGATCTTCTTTGACCGTTTGGGTATTTATGATGTCATACTCCCGTTTTTACTTGTGTTCTCGATCATGTTCGCGATCCTTGAGAAAACGAAAGTTTTTGGAACGGAGAAAATAGGGGATCATACATACACGCGAAAGAACATGAACGCGATGGTCGCGTTTGTTATAGGATTCATGGTTATCGCCAGCGCGCATCTCGTGGCGCTGATCACTGAAGCTTCCGCTAATATGGTCATCCTCCTGATGCTCGCGGTCTTTTTCCTGCTGCTTGTTGGGTCATTCATGCAGGAAAAACCCGAAGGGGTAATCCTTGAGGGAAAATGGAAAATCATGTTCATGGTCATCATGTTTGTTGGCATCATCGGTATTTTCCTCCATGCGATTCGGCTTCCGTCCGGACAACCGTTTTTGGAATGGTTATTGCAGTATATCGCATATAACTTCAACAGCGCTGTTGTGGGATCGATAATCCTCATGCTCGTCGTCATCGGATTCATGTATTTTATAGTCCGGGACCGCAAAGTGCCGGAGAAGACGTAATTGATTCTTATAAGATAGACTTGTGCAAGTTCTACAGATTCTCAGGCGTACTGATTATGGCAGCAGACGGTCATTTTGCTGTCGCAAAATGCCCTACTGACCACCCCGGAGGGGGCGTCCCCGATCAGTCTGCGCCATATGATCTTGCTACTTCATCATAACGGTATTTTCACCGGCAAATATGAAGGAGTGTTTCTCTCACGGTTAATAGAAACATTTATATATGAAATTCTCAATGAATGACCTAAAAAGGAGGTATGCGTATGGCCTACAGCTTATACGAGTTTTTCAGCACGCTTCAAGACTATGGGATTATTGAAATTGCGTTACCCTTCATCTTAGTGTTTGCGATTATGTTCGCGATTCTGGAGAAGACAAAGATCTTTGGCCAGGATCGCAAGAACATCAGCATCGTGGTTTCGCTTGTGCTCGCGTTCATCTTTGTTTACTTCGGACCCTTGGAAACGATTAATAAGTTCCTGCCCAGCGTCAGCGCGCTCGCTATCGCGATCATCATGCTGCTCATCTTGCTCGGGCTTTTCGGATGGGAAAGCAGAGCGCCTATGGGGCAGTTGGCAGTGGTTGTCTTTGTCTTCGCGCTCATCGCCGTGATTTACCTGTTCGGAGCCGCAGCTGACTGGTGGTCTGGATGGAACGACCTCACGAGCTACTTTGGATCTGACGCGATCTCGCTCATTATTATCCTGCTTGTCTTCGGACTTGTGATTGCATGGGTTACGGCGAGCGGCACAAAGGAGAAAAAAGGATTCAAGCTTGTCAACGATATCAGCAATTTCCTCTCAGGAAAATAAATGGCAACGATTCTTGACGGATTTGGACTTTTGCAGAAGTTTCAGATCATTTTTCCTTTTCTTTTTATCCTTGTGATTAGTTACGCGATCTTCGCGAAGACGGGATTCCCGTCAAAAAACACTGCAGTCCAGGGGTTTCTCGCGCTGATTTTGGCAGTGCTGTTCCTGTTTTCTGAAGGTGCGCGCACGGTCGTTAACTTGATGGCACCCTGGTTTGTCGTGCTTTTTGTTTTCCTCATATTCGTGCTCCTCGCGTTCATGCTGTTTGGGCATACGGAAGAAGGGATTGCTGAATTCATGAAGACGAGTGGGTACGGAAGCACGATTGCATACTGGGTTATAACCCTCGTGCTAATAATTGGGCTCGGGAGCCTCGCAAATGTTGGATTCGGGGGGAAAAGCGCTGGATTAAGCCCTGAGAGTGCGGGCGAAATAGCAGAAGGCCAGACGGCTGCAAGCGCGGGAGAATCCGCGTTCTGGGGGACGCTGTTCCACCCCCAAGTGCTCGGCATGGTGTTTATTCTTTTGGTAGCGATGTTTACACTGCAGAAATTGGCACGGTATGATTAATACTCTCTCAGACTATCCTTAGAGCGCAGCTGAGGTCTCTGAAATAAGACAATTCCGGTTTGTCTCATAGCCTTTGAGCAAACGCAGCAATGAGTTTTCTATTTCCTGAGTTTGCACAGGGGGTGTCATCGAGTAATACGTTTTCAGCGCACCGATTGCTGCTCCTATGCCAGCACCCACATATGAGCACAGCGCTGAGGTTTTTGAATCAAAGAGTGAGCCCACAAGGCCACCAATGAGAGCGCCCAGAGCCGCAGGCACAAAGTTCCTTCTTCGACCCTCTAGCTCATCATACAGCGTTATGCCAGCTCCCATTAACGCTCCTGCTGCAGCTGCTGGTCCAAACGGTGGAAGAATACTCCCAATCGCGGCCCCAAAGAAAGAATTCCATCCGATCCTTTTGCCGTGGATTTGCAGCTCATGCTCCAACTCTTCCTTATTCTCAAGGTATTCTTCGGTGAGCTTGCAATATCTATTAATAAATAATATGAATACGTTCCGCTGCGGATGCTCCTCCGCAATGCCGAGCCGATGCAATATGTCCTCTGGAGCATCTTCTCTTCCAGCCAGCAACGTGTGATCAAGTTCTGCACAGATATCGTCAATCATGGACTATTGAAAGTGCTTGAGCGTTTATAAATCCATAGGAAATAGTGGCACGATCCGTCCAATCGGCTAAGCTTTTTTATCAATAGATTTCGTTATGCGATTTAACTCATTAATGTTCTGCGTGAACTGTGGAAGGACTTTCTGGAAGACCTTTTCCATAGCCTTGATTTCCGTTCCCACATTGAGAATATTCTGGTCATACTCCTGGATTTTCCCAATCAGTGCCTGATGCAATCGATCGAATTCACCTCGCATATCCTGCATGGACTGCTCCATCTTCGCAAGGCGTGCATCTGTGCGGTCACGCCATTCCGCGATTTTGTTGATTTCTTTAGATATCTCTTCCCAGCGCTCGTTCACAATAGCTTCCACGAGCTGCTCGACGGGCTCATGCTGCTGAGGCATAGGAGGATACTGCTGCTCAGCCATCTGCGGCATCGGATTTTCAATAGGACGCATAGGCTGCATCTGCTCTGCAGGATAAGGCTCAAAACTGCCCTTAATGTCCGCCTGATTAATGGCGTCAAAGATCTGATCAGAAGCATAGCCGTCTCTTTGGAGTGTCTGGACGATCTGATTATTGCTTAATCCCTGCTGCCGCAGCTGGAGAACAATGTCAACAGGGCTTGGATTCACTGGCGGATACTGATCCTGAGGAGGCAATGGAGGGATATCCTGCGGTTTCTTGCCTAAACCAAATAATGCCATATAGACAATGCAGAATAGGTGGGTATAAATAGTTTACTGTTTGTTCTGAGGCTCCCTGATTGAGCAGCAGGGTTTTTAAACGCATATGCACTTACATTGGGCATGGAATTAGTGTGGGATAGCCAAGGAGTTGGGGAACTTACACGGGATGTTCTTGGAGGTAAGGGATATAATTTAATGCGGTTGAGGGAAGCGGCGCTGCAGCTTGGAACGTTTGAAGTGCCTCCTTTTTTTATTGTTCCAACAGATTATCAGGCATATGCTGTATGTTGCATAGGGAATACGAGATTTGAATTTGACGAGCAGGATGTGAGGCAGGCTTTTGACGAGTTAAGAACACCAATCATTGTGCGTTCATCCTCAGTCATGGAAGATGGAATTGAGGCAAGTTGCGCCGGCATTTTCACGAGTGTTCCCAATGTCAATGATTATTCTGCATTGGAACTGGCATGCGCAAGGGTAAAAAGCTCAGCGGTGGGCAAAGCAGTGGAATTGTATGCACAGCGTATGGGCATTGAGTATGATTGCAGGATGGCCATTATTGTACAGCAGCAGGTTGTTGATCCATTCATTAGGGGAACGATCCAGATTGAAGGCAATCAGGCAGTGATAGAATATCGATACTGTAATGGTGAGGAAGCAAGAGTCGAGCATGATTCCAATATTCTCGAATTCATTCTGGATGAAGAAAGAAAGCAGGGGGTGCTAAAACCTTCAATGGAGCCGCGTGATTTTATCTCAGAGTCTGATTTATATCTTCTTCATTCTGCCGCGCGTCACGCAAGACAACTCTTAGGAATGGAAGGCACAACACAAGTGGAGTTTGCGTTCACACCGGGACAAAACCCATATTTCTTCCAGATACGGGAACTTCCGAGGAGAATCAATCCGCAGGCTGCGTTAGATCTAACAATTCCAGATAATTCACTGAGCATTGTTAGTGAAGTCTGCAACGGAATCGCCGGAGAGCTTGCGCTTCCGGCATATGTTACCTTTAGTCGAAGCGGCCTTGCAATTTTGCTTATCCAGACGGGTCATGATGCCATATTTGGGCTTCCTCAAGATGAACGTGCTGATCGTTTTATGGAACATAGCAGGATTCCAAGCAATTATGACTTTATGAATTTTAGAGAGATGAGAATGAATGGGCGTATGTTGATGTGTATGGTCATTTCAGATCCGGGAGAAGGTATTGGGCGCGAGATTGCTAAATATGAGCAATTTTGGAGGCTGGGAAATTCTCTATTTCCCGAATATATTCTTGTCTGTGACAAACTGGATGAAACCGTTGCGGCAATGAGTCGACTTACCACCGGTAAACGAGGAATCGTCACATGTAATGAAGCAAAAAAAACAAGCCATGCAATGACCGTCGCAAGGGACCTGAATATTCCGGCATTTGGGGTGCATGCTGACATGCTTGATTTCCAAGGATTCTTCCATCAGGTGGAGACGGGAGATATTGTGCACTTTAAATCAGATGGCAAGGTTGCGGTTGCCTATATTGAGAAGAAGCGAGAACGAGATCCCTATGAGGGGCTGGCTCACTGATTCTGCTCCTTGTTTTTCTGTTCGTCAATGATATCTTTGACGATCGAAGGAAGCTCCTGATGCGTTACAAAGTTGACGGGATCCCAGAGGTTCATGTACTTCTGGAGGACTTTGACGTCCTCCTTCTGCGCGAGGTTTTTCATCTCGGCGACGACCATTCTGAGCTTTTCCTTTAACTCGCGAATCTCATTCTTCAGCTCCATAATGTCTGAGTTGATCATGTGAACTTCATCCTGGATCCGCTTATTGCCCCGGAGCATATTCTCCTCCGTAATCTGGGTCTTCTTCTGAAGGTTGTTATAGCGCTCCTCCAGCGTGCGTAAACGGACAACGGCGCCGTTCACCTGATCTAGGACTTCATGGAAATCGTATTGAGGCTCCTGCTTCTTCTGGGAGAACATGCCCTTCTGCTGAGTTGGCTGCAAAAAACCGGGAGTCATGACGCGTATCGATGCCAGACGGTACTTAAAGTTATGGGAGTATTGAGGAGTGGTTATTGATTGAAATGACAAACATTTATATACTCATAGGATAAAATACATAATCTATTATTAAATATATTTCATAATATGTTTCCCGTATGAAAAAGCCGATCAGCGCGACGATTGACGAAGAACTGATTTCTTGGATGGATCAGAAGCTCAAAGATAAGGTGAGGTATCGCAATAAAAGCCACCTCATAGAGATCGCGCTGAGCCAGCTCAAAACCAGCGAGGAGAAGAAGCGATAATGGCGCTGTTCCAGGACGACAAGGACTATGAAGTGATCCGAGAGCGGGATGAGGTTATCCTCCAGATTAACTACAACGCCTATCCAAGAACGCCCAGCATCGAGGATGATCCGATCTGCATGGCACGGCTCATGGACAAGCTTGTCGAAGCGGGCAATGTCACAAAGATTGTCTTCAACCAGAAAAGGGATTACGAATACGATTATGGGCAGACGCAGCTTCTGGTTGAGGTCGCAAAGCTCTACAACAGGCTCATGAAGGAGAAAACGGATTTCGGGCTTGTCGCAGATCCACGGTATGGAAAATACTTCTACCAGCGCTATGATGAGCTGCAGCATGTTGTATTCAACCTACTGAAAAGCGATCCCCTCGGATGCTATGTGGAGATCAAGCGCATCCTGAGGAGAGAGAAACTTGTGGCTGAACAGCACACGAGTGAGTTCGAGCAGCGCTACGTCAGCCTCCTTGAACGCCTCAAAAAAATGCTCGAGGACACGCAGCTCATCAAACTCGCGATGCCGTATCTCGAAGGCCACAAGGTCGGAGATCGCACTGTGTACAGGAGCTTTTTCAGCCCCATGATCAAACCGGACTTCATGTACACGAAGCTCATGGCGTCATATCCCGAAGGAGCAGAGGAAATTGACAGTTACCGCGTCGGGGAAACAGAGGTAACGATCTTCGCGCTCCCTGACACGATCCAAAACATGTACCATATCATCCCTCCGGAATTCAAGCTCTCTGAGGATAAGTACCAGCTTCTTGATCTCGCGCGCAATATCCTTGCCGAACACAAGCCAACACGAACGGAGTTTGTCGATCCCGAGCGCATGCGGCAGGTCTTCTATAATGTGGGCCATGATTTACTGGAAGAGCTCGCGCAGTACCATCGCATAAAATTAAGGAATTGACTCAGATTCTCATTCGGTATACTGTTGGATTCGGACTCATTGAAGTGCTCTTGCAAGATGAAAAGATCCAGGATGTAACAATCAATTCTCCTTTAGGGCAAAGCCCCATGTTCATCGTGCATGCCGACTTTGAGGACTGTATTACCAATATTATTCCGACAAATACGGAAGCTGAATCCTGGGCATCAAAACTGCGCATGATCTCAGGAAGGCCCTTAGACGAAGCGAATCCTGTGCTGGATACAGATATCACCATTCCGGAAGCAAACGCTCGTGTTGCCGTGATTGCTCCTCCGCTTGATCCAACAGGAATGGCGTTCGCATTCAGGAGGCATAGGGATAAGCCATGGACATTACCCTTATTCATGAAAAACAAGATGATCAGCGCTGAAGCTGCAGGCCTTTTGAGTTTCATTGTCGATGGGAGCAGAACGATGCTCATTGCGGGAACACGAAGCGCAGGAAAATCAAGCCTGCTTGGAGCGCTTATGACTGAGATAATGCGGAAGTATAGGATCATAACGATTGAGGATACGCTTGAACTTCCCACAAACCAACTACGCAAACTCGGATACAACCTTCAATCCATGACTGTGGCTGCTGCGCTCTCGAAAGGAAGCTCTGAAGTTACAGCTGAAGAAGGCATACGCACAACCTTACGCATGGGGGATTCATGCCTGATCGTGGGAGAAGTGCGATCAACAGAGGCAAAAAGCCTGTATGAGGCTATGCGCGTTGGGGCGCTCGCGAATGTCGTGGCAGGAACGATCCATGGCGACAGCCCGTACGGAGTATTTGACCGTGTTGTCAATGACCTTGGAGTTCCAAAAACAAGCTTTAAAGCAACGGATGTCATCGTCGTGGCAAAGCCCATCCGCAGCGCAGATGGCCTACACCGATGGAGGAGAATCACACAGATTACGGAAGTGCGGAAAGAATGGGAGAACGACCCCTTGCTTGAAAAGGGGTTTGTAGACTTGATGAGTTACAACGCGGAAAAAGATATGCTCCTTCCTACGGATGACCTCATGCATGGGGATAGTGAACTCCTGAAAAGCATCGCCTCACGCGTCAAGGACTGGGTGGGCAACTGGGACGCGATATGGGAAAACATCATGCTCAGGGCAAAAGTCAAGCAAACGATCGTTGATTATGCTATTAAGACAAAAAACGATGAATTACTGGAAGCACCCTTCGTCATATCGAGCAATGACCAGTTTCACCGCATCTCTGACGAAGTGAAAACAGAGCTCGGGGTGTTGGACACGAAACAGATTTACTTCCGGTGGGAAGAATGGCTAAAGCGCCAGATTAAGAAGAAGGGATTGTAAGATGGAAAAGATTTCCAAAGAGGAAATTGAGCAGCTCATGCAGAAATACAAGGACAAGATAGAGACAGAGCTCAAGATTCCCGTACAGGCTAGTCCCCGGGTTATCTATTCGCAGGAATACCGCCAGTTCAAAGAAGAGAATTTGCCAAAACACCTAACGGTTTATGAAAACTTCTGCGACATCAGCGAGAAGATCATTAAGATCGCACCTGATAAAAAGAAAGAGGCAGACTTGTGGGAAGCGATTTCGATCACGCACCTTCAAATCACTCCAGCCGGAGCGGTATCGTTTGGAGTTCTCGGGCCGCTGCTCTTTGCCGTGATCGGCGGGATTTTAAGCTATACGCTCCTGCATTCCATGTTCTGGGTTGTTTTTTTCCTCATCACCGCAGCGGTTTTAATCAATCCCGCGATGAATCTTCCTTTGTTTTTTGCTGACCAATGGCGGCTTAAAGGCTCAAACCAGATGGTGCTCAGCATCTTTTATGTCGTCACGTACATGAGGCATACATCGAACCTCGAGCTCGCGGTTGAGTTTGCATCAGATCATCTGAGTCCGCCCTTATCGTTGGATCTCAAGAAAGTGCTCTGGGATGTCGAGACGGAGAAATATGAGAGCGTTAAGGAAAGCCTGGACCATTATCTTGAATCCTGGCGAAGATATAACATTGAGTACATCGAAGCGTTCCATTTGATTGAATCATCCTTATATGAGCCTAGCGAAGATAGGCGTGTAAGTCTTTTGGACCGCAGCTTGGACGTCATTTTAACCGAGACATATGAAAAAATGCTGCATTACGCGCACGACCTCAAAGGGCCTATTAATATGCTCAACATGCTGGGGATTATCCTGCCCATATTGGGGCTCGTGATATTACCCTTGGTTGTAAGCTTTTTGCCGGAAGTGCAGCCGAGCCACTTGTTTGCATTGTATAATGTTGTGCTTCCCGTCGGTGTTTTCTTCCTCGGAAAAACAATTTTGTCAAAACGCCCTACAGGATATGGAGACACGGACATTACAGAGATTAATCCGGAGCTGAAAAAATACAAGAATCTGCTTGTTCACATTGGGAAGCAGGAAATAAGAGTTCCTCCTTTGTTCATCTGCTCGATTGTGTTTATACTCCTTTTGGCCGTTGGCCTTTCGCCGATTATCCTCAATACGATTGACTGCAACTATGACTATATTCTCACGCAACGGCTTGAAGTGCAACGCATTGTCTCGGACACTCCCGAATGTGATGGCGTAACTTCAGAGGATGCATGGTTTTACTTCCTTGAATACAGGGAAAGCAGCGCTTCAACTGGACCGAGTGCCGGCAAGATCTTGGGACCGTTTGGTCTTGGGTCTTCCTTGCTGAGCATCTTTATCCCGCTGAGTTTTGGCCTTTCCATTGGTTTGTACTACCGGCTACGATCAAGAAACGTGATGGGCATACGGCAAAAGGCGAAACAGCTTGAAGCGGAGTTTGCGTCTGCATTGTTTCAGCTGGGAAACAGGATAGGGGATGGAATTCCGGCTGAACTTGCATTTGACAAAGTCGCGGAGGTCATGCAGGATACAGTGTCCGGAAATTTTTTCAGGTTGGTTGCTGTAAATATACGAAAACTCGGGATGGGCGTGCAGCAGGCGATTTTCAGCCCCCACACTGGAGCATTGCTCACATACCCCAGCGTCGTAATCCAG